>NZ_JBFAXK010000031.1:0-95167 GCF_040680715.1 Nocardia sp. NPDC051981 | reverse complement strand
GCGTTCCCGCAGCTCCTGCGGATATCTCCGATTCCCAGCCATACCGTTGATCCTCTCCAGATCCAACGGTCTCCCTCAAACCCGGGGCGATCCACAGGGCTGGTTCTGTGCGTACGCCCAGCACCGTGTGGAAATCTACGAAGGCGGCGATGTCCGCACACACATGTATCCACACGGCCCGACCGTAGGGCGCGACATCGCGGCCATCACCAAAGCCGCCATGCGCGCCCAGGACATCACCAACCCGGGACGAGAACTGCGGTTCCGCGCTTGGATGTCACTACAACCGCAGGGGCTACAAGCATTTCGACTCGGCCTTGAGTGGGACGAACGCGAAGTGCACGACCGATAGCACTGTTCTGGCCCGCCGAGTCAACGGACAGCCAATAGTCCTCAACTCGGCAGTAGCGGACGTTCAGCTGGCCTCGGATCGGCACGGTCAGTTGATCTTCCGATGCCCGGCGCTGGCCGGTTCGGTCAGCGCGGTATGCGGCAGATGAGTGCGTTTCGCCGATCGTGATCTGAGCTCTCAACTCGCACACCGACATCCACATCCGGCCGACAGCCCGTCGAACTCGCGTCGAGCTGTCACGCGACTAGGTTCGACCAAGTGGAGATCGTCACCGAATCAGCCCCGTACCCGATGCCTTGTCTCAACTGCGGCTCACTGACCGAGTCCACACTCACCGAGGCGCTGGTAGGCGAACACCACCGGTGGGATATCGACGGACAATGCTCGACATGTGGCACGGTCTGGGCGGACTGCGGCTATCCGAAACCACTCGCGGGCTTTCGTGATGCCATCCTGGCCGCCAACAGAACTGCCGTCCTCGAACTTGGCGCGGTCGATGTGCCGACAGCCACGCTGATGCGAGCACTACGCCTAACTGGGCCCCTGTCACTGGAGCAGGCCAAGGCATTGGCCGAGAGGCTACGCACGACCGGCCTCGAAGGTACACGTGTCGAGATGGAGATCATCGAGCGCCAACTCCGCGTAATGGGCGTGCACGCGAAACTTCAACCTCGTCGACGATAGCCGCCGGAGCCCGCGCGTGAGATCGCGTTGGAATCGCCAGATCTGTGCGTTAGATCGGGCGCCGCGGCCGTCCCGAACCGATCGAACAGTGGCATGACAGTGCGTTGCTTATCTGGTGAAATCGCTGTCGAGAGAAGGGGTACCAGTGTTCAGTGAAGCCGATCATCAGGTTGTTTCCCAGCGGCAACGGCAACTGGTGCAGAGGATCGCCGAGGAGGTGATCCATGTCGTCGATACGAACGTCGAGCCTCTGGAGTGGACGCAGGTCGAGCTGACCTGGACCGTGGAGGATGAGAGAGCACTCGACGTAGAAGTCGGCATTACCACCACCGCCGGTCCATTTCTGGGTTGGCTGGATTTGCCCGTCGGCGTCCCCCATGCACTTCGGGAACTGTGGCAGTGGACGCCGACGCCGGGACTCGGGACGTGGTCCACTCTTCGCCTGCTCATCCAGCCTGGGGGTGAAGTCACCTCGCAGTTCGGGTATGAACCGGTGGAATCGAGCAAACATCTCTACACCGAGACCGACCCCAGGCCCCACATCTACCCCAGGGAGAGGCGCCCACAATGGATTCAGGATCTGCTGCCGGAAGGCCAGCGACGCACCGACCGGTATCGCCCGCCCAACTGGGGGCCGTTCGCGTCCGGTTGGAGTAATGCGGCAGAGGATTTCACTCCGGACGAACCTGGCATGCGGTACTTCCAGGTCACCAACTCGAGCGCTGCGGGTGACGAAGGGTATGAGATCTTCAGCGAGGTAGACGGCGAGGGTCACGAGTGTCGAAAGGTCCAGAAGTTCCGAGACGGCCGCACAGAATGTGTCGGTGGGTTCGTCCGGACCGATCGCACGTGGCTGGATGATGATCTCGTCGATCTCGCAACGTTGTCGGCGGATCCGAACGTCAGCGCAGCCGAGATCACTCCGTCGCAGTTCCAATCAGAATGGCTGGCCGGCGGCGGCTGGTAATCAGCTACCCGGCTCATTCGTGAGCTTGGATCCGACATTCGGCATTACCGTGCATCGCCGAAGGTCGAGCGGCGTTCACCCCGTGGCGTTTTCGGCTCGATGACCGGCTGAGTCCAACCGGAGACTGAGCAGAGCAAATTCGCTGTACCGCGATGCCCACGGGCTGGTCTGATGTCGGCATGGCAGGTATGAGGATCATTGTGTGTCTTCCCTCGCGCGAGGCCACGCGGGTGGAAGACGCAGTAGCGGAAGCAATGGCACCATTCGAACTCGACTACCGCCGAGGCGAGGACCTGGACATCTGGGATACGTGGCGAATCACAGAAGGTTTGCCCGTTCTGGCAGGCTTCGAACGAGACAGCAGGCTCGTCCATCATTCTCCGACTGCCCATCACACCGATGGCAGGACAACCACGTTGGAGACCATACCCAGCGAATACGGCTGGTGCGCAGGCGGTCCCCGCGCCCTCCTCGATCTACCGACGTCACAGGTCCATCTGGAGCAGACACGGGCATTGGCAGACGCTATCTGGCAACGGTGGCACGAACTCGCCACAGAGCTGCCGACCGCACTTGCTCGAGACTCCTTCTACGAGAGCCACTTCTGCGATATCGACGCAGATACGTGCGAGGCCTGCGAACAGATATCGGTGGGCTACTCCGCGCAGCCCCTTGTCCGTGCCTTCGGAGACTACCTGGGCACGTTGTCCACTACGCGCGGATTGGGCGGGCCCGCCGGTACGTATGATCCGGTCATTACGATAGATCCTGTCACCCGCGATGAATTCGTCGGACGAGCTGTGAAATATGCTCTCCCGCAACGCAATATCTTATCTCTCAGCGGCTGGTGGTACGAGGATGGCTGGACAGGTATCCACGGCGCCTGCCACAGCCCCGCCGATTGCCCGCACACCCCGGACCTGGCCCCAGGCTACGAACACATCGCCGACTATCTGGCGTCCTTGCCCGCCGATACGCTGCTGTTCAACGTCCGCTGCCACGTCTGAGCATCCCTATCGCGCGCCGTACCCGAGCAGTCAACGGGCGACCTAACGCAAGCCCAGGCTCGCACATCGGCATTACCGTGCACTGCCGTCGGTTGGTCAGCCGCCCGAGATGCTCGCGGCCCGTTGATCTTCCGGGCTGACTGCGCTGGCCGGTTCGGTCAGCGCGGTATGCGGCAATAGCGGACGTTCCGCACCGCACCAGGTTCCGGCCGCCAGCGCCCCGCGCGGGCCGGTTCGGTCAGCGCGGGAAGAGGCACAGAAAGTCTTTGTGTGCCTCGGTAAGCTCTGCCGGTATCCCGTGCTCAGCGACCAAACCAGCGCCGGAGGGCATGCTGGAGCCGTCGCCGCTCAGCCCGGAACGGTGGCAGTGCTGCGAACTCAGGATCGAGGCGGATGGTCGGTGCAATGCGGGCAACCAGCCGCCGCAGTCGGGTCAGTGGATGATCCGGTAACGCGTTATCCCACTCCATGTCATCGCTACGGTTGTAGGGCAGTTGGCCCTGAACGTCCGGTGCGTAGGGATGCGGTGTGAAGAAATTCCCGGAACCCAAGAGTTCCATGGTCACGGCCTCCCGAATCCCGGTTGTGCCGGTCTCCTCGCAGAACATCATCAGCGCGATGCTGCAACGGTCCTTGGGAATCACGATCGACGCAGCGAACAGCAGACCACTTGGCTGATCGTGCCGAGGCATCTTTTCCACACGCAGCAGAGCCGGTTGCCCGTCCACGCTGATGACGGATGCCTCGATAAGGCTGCCGCTGCTGGCATGGACTTCGCAGAGCCGCCGTCGCAGTGTGTCGAGATCCTCGAGCGGTGCCGGCAGGTCGGGGACGAGCGCGAAGTACTGCACGATCACCCGATCGCCGGTTTCGGGATCGATCCAGCTGTCGGTGGCGTCGGTCTGGAAACCGCTGATGTCGAACGAGATTGGCACTCGGCCAGGGTATCGGGCCGCGTAGGCTCAGTCGCGATCAGAAGGGGAGTCGGCACAACAGGATGTCCTGAACTGCAGGGCATCTCGGTACCGCGCCGCTGTCGCATCAGCGGCAGAATTGCGCGTTCAAGCGTTATGCCATGCACGACGGCTCATGAGTGGTTGGCGAGCTACGAATGCGCGGAAACGTCCTCCAATGCGGCTACTGAGCGGATATTGCATCGTCTAGCTATTGAGGCCAGTAGACGTGGGTATCCCTGACCATCAGCGGAGTCGATTCCGTGTCCTCGTACCAGCGCAAACGTGCAAGCTCTACCGAACCATCGGGGCAGACCATTCCGAGATCCACGCGCCGATACAGCCACAGCATCAGCTCGGTCATCTCCTGAAGCGTTTCGACGTGCACCTCCTGCCGAGCTTCGAGATGCCATCCAGCCGAGGTTCGTTCGAGATCCGCACCGAGCATTCGCCCGATCTTCCACGCGGGCCCGTGTGCACCGAGCAGGGGTTCAGGATCCAGGAGAACCGGTTCTCCGTCGTCACCTTCGATGGCGAATCGGATCCCGCTTTCGATCCGAAGGCCATCCGCGGGAGCTTCACCCAACCCCAGATGCCAGCGCAACTCCGCCACATCTGCTGCGGAGAGCTCATCCCGCAGGTCAACCGAGATCAGGAACTCGAACATGTTGCCACGAGCGCAACGTATTACAGCCCTCCGACAACTCCTGCGGCGGGACGCGTCAGCCACTCGCTCGTCGGCAGTAGCGGACGTTCAGCTGGCCTCGGATCGCCACGGCCAGTTGATCTTCCGATGCCCCGCGCTGACCGGTTCTGAGCGGTATGCGGCAATTGAGTGCGTTCCTGAGAAGGTCTTGGAGCGCTGAACAATTGAATGGTCTTGCTGTGGGTGATCTCGGCATACTGTGCAGCATGGCGGCGGAGAGGCGACTGTCGTGTAGATCGCGCGGCGGGCCGTTCGAGATCGAATCCGATCAACCGGATCGTGGGCTCGCGCTGGCGCTGGAGGCACTCGGCGAAGCCTTCAGCTCAGTTCGGCCACCCGCGGCGATCGACTGCTGCCCGCACTGCAAGAAGGCGCACGACTTCGCCCCTGTCCTGATGCACCCGCGTCATCGGCTGACCGGAATCGAACTTGGTGACTACGCCTTCAGTGTGCTGAACACCGTTGGGTCCGAAGCTGATCTCCACTACTTGGCCGGACGGATTCTGCAACTGCTGCACAGCGATGACAGTCGAATGCCCGACATCGAAGTGTTCTACGACAAACTTCGCAGGGCGGGTTGGCAATCCTGGCCGCAGGCCGAGGCCATCGCTGCCGTCTTCGACGCACTCTGGCACGATCTGCTGACCCGCGATCCCTCGCACGAGTGCGTCGACACTCTGTTGTGCGCACTGGGTTTGGCCGAGGACACGATTACACCTCGGCTGTTGCGCTGGGCCGACCTCGACTGCGATGTCGCAGTCCGCCGGTTGTATGAGTTCGTCACGTGGGGCTGCCGACAGAAAGGCGGACTTCTGATCCCGTGCAACGCCTTCTGGAACCGGGCGTTACCGACCTACCGTGAACTAGTCGTCTGGCTCAACGAGGGACCGGCGCTGCGCGCGGTCACCGCGGCTTTCGATCGTTACGATGACCCCGGCCTGCTCGAGGTCGTCGCGGATGTCCACGGTCTCCTTGTGATGGTCGGCCACGGTTACGAGCACGACAACATCGCGTGATCGGTGCGGACGTTCCGCAGACCTCGGATCGGCACGGCCAGTTGATCTTCCGATGCTCCGCGCTGGCCGGTTCGGTCAGCGCGGTATGCGGCAGAAGCGGATGTTCTGCGCGGGAGTCATCTGATTCGCGAGCGACAGGTGAGTCTCGCCCCTTGCCGGAATGCGCGGTGGGCGAACAACGTTGGGTTTGCGCTGACGGGCTGCGCGACTGCTTCGTCTCTCTGCGGACCCGTAGATGTATGTCAAGATCGAAACGTGGCGGTTTGCATCGAGAGCGTCGTGTCGGCCGATGGCACGCGCATTGTCTTTCAGACGCAAGGGGCGGGGCCGGCGCTGGTGATCGTTCCCGGCGCGTTGGTCACCTTGGACACGTATCTGGAGCTGGCCGGGCTGCTGGCTCCGGATTACCGGGTCGTCGTGATCGAACGACGTGAATACGGATCGAGCGGAAACGGCCCGCGCCCAGCGGAGTTCGCCGCGCAAGCCGCCGATCTGGCGGCTGTCCTGGCCGCGGTGGGTGAACCTGCTTTCGTCTTCGGGCACTCGGCGGGCGGTCTGGTCACCTTGGAGGCGATGCAGCGGAATGCGTCGATGGTGCGGCGTCTCGCACTGTACGAGCCCCCGGTCGCGCTCGCCGGCCCTCCATTGACGCCGACGCTCGAGAAGATTCGGCTCCACATGCAGAGCGGACGGCCCGAGGACGCGATCATCGAATTCTTCACCGCCATCACCGATCCCGTCCCTCCCCGCGCGGCCCTGCAACCGCTCGCGGACGCTCTCGCCTTCCGCGCGCCCGGATTGGTCGCCGATCTCGAATGCCTCACGGCGATGGACCCCGATATCGCATCCTGGTCGGCCATCGAGTTGCCCACCCTTCTCCTCGCCGGCGAGATCACCGATCCCTACGGCAGGGCCAGCGTTGACCTGCTCCAGGGGGCGCTGCCCGATGCCCGCACCGTCACCTTGCCCGGACAACGTCATCACCCTGACGACGTCCCCACGGTGGCCGGCGCACTGCGCGAATTCTTCCGCTGAACAGGCTGGGCACAGTGGTGCCGTGCAACCGGAATCGGCGAAGCGGCCGCGTCATCGGTTGTGCGGCAACAGACATCGATCTCGCTCGCAACCTCACGTGAACGGTCGACCTGAACCGCGGTCGAGGTTGCACAGTGGCCGGATGCGGCTGAATCAGATCACGATCGGTACCACCGACCTGCGCCGGTCCGAGCGGTTCTATGAACTGCTCGGACTCCAGCTGATCGTCAAAGAAGACCACTACCTGCGGTTCCAATGTCCTGAGGGCGACAGCACGTTCTCGGTCGAGCTGGTGGACTCCGTGCCCGGCGGCGCGCAGGTGTCCATCTACTTCGAGTCCGATGACCTCGACGACCAATGCGCCCGGCTACGCGCCGCGGGCGTGGATTTCGACAGCCTGCCCGCCGACATGTCGTGGCTGTGGCGAGAGGCATGGCTGCGCGATCCCGACGGCCACCGTCTTTGCCTGTTCTACGCCGGAGCCAATCGCCTGAACCCGCCATGGCGGATCCCCGACCCGGCATCGCGGTCATGGCCAAGTCCCGGGGCGGCGGAATAATCGCCCGCATGCGAACAGCTCGGGACCGTCACGTGTTCCCGCAGTGGAATTCGGCAGAAACGGACGCTTTGAGCCGCGAGCATTCTCGGCGCCGGCCGGCTACGCGCCGGCCGGTTCGGTCGGCGCGGTGCACGGCATGTGCGGATGTTATCGGCTAGAGGCGTATCGCCGTCCGGACGAGGTCGGCGATGGCTTTGGATCTGCTGTGTGGTGGCCAGGCGATGACGGTCGTGACGGCCGGTGCGTCCGGTACGGGCACGACGGCATGATCGTCGCGTAGCCGGGTTCGCAGCGACTCGGGCACGACCGCGCAGGCCAGTCCGAGCGCGATCAGTTGGAATAGTTGGGTATGGTCGCGCACCTGCGGGCCGGGGCCGTCCGGATAGCTGCCATCCCGTCGGGGCCAGCGCGGCAGGGGCAGGTTCGTCTGGGTGTTGACCTCGGCCAACGACAGATGCGCCCGGTTGGCGAGGGGATGCCCCGCGGGCAGGACTACGACCTGTTGCTGGGTGTGCAGATCCTCGGTGTCGAATCCGGCCGTCGTGTCGTAAGGCCGGTGGAGCAGAGCAACGTCGGCACGCCCGGTGCGTAGCAGGTTTTCCGGTTCGCCTGGCCCGCACAGCATCACCTCGACTGCCACGGCGCCCGGTTCGGCGGCGTAGGCGTGCAGCAGCTTCGACAACAGTTCGCTGGAGGCTCCGGCCTTGGTGGCCAGCACCACACCGGGCTGGTCGGCCGCGGCGCGGCGGGTTCGCCGCTCAGCGGCTTCGACCGCTTCGAGAGCGAGGCGGGCCTCCCGCAGCAGCACCGACCCGGCCTCGGTCAACGTGATCGCGCGGGAATTGCGGTGCAGCAGAACGATTCCGAGCCGCCGTTCGAGCTGCTGGATCGCCCGCGACAGCGGCGGTTGCGCCATCGAGAGCCGTTGTGCCGCCCGCCCGAAGTGCAACTCTTCGGCGACGGCCACGAAGTATCGCAACTCCCGCGTCTCCACCGTGTCATCGTATCCGGCGCTCACCACGACCAATACCCGTGCGGTATCGTCGCCCACCTGATCGGTCTTGGACGCCCCACCCGAGTCCGAATCAAGATCGATGGCATGAGTGAACAGACGATCGCGCTGGTGACCGGCGCGAACAAAGGAATCGGATACGAGATCGCGGCGGGCCTGGGTGCCCTCGGCTGGCGAATCGGCGTGGGCGCGAGGGATCCACAACGCCGCGAGACCGCGGTGGAGAAATTGCGCGCGGCCGGGACCGATGCGTTCGGCGTGCCGCTCGACGTGAACGACGACGCGAGTGTTGCTGCCGCGGCCGAGCTGATCGCCGACCATGCCGGAGGGCTCGACGCCCTGGTCAACAATGCCGCGATCACCGGCGGCATGCCGCAGACACCCACCACGGTCGATCCCTCGATCGTGCGAACTGTGGTGGAAACCAACGTGATCGGCGTCATCCGGGTCACCAACGCGATGCTGCCCATGCTGCGTGGCTCGGCATCACCGCGAATCGTCAACATGTCCAGCAGCGTGGGCTCGCTCACCCTGCAGACCACTCCCGGCATCGACATGGGCCCGGTTCCCACCGTGTACTTGGCGTCGAAGACGTTCCTCAACGCCGTCACCATCCAATACGTCAAGGAACTGAGCGGTACCAACATCCTGATCAATTCCGGCTGCCCCGGTTTCACCGCCACCGACCTCAACGGCTTCCAAGGCGACCGGACACCACAGCAGGGGGCGGCGATCGCGATTCGCCTCGCGACCCTGCCCGACAACGGACCGACCGGCGGATTCTTCGACGACGCCGGAACAGTGCCCTGGTGACAGACACACCGGAACCATCCCCGTTCTCGAAGTCAGCGGCGCATCGCGCGCCGAAGGAGCAGCAAGACAATGACAAAGGCAGTCAGGTACGACGAATTCGGCGGAATCGACGTCCTGCGGATCGAGGAGGTCGACCGCCCCGTGCCCAGGGAAGGGCAGGTCCTCGTGGAGGTAAGAGCAGCAGGCATCAACCCCGGTGAGGCGGCGTTACGCACCGGCGCGATGACGGACATCTTTCCCTCGACCTTTCCCTCCGGGCAGGGCAGCGATCTCGCCGGAGTCGTCGCCGAAATCGGCGCCGGAGCCGACCGATTCGCGCCCGGCGACGAGGTAATCGGATTCTCCGAGCGGCGTGCAGCCCAGGCCGAGCTGGTACTCGTCGACGTCGACCACCTCACCCCCAAACCGAAGAACGTCCCATGGGAGGTGGCGGGCGGCCTATACATCGCCGGCGTGACCGCATGGGGAGCAGTGCATTCCGTACAGCTCGAGCAGGGCGAGACCGTCGTTATCTCCGGAGCAGCCGGAGGAGTCGGCTCATTCGCAATTCAGCTCGCCCGGCGCGCCGGAGCCACGGTCATCGGCCTGGCGAGCGAGCGCAACCACGAGTGGCTGCAAAGTTATGGCGTGATCCCCGTCGCATACGGTGACGGCGCCATGGACCGGATCAAGGCGGCCGCACCGGGCGGCATCCACGCCTTCATCGACACCTACGGCGACGGCTACGTCGAACTGGCCCTCGCTCTCGGCGTCGCAATCGAGCGGATCGACACCATCATCGATTTCCCAGCAGCCGCGAAGCACGGGGTCAAGACCGAACCCGGGCCCAACGGCAGGCCGGGCGCCGAGGTCCTCGCCGAACTGGCCGGCCTGATCGCCGCCGGACACCTCGAAGTCCCGATCGCGAACGTCTACCCGTTGACGCAGGTTCGTCAGGCCTACACCGAACTCGAACGCAGACACACCCACGGCAAAATCGTGCTGAGGCCCTAGCCGGCGCCACACAGTGCGGCGCGCTTTCAGGGGACTGCTCGACCGCGGGGGCTGATTCCCGTCAGCACGGTTGTCTGCCACCCCATGTACCGATGACGCAGCGCAGCAACAAGTACACCGCATGGCATAAGGATGTTTTCGGCCACGTACACCGGTGCGCCGCGGCCTACCGCCAAGTCACCGGCCGTGATCCGGATGAGAGGAACCGGCGAGTAAGTTCCCTGACGTCGGGCCGTTGCTGCGCTGGGCGGTGAGTTGGGCGGCGTGTCTTGTCGCGTATCAGGTCGATCGAATAGCCAAGGCACTGACCGAGATCCGCAAGCACGCGAGCTCATCGGCTATGAGCGCGCACAGCCGGCGGGCCGAATCGCTGCCTGAGGTGATCGTGGCCCGTTGATTTCCGGAGACCTGCTATTCGAACTGGGCAGACCTCTTATTCGAACTCGGCGGCGCACGGTTTGTTCCAGGCCGGACGGACGCCCCAACTACAGGCGCACAATGAGGGATGCGCGCACTCAGCGTCCTCGTGATCGGTGCCGGCGTCATCGGCAGAATCCATGCTTGCCGGCTGGTCGACGCCGGCCACGAGGTGACGGTGCTCGCCCGTGGGGATACAGCGGCCGAGCTTGCCTCGCAGGGCATCACGCTGCGCGAAGGATCGACCTGCACCCACGCGAGGGTGTGCGTGGTCGAGGCGGTGCCCGAGGAGTTCTTCGATTTCATCCTGATCGCCGTGCGCCGCGATCAGAGCGTGGCGGCGATCGATGCGGCCGCCACCGTGCCCGCCGGTGTCCTCGTACCGATGTTCAACAATCCTTTGGGCCTCGGCTCGCTGCGCGAGCGCTGTGGCGCCGATCGTGTGATCGGTGCTTTTCCGGGAGTCGGTGGCCACATAACGCCCGACGGAACGGTGCACTACCTGCAGATCAGACAGCAGCCGACCACGGTGGAATGC
Organism: Nocardia sp. NPDC051981; assembly: GCF_040680715.1. Taxonomy (NCBI): domain Bacteria; kingdom Bacillati; phylum Actinomycetota; class Actinomycetes; order Mycobacteriales; family Nocardiaceae; genus Nocardia; species Nocardia sp. NPDC051981. The sequence continues at coordinate 84,115 of NZ_JBFAXK010000031.1, read as the reverse complement.
CGGGGTGGACGTGAGGACCCGCTGGTCCAGGCACTCGTTGAAGCGGGTTTTCGGGTCGAACGCACCGATCACATGGATGCCTGGCTGGCCACGCACGCGGTGTTCGTGCTGGCCCTGTCCGCCGCCCTCGCCCGCGCCGATTATTCGTTGCCGCGCCTCACCACCAACCACATTGCTATGCGGACGATGGTGCGAGCCGTCCGAGACGGCTTCCACGCCTTGGAAGTCCAAGGTATCAAGATCACCCCGCCCGGCCTGAGCGCGATCTTCACGCGCGTACCGGTTGCTTTCGCTGCCTACTACTGGAGTCGCCTCCTGCGCGGGCCCCTGGGCCAGGTGGCGGTCCTACCTCATGCCCGCGCGACCCACGACACTGAAATGGCCGTCCTCCGAACCGATATCGCCGAACTGATCCCGCCCGGCGCGGCCCCGCGATTGGACCACCTACTAAGCTGAGGTGCCGGGATCTGAAACTGGTACGAGCGGAGTTGCCGCTCGTCACGCTTCCTTCGTATCGCGAGTGCGCGACATTCGGCTTACAGTGCGTTTGCAAACGGTGTTGCCGCTGTAGAGGTTTCGACGCCGAATGCAGCCGCTCCAGCAATCTCGGACGGCATGGCGTCACACCGGCGTGTCGAACAGCTCTGCCGGGGCTTGTGACTGCTGATCGCATTGTTCGGAAAACGATGGTCAGCCGACCATCCTCGCGTATTCGGCGGCGGTGAGCAGGCGGTCGGTGGAGGCGCCCGCCGCCAGCCTGATCTTGTACAGCCATGTGCCCTACGCGTCGGCTTCACTTCCCCGGGAGTGTCGGCGGCGTCGGACGGGTCCACGGAACGATCATTCTCCAAGCCCCGTAGCCGGTCCGTCCATGAGCGCGATTGCCGCACCCCGCGCTGACCGAACCAGCCAGCGCGGGGTGCCGGCGGCCGGAACCGGTGCGCCGCAGAACGTCGGCTACTGCCGATGATCAACCACCCGCGGCGATCTCGAGCTGCCCGTCGGGGACGGAGCGCTCTCGCTAGTAGGTCGCCTGTACACCAAGTTTCTGAGGCGTCCATCCCCTACCGAGCGCGGACCGGATCACCTCCGCGACCAGTCCAGGGGCTATCACTGTGTCGTGATTGACCCAGGTCGCCATTCGTTGTCCAGGACCGTCGGCGATCTCGACGACGATGGCCAGTCCTCGTTCATCGTTCGGAGCCACCACCCATCGGTAGTCCACGCCGTCCACGTGGATAATTCGAGTCCCTTTGCGTGCCAAACCCATGGGGGTGATCGAAAGGCACCGCAGCCACCACTGTCGAGCGGTTTTCGCTCTCGACAGACAAGGGCGGTAGCTCGCTCACCACCAATCGATGGCCCACTCACATCCCGGGACCAACACACCCCAAACCCGACCAGGTCCGGAACCGAAATCTCAACCACTGCAAGGGACTTACCCCCGGTCGAACAAACTGGGCTCAACCGTGGACGGCCTCGATCATGGCCCGGCCGGCGATGAACCACCACACGATAGACAGTGCAGCAGTTCCCAGGGTCGCGGCCGGGATTCGCCAGGGCGGATCTGGTTCTACGATGGGCTGGTCGTCGGGAATCCCGCGGAGTTGGTTCCATCGCCACCGCAGGTGCGCCCGTGCGGAATTCACCGCCGTCTCGGGAAACAGGCCGAGTGTCACCCCGAATCCGCGCGTAGCACCGATCCCGAGGCCCCCGACCCACGCGACGCCGATCGCGAGCTGACCTATCGCCGCCAAACCGATCGCCAACTGTCCCACGGCAATTCCACCCCGAGCGAGTTGCCCTATCGCGACCACCCCGGTCGACACCTGCCCGAATGCGACGAAGCCGGTCGCGATCCCGCCGATCGCGATAACGCCGGTGGCATGCTGGCCCACCGCCACCACTCCGACCGCCATCGGCCCCGAAGCGAGAAACCCACACGCACCAGGGCCAACCGCGAACAATTGCACGAGCGCAGCATACGAGGCCGGACCCGCCCTCGTGCGTCATCGCCATCGACTTTGCTTGCGGGTGTTCAGGTTCGGACGGCCAGCGCTCGGCGGTAGACCTGTTCGAGAGTGTCCGCGCCGTCGCGGCAGCGGCGACACATACCGTGCTGCTGCTGACGACCTGAATGCTCCGATCGATACCCGCCAGCAGCGAACCGGAGCCCGGACGGCGCCGGCGTACGGTCAGCAGGGAATGTTCTTGACGGACAGTCGCGGATCCCCATCGCGGCACGGTGTGAACCCGATGCCCTCGAAGTGTTCAGGTTCGTCGGCAAGCAGCGCAGCGAACATGACGCCTGGTCGGCGAACCCAGACCAGAGCGGCATCCAGAACGGCCGGAGCGAGGCCGGGATACCGTTCGGCGAGCCCGTGGTCGACGTCTACCTGTGATACCAGCACGGCCCAGTCCGGCTCCTCAGGCGGCAGGACGGCCCGTACCTGGTGCTGCACGTCCCACGAGCGGTCGTCGTGGAGAACGAACACCGCATTGCCCAGCTCGGCGAGATGTCTGTCGCCCTGGCACTCGGACCAGTGGACGGGGTTGACGCAGTTGTCGAATTCGATCAGGTGGAGTTTCGCGTAACCGAGCTGCTCGCTCGCCACCATCAGCCGCGCGGTGCAGTTCGTGAAACCGACCTCGGACTCCTCCGGCTCGAACAGCGGCAGGTCGAGGGTGACCTCGATGCGCGCGAAGCCGAGGTCTGTAACAGCGGGCATGGCTGTGAACCTACCGCACGGACCCGCGCTTCAGCTCGAGCAGCTCAGCGCCGACGACGGGCCACGGTCCTTGCGCACATCGTTCGGAAAACGACGGCGGACCCAACGCGAGCAGGCCCTGCCAGCGGCGCGGGGCTGGACGCGTGTTATCACACCCACATTCCTGCAGCTCGCAGGTGCAAGAATTGAGCGCATCGTTAGTCGACGGCCGGGCCCGCGGCGCCGATTTCGCCCGCCGCCTGTTGGAAGGCGTCGGCCGCGCGGGCGAAGTAGTCGAACAGGAACTCGCGCTGTTCGGGTGAATAGCCGCTGATGATCTCGCCGATCTTCCGGCGGGCGGGGGTGAGCACCTTGTCGAGGTCCGCGGGCTGGGCGATCGGCTCGATGATGACCTTGCGGCGGTCGCCGGGATCGTTGGCGCGGCGCACATAACCGGCCTGTTCGAGGCGGTCGATGAGCCTGGTGGTGGGTCCGCTGGTGAGGCCCGCGCGGGTGCCGAGTTCGCTGGGTGTCATGGCTCCGCTCAGTTCCAGGATATTGAGCGCGTACAGGTCGGTAGCACCCAATCCGACGGCCTTCGCACCCGCTTGAGCATGCAGCACAACGGAACTCAGGTACCGCCGAAAGACCTGGCCACGGTCGTTTTCCTGGCTATCTGTTGACACGGTACGCACCCTCCTCATATTCTCTTCTTCAACGAAGAGACATCTCCAACGAAGATAAATCTTCTAAGCAGAGAATAGCACGAGAGAAGCTGCCGTCATGACCACAACCACCACGAATACCGGATCCGTCACCCCGGCCAAGTCCCATCGCCGCACCGTTGTGAAGGTGCTCGGCACGAGCGCACTGACCCTCGGCATTGCCGCCGCGGGCGGGTACGTGTGGCTGGATCAGACCTCGGACGTGCGCAACCGGGGCATTGCCGAGTGCACGAGCGTCACACCGGACGGCGGCACCGCCGCGGACCTGCACGGGGTATGCGCGACGCTGGCCGAGATGACCGCGGCCTGGGGACGGGGCGACGCCGACGCCTACGGCGCGACCTTCACCGAGAACGGCACCTACACCACGTTCGCCGGCACCTACTACGACGGCCGCCGGGATCTCACCGAGGCGCACCGTGCGCTGTTCGACGGATTCTTGAAGGGCAGCAAGCTCGCCGACTCGTACCTCGGCATCCGTTTCTTCGGTGCGGACACCGTAGTGGTCACCACCCGAGGCGACCGGTACGACGACGAGCGCCCGAGCGAGCTGTCCAAGACCCAGACCTACACCATGGTGCGTGAACAGGACGGGAAGTGGCGCATCGCCGCCTTCCAGAACACACAGCGCAAGACGGTCATGGAGCGCATCTCGTTTCTGTTCGACGCGGACACCAAGCCCGAGGCCGAGCGGTGAGAGCGCTGGTGACCGGGGCCAGTGCGGGTATCGGACGGGCCTTCGCGGTAGCGCTCGCGGCGCAGGGATATTCCGTGACCGCCGTGGCACGTGGGATCGAGGGCTTGCTAGCGCTCATGGCCGAAATCGGTGACGGGCACGACTATCTGGTCGCCGATCTCGCCACTGGCGAAGGATTGGCGGCGACCGTCGAACTGTTGCGCCACGGCGGGTACACGCTGCTGGTGAACAATGCCGGTACCGCCGCCCACGGTGACTTCGTCGAGGCACCGCTCGAATCCGCGCTCACCACACTGGATCTGAATTGCCGAGCGGTGGTCGTGCTGGCGCACACCTTCCTCGGTGCGGCCACACCCGGTAGTGCGCTGGTGAATGTCTCGTCCACACTGGGGGTTGCCCCAAAGCCTGGGACCGGCGTCTACAGCGCCTCCAAAGCCTTCGTCACGGCATTCTCCGAAACGCTGTGGCACGAACAGAAGCCGCGCGGCGTGCATGTCCTGGCCTTGTGTCCGGGTGTCACGCGCACCGCTTCGCACACCGCTCACGATGTGCCGTCCTGGCTGGTCCAGACACCTCGCGAAGTAGTGGATCGCGCTCGGAAAGCGCTGTCCGACAGGTCCGGCCCGGTCGTGCTCACCAGCCGCGCCAATCAATTGCTCACCGCCGCGCTGCGGCTCATTCCGCGCAGCGCCGCCTTGGCCCTGCTCGCGCACTGAAGGGAAACACCATGAACGCCACCACCGACACCGCCGCGATTCGCGCCCTCATCGAGCGCAGCGCTGACGCCTGGAGCCGCGGCGACGGCACCGCCTACGGTGAATGCTTCACCGCCGATGCCACCGACGTCACCTACATGGGCACCGTCTACCACGGCGGCGCGGAGATCGGCCGAGGCCATCAGGTGCTGTTCGACAGCTTCCTGAAGAACACCCGCCTCACCCTCGAGATCACTGAAATCCGCAGGTACGGAAGCGATACCGCGATTGTGGTGGCGCGCGGTGAGTCCTCGAAGGGGGCGCCGAAGCAGCTGGGCAAGCTCGCGACCTACACGGTGATCCGCGATACCGACCGCCAGTGGCGGATCGCGGCGGTGCAGAAGACCCAGCGCAAGCGGCTCATGGAGGCCCTCACCTTCGCATTCCAGCCCACCTCCCGACCGGCCGCCCGCCGATGAGCGCCATCGCCGTCATCGGGGCCACCGGCCGCACCGGACGGATGATCGTGGACCAAGCGCTGGCCCGCGGACACCACGTCACCGCGATAGTCCGCCGGACCGCAACCCTCGCTCCCGCACCGGGACTGACCGTGGCCACTGCCGATCCGACCCTGCCGGGGGCCTTGAACGGGCTGCTCGATCACCACGACGTGGTGATCTCCGCGCTCGGCGCCACCGGGCGCGGACCCACCACGCTCTACTCCGACAGCACCGCCGCGATCATCACGGCCCTGAAGCCCGGGAGCCGTCTGCTCGTCATCTCCTCAGCGGGAGTGAGCATTCCCCCCGACGCAGGCTTCGTCACCAGGCTCCACACCCGACTGCTACACCGGATCATGCGCGAGGTGTATACCGACATGGAACGAATGGAACAGCAACTCGCACACAGTCGGTTGCGCTGGACCGCCGTTCGACCGACCCGCCTGACCGATGATCCCGCGGCGGGGCTTGGGCGAATCTCCCTCGGCGCGAAAGCAAAAGTCGGCCCGCGAACCGCGAGAGCCGACCTTGCCAACTATCTACTCGACGCCATCGACGACCCACGCACCCACCGCGTACCCGTCGCCATCTCGTCGTGAATCCAGCCCCCCAACGCCTCGACCACGGCGAGCGGCTCAAAGAGATCTTCGAGGGCGCGACCTTCTCCGACCGCGCCGACTTCGAAGTCAAGTGCTGGTTACCTGTCGCCTGCTCAGCGATCACGCGGTCGAGGACAGCGCACCCGACAGGGACCAGCCCACGGCACTCGGACAATCGCATCAGACGACGATGACGGAGCGACGATGACGGAGCAAGGAACAGGCAGCACTGTCCCTGCCCCTGTGGCCTAGGCGGTGGGTAGGTAACACCGAGGTGGGGTCGTCTCGGTCGAGGCGGTGACACCACCTTGCAGCGAACACAACAGCACATTCAGCGCGGATCCAGCAGAGCCCGAGCTGGACCCGCTCGTCTCCGCCACCAGCGCGGCCTCACCGGGCCGGTCGACGACCACGGCCGTCGCCGGAGCGCCGACGCACGCCAGCATCCCCGCTGAAATCGCAGTCAGCACAGCAACATTCGCAGTGATTCGCACTACCTCACAGATCCTCTCCGCACACAGATGTCCATGGCCGCGCCTGCATGTCGCACAGGCGGCCCTGTCCGGTCCAGCGCCAAGCGCGGACGAGACCTGGCAGACGGTAGCCGCGATCGACCGGATCGAAACGCCATCATTTCCAATGCCATGATTTTCATGGGATCCCGCGATATCGAACTCTGCTCGTTCGTCGCCATCCAACACCGCTGAAAACACCGCCACTCATTGCTGTGGGTCCACAGGGGTACGGCGTTCCCGCAGGAGGGAGTGTTCGGAAACCTGTTCGTTTGGGGTACACCCCAGCACGACACTCGGACGTGCGCCGGACAGTGTGACTCGCGGCGGTAGATGGCGGTGTTGTCGCACCGCCAGGTGGCGCTGACGAGGCTGATGTGGCCTGTGCCTGGCGCCGCGGCTTTTCCGAGCAGTCCGTTCGTGGCGACGACCGAACGACTTCAAGAGTGAACCGGGGCGTCAAGTCCTGCGGCCTCGCGACCGCCTTTATGTGAAGGGATTCGGCTTCACATTCAGTGCTGGTCGTCTGGGCTGCCGCGTCCGCTACCGAGGAAGGGCCGAGACCTGTCCTCGATAGCGGCGTCCTGGCCGACAGCTCCTATCGTCTGCTGGCCTGACCGGCTGGCCTTACTTCAGATGCCGGGCGAAGAACCGGCTCCCCGCTTCCCCCGCGTGCTGCGGGACGCCGAGGTGCCCGCCCATGTTGGCGTGCAGCGTCTTCTCCTTGGAGCCGAAGGCGTCGAACAGGTCCAGCGACATCTGCCGGTGATGTCCTTCGTCGTCCCATTGCAGCAGGACGTGCAGCGGGATGGTGACCTGCCGGGCCTCCTCGATGATGGTGCGAGGCACGAAGCTCCCGGCGAACAGCACGGCGGCCGCGATGCGCGGCTCGACCACCGCCAGCCGGGTGCCGATGGAGATCACCCCTCCCGAATACCCGACCGGGCCGCCGATCTCGGGCAGTGCGAGCAGGGCGTCCAGGGTGGCCTGCCATTCCGGGACCGCTTGGTCGACCAGCGGGAGGATGAGCCGGTCGACGATGTCGTCGGTGACCGGCTCGCCGGCCTGCAGCGCTCGATGTAGATCGGCGCGGGCCTGATCGGTGGCAGCGGAACGGGGCCGCTCACCGCTGCCGGGGAGTTCGATGGCAGCCGCGGCGTAGCCCTCCGCCACGGCGTGCCGGGCCCGGGCCAGCAGTCGCGGGTACGCCTTGCGCAGCCCGAGGGGAGGGGGACCGAGCAGGATCAGCGGGGCCGGTGTGGATCCGGATGAGGGCGTCCACAGGGTGCCGGGGATCTCGCCGAGGGTGAATTCGCGCTCGAGGACACCGTCGTCGAGGCGCTGTTCGGAAGTGAAGTGCATGGTCGTGCCTTTCGGGAATGCTCTTGAACGGCGCTCCCGGACGACCTATCGCCCGACCGTGACCCCAGAGGGGAGCACCCATGTCGATACTGCGTTCACGGGTACCACCTCCTCGTTCTCTGGCACGGCCCCCGGAAAGGTAGCAGTGGTCGCGGTGGTCCGCCAACAGGTTTTTCGGTGGCTCCGCGACCCGATGAATCGTCGAGGTCGGGGGTGGCCGGTCCGGTCCCCGATGACGGGACCACCCGGTCGTTGAGTCCGGGTTGTTTTCGATCCAGTTTCAGTTGATGTCGCAGGCCCAGGGTGGTGGGTGTGGCCGGAGCGGGCAGCGTACTCGGCCGGGGTGAGATAGCCCAGCGCCGAATGCCGGTGCCGCAGCAGGCTGGTCCGGTGTGGGTCAGGTCCTGGCCGGGATTCGATACTGACACCAGTCTCCAATCAGCCGCTTACCCGCACCGCTGGTCGTGCGATCTCCCAGCGGGTAGTGGCAATTGTGTCCCTCCCCGGGGGTAGTCCGATCCCCTACCCGGGTTGGATGAGGGATTGCTGGGTGTGGTCCTAGCGTTGTCTGCGTGACGATCATCCGGCGCTTGGGCCTCGACTTCGCATACACGTTCTTGGGATTGCCTCTCGCATTGGTCAGCTTCAGCCTCCTTGTGTCCCTTCTCGCGGCGAGTATCGGCACTGCGCTGATCTTCCTCGGGATTCCGCTGCTCGCGCTGACGCTGCTGCTCGCGCGCGGTTTCGCCGACATCGAGCGCGTACGCCTTCGGCAGTTGACGGGCAGGGCGGTACCACGGCCTCGATACGCTGAGGCCCCGGAGGGGGCGGGGTGGTTTCGTCGGATCACCGCACCGATCGGGCAGGGGCAGAGCTGGTTGGATCTGTTGTACGCCGTCGTCAACCTACCGATCGCGGTCATCACGTTCGTGCTGCCGACCGTGTGGTGGGCAATGACGCTGGGTGGATTGACGTACTGGTTCTGGGGCAGGTTCATTCCCTATGGCGACAGCCGCGACATCGTCATCGAGACGATCATGGGCGCGGACACCGCCCACAACCGGACGGTCTTCAACACGATCGTCGGTGTCGTAGCGCTGCTCACCGTGTACACCGTCCAGCGGGGCAGCGCCGCCCTGCAAGCCGCCTTCGCGCAGACCCTGCTCACCCGGCTCGCCGTCATGCAGGGACGCATTCAGGATCCGACCACCAGCCGGGCGGAGGCCGTCTGACCGCGGAGTCGACCGCGCTGCACATCAAATCAGCGCAATCGGACCGCCCAGTCGTCGGGTTGGTACCGAATCGGCCGGCGCCCTCCGGTTTTCCGCCGCTTGTACGCGCTGGTTTGGTCGCGGAAGGGATCGAGACCGGCGCCGTTGCGGCGACGCTTCGCGAATTCGACCGGCTTCCGAGCCACCAGCACCACCTCCACCGGCAGCATCGCGGTCACATGCCGATGATCAACCCACCACCCGGAGCCTGGGTTTCGGCATCGACATTCTTGGACGCGGCACTAGTCACCTTGCCGGCCATCAGCTCCTTCTGAAGGAGTCCTGCCCAAGTTGGTCTCTAGGGCGGCGCAGCTGTCCGGCCGCCAGGTCGAGGACGGTGGACGGACGCAACCCGCCCGGGAGTTGGAAGACCGGTCCAGGCCCGAAGTTGAGGGCGGCGTCGAGGTCGAGGGCCGCATGAATGAGGGCAAGGTGGGTGAAGGCCTGGGGGAAGTTGCCGACCTGGCGACCACTTGGGTCGATCTCCTCGGAGTACAGCCCCAGGTGGTTGGCATACGTCAGCATCTTCTCGAAGGCGTACTGGGCCTCCTCCAGGCGGCCGGCGCGGGCCAGGGCATCGACGTAGAAGAACGAGCACAGCGAGAAGGTCCCTTCCGATCCCCGCAGCCCGTCGGGCGAGGCGCTCGGGTTGTAGCGGTAGACCAGGCTGTCAGTGACCAACTCTTCATTCATCGCGTCCAACGTGGACAGCCAGAGCGGATCCTTGGGGGCGACGAAGCCGACCAGGGGCATCAGGAGGTTCGAGGCGTCGAGCACCTGGGTGCCCGGGTGTTGGGTAAAGGCGCGTCGCGAGGGGTTCCAGCACCGGCTCATGACTTGTTGGGAGATGGCGTCACGCGTGGATGCCCACCGCCGCACGTCGCCCGGCCTTCCTCGGGACTCCGCCATGCGAATGCCCCGGTCCAGGGCCACCCAACACATCACCCGGCCGTAGGTGAAATCCTGTCGTCCGCCGCGCGTCTCCCACACGCCCTCGTCGGGCTGTTCCCAGTTCTCACACAACCAGTCGAGGATCTTCGTGAGCTTGAGCCAATCCTCGTAGCCGACCGCCTGGTACGGCTCGGCCAGGGCTATCGCGTCCATCACTTCGCCGTAGACGTCGAGCTGGAGCTGGTCGGCCGCCCCGTTCCCGATCCGTACCGGTCGGGACCCCTCGTAGCCCTCGAGGTGGTGCAGGGTCTCCTCGGCCAAATTCGAGGACCCGTCCACTCGGTACATGATCTTGAGCGGCCCGGAATCCACACCGACCTGTTCCGAGACCCGATCGGAGACCCAGTCCAGGAACGCCGTCGCCTCCTCGATGTAGCCCAAGCCCAGCAGCGCATAGACCGACGCGGAGGCATCGCGGATCCAGGTGTACCGGTAGTCCCAGTTTCGCTCGCCGCCGAGCTGCTCGGGGAGACCGACGGTCGGGGAAGCTACGAGAGCGCCTGTCGGCGCGTAGGTCATGAGCTTGAGTGACATCGCCGAGCGATGAACCATCTCCCGCCACCGGCCCTGGTAGGTGCACTGGCCGAGCCAGCCCCGCCAATACCTGACGGTGCCGTCGAACAGCGCCAGCGCCTCACCCTGGAATACCGGCTGTGGCGCTCGGCTCGCTGCAGTCTCCAGCACGAACCCTCTGATCTCACCGGCCTCGAGGCTGAAGTCGAGTCGGACGCTGTCGTCACACGCGCGCTCCACGCCGGCGGCGCCGTGCAGGACTACGTCCTGCCCGTTCGCGCGAAAGACGGCGCCTTCGCTCGTGAGCGACAACTTGTGGAGCTGCCGGGCGAAGTCGAAGCGCGGCTCGCACTCCAATCGGAAGGGCAGTTCACCCCGCAGGCACCGCACTACCCGAACGATTTTGTGGTTCTGGCTTACGGTCGTCGGCTTGTCGACGGGCATGAAGTCGACGAGTTCCGCGATCCCGGCGTCGCTCATGAACCGGGTGATCAGGCATGCCGACTGCGGGAAGTAGATCTGGTTGGTCACGGTGTCGTCACGTGTCGACGTGATCCGAAAACGCCCTCCTTTTCGCGCATCCAGCAGCGAGGCGAAGATGCTGGGGGAGTCGAAGCGCGGGGCGCAGAAGAAATCGATCGTCCCGTCTTTCGCGACGAGGGCGGCCGTCTGCAGGTCTCCGATGAGACCGTGGTCGCTGATGAGGGCGTAGTCGCTCACCTCAGGCTCCTCTTTGTCGACTGTAAGACAAAAGGTCGGGTGCCGATCTCCACTTCGGGGCGACCTGCATAACGGCGCCCGGCGCGGTCCGCCCACCAGCAGGGCTGGGTCAACCTGTAACAGTTCGTCTGCGGTGCAGGGCGCTTGCCGATGGCCCTCCAGGAACTGGTCGTCCCACTTCTAGCAGCCAGACAAGCGGCCGATGCTGGATTGTGCATCATATCTGGGGGTTTCGGGCGGCTGCTTTCACGCGCTCGCGGGCAGTCCACAGCAGCCAGGTCCGCGAGCCTGGCATTTGTCGATCCGGCGTAGGTGATCGCGTCGGATGCATTGGCCCCCTGCGAAATCAGCCTACGCTGCGGCCATATCTACGTCGATCTTGTCGTGGGCCCGAGACGTAAGATTAGCTAGTGCCCGGGTCAGCAACCCGCCAACGCGGGCTCGACGTGTTTGCCCGATGCCGACGAGCGGCCAACGGTCCTCCGCGGAACCCGACCAGCGGGGTCTACGCGGGCGAAATGACATCGGCAGCGGTAGTTGGCGGCTGCCGGGGGACAGCGTCATGACCTTCCCCCTGGTTCCCCGCCCGCGTCGTGGCCCGTCTGAGCACAGATTGGCGCGCTATGGCTGGAGCGCAACCGACCCGCCTCGACAGGCGGTGTTGTTCATCAACCCAAGGTCGGGCGATGGAGCGGCGAGCCGTGCGAGAATCGCTGAAAGGGCACGCGATCGCGGGATCGAGGTGGTTATTCTCGAGCCAGCCCAAAGCCTCCCGGAGTGCGTCGACGAGGCGGTGAGACAAGGCGCGGACGCGCTGGGGATGGCTGGCGGCGACGGGTCCCTTGCGGTCGTGGCAGCGGCCGCCGCCGCGCATGGGGTGCCCTTCATCTGCGTCCCGGCCGGGACACGTAATCACTTCGCGCTCGACCTCGGAGTGGACCGGCAGGACGCGGCGGGCGCGCTCGACGCGTTCACCGATGGGGTAGAGCGGCGGATCGACCTGGCAGAAGTGAACGGCCGCGCATTTGTCAACAACGTCTCTCTCGGAATCTACGGTGAGGCGGTCCGCGATCCGTCCTATCGCGCCGCCAAGATGCGCACCCTCGTGGAGACGGCCGAGCGGGTGGGCGGCCCCGGTGCAAGGACACCGGCGCTGCGTCTCGTCGACGACGTAGGACAGCAGCACGCCCAGCTCGCCATTGTGCTGGTGTCGAACAACCCCTATGTGTTGGGCCCTCCTGTCCTCGGCACTCGCCCCTCGCTCGATAGCGGGCTTCTGGGCATCGTCATTCTCGACGCACCGGATAGTAGGCGGCATCCTCCAGGGCGCGCCTGGAGCGCACCGGACTTCGAGGTCTTCGCCCCCGCGCCCGTGCACGCGGGTATCGACGGTGAGCCAGTGGTGCTGAGTGCACCACTGGAGTTCGCCATTCGCCCGGCAGCGCTTCGCGTGCGCATCTCGTCCCGGCACCCTGGCGCCTCGCCCTCCGCCCGCATCCGACCCGCAAGGCCACCGGGGAGCACTTCACCGGCCGTCCGCCAGGCGGAGTTGGAGTAGTCGGCCAGCTAGGACGCCCTCCCGCCTGACGACCGATACTTGCGGTCGCGTACGCCTGCCACCATGGCTGATATTCCGGCTCCAAGGACAGAGCCGAGCGCCACGTCACCGGGGTAGTGCACGCCGGTGTGAACCCTCGAATAGGCCACTCCGGTGGCGAGCAACCGGATCGGCACTGCCAGCGCCGGGTAGTGCCGGCCCACCGTATAGGCGAACGCAAAAGCCGAGGCGGCGTGACCGGATGGGAAAGACGCGGACTCCGGCATAGGAACAAGACGGGCTTCAAACGTATCCGGGCCAGGCCGCTCCGGACGTCGCCGATGGGCAAAAGGCTTGATGCCGAGATTCACGGTTGCGGACGTTGCACCGATCGCGAGCACACCCTCGAGCGCCACCTGGCGTCCACGTCTACCTCCGAGGGTGGCGATCGCTGCAGCGATGCCAAGCCACAGACGTGAGTAGTTCGCGGCCTGCGAGAGTCGGCGGAAGGCATCGTCCAACTGAGGCGTGGGAGTCACCGCCACGGCTTTGTACGCCGCTCGGTCGACCGCCCCCAGCTCGCGCAACGCCTCCGCCCACCGGAACTCCAGACCCCGCCGGTCCTCGACCCTCCGTGCAAGGGCGTCCTCAACCGTCTCCTGCGTGTCGATCCGCTCCGACATACGGCGATCATAGGTCGTAGAGCCGGTCAACCGCGGTGGCGCCTCTACCGGTGTCGGTACTACCCGAGGTCGAGACACCGAGCAGTTCGGCCATTCGGGTCACGTCGAAGCCGGCGCACTCCACAGCCATGAGCTCGAACCTGCCCACTTTGGATGCCGCGCCGCAAAGTACGCCGATGCTTTGCCTCGGAGAGGCTGGGGCCGCGCCGTTGCCGCTGATCAATGTGTCAGGAGCCCCGGCGGCGAGCGACACGGCGGGGTGGGGTGGCACTCTGACTGGAAGCGCGTCGTGGCTTGCTCAAAAGCCGGGCTGGGACATTATTTCCTGCCTGTTGTTCGGCTGCCCGTTCGGGGGCGACGGTCCCCTCGGATAAGGCCCGTGAGGGCCAAGTTCGTCAGATCTGGCGGTAAGGCCGCTACCGCAGACAGTTGCGCAATCGACTGCCCGCCCGGGAATGGGCTGGGCGACCATTGTTTTCGGGGGCTATGGATGGCCTGGCTCAGGCAAGGACGCCGGTGTACAGGTCGAAGCTGCCGTCGGGCTGCTGCTCGCAGACGTAGTGGGTTCCGCCGGTGCTGGGGTCCTGGCCGTCGGCCTCGCATGCGGCCTGGGTGGCGTAGTTGCCGATGTAGTCCCCGCCGGGGTCGGCCTGGGCGACACCGATTCCGAGGGTGGCAGCGGCACCGACCGTGAGCAGGCCGGAGACAACGGCGGTGGCAATCTTGATCATGGGCTTCCTTGCTGTGAGGGCGCTCAGGGGGTTGTGAGGACTCGGAGGGCCCGAGTTCGACAACAGTAGAGCAGGCCGGCCTCGGCAGCCAAGCCGAGTGCTACCAGCCCGGATTCGCTATTGAGAAGGTGAAAACCACTCCGTAGCAGCACATCACGACGAAGGCGTTGGATAGCTCCTCGGCCATGGCCGGACATCCTGCGCTACAGCCGATTCGACCCCTCGAAAACGAATCAGCTTCTATGCCGCGTTCGCGACGTTCGGAGTCGGCTGGGCGAGGTTGGCAGGTGCGTCCGACTGGGAGGCGGCGGTATGGCCGATCGCTCTCACCGCCACCACCGTGGAGGCTCTCTACTGCTGGATGCGGTTCATGCCCAACTGGTATCCGGACTGGGCTCGCTTGGGCGATTGCGTCGTAGCAGTGGCGACACACGGTCAGCGGCCCGATGGTTTCGCCGTCGGCTTCGACTCGGATCAGCGGGCCTGGCTCGGCTGCGGCAAGGCTGGTCGACGCTCTGGCGTCACCTGGGTGGTAGAACGCGCACACGCATCGGCAGCCGCCTTGGGTGGTGCTGTTCCCAGGAGACCATCGCCCACGGACGGACGGTCAGTATCGGCGGCGGTTCGGCCATGATGTCCAGGCTCCCGAACCGTCGTCAGCGGGTGAGCCTGGACGACCGTTATGCCGATGACCGGCGCCGCTGATGGTGTACAGCGCGATGCCGCCGGCGATCATCATGATCGGCCACGTGATGAGGCTCAGCGGTCCGACGAACAGCGGATCGGGCGCGTGGTCCGACGCGGCGGTGAGCTGCGGCAGCGGCAGTGCGAACTCGTTCAACCCGAGGTGGGCTGCGACGGCGGGCCAGACCGAGTGCGTGCGGATCCGGATCACAGCGATAATTGCGCCCGCGGCGACTGCTACCGCGACGGCAGCGGGGATCGCGATGTAGAGCGGGTGGCCGGGATAGCTTCCGCCCAGCGCGGTCATCGGCAGGTGCCACAGACCCCAGAGCACGCCGCCCACGCAGATACCCGTGACAGTGCCGAAGCGAAGTGTCAACCGCGGCATCATGTATCCCTGCCAGCCGATCTCTTCGCCGAGATAGAGGGGCAGCGAGACAATCGCCGACAACGGCAGAGCCAGCAGCGACCACGCCGACTGCGGCCATGCCGGCCGATACATGCCGGACAGCGCCGCGGGTATCAATCCCACCAGGGTGATTGCGACGAAAACTGTACTAGCCCACAGGCATTGGGCTACTACACGTCGCCGCGGGCGGGGCAGTCCCAGCGATAGAACTCGCGGCACGTCACGCCACGGATGACGCCATCGGGTCAGTAGGATCGCGACCGCGGCGGGAACGACCATCATGGTGAACAGGCAGGCCGCTACCAACGGTCCCGCGTGCTGCGACGGCGCTGCGCGCCGAAATCCCGTCAGCCACAACGGTGTTGCTACCAGCCATGCACCGATGTAGGCCGCCGGCACGAAATACCACAACTCCTTGACCGCCCGGCCGCGCGGATCGTCCCGCTGGTGCCCGGGGGGTGTTCGCAATTCGTTCCCATTCGTCTTCGTCACACTTGGAAACGGTAGGCAGGTCGACGAGCTGGGGCGGTGACACAATCACCCCGCTCGAAGGTGGAGTCAGCTACACCGTCCCGGCCTCGACACGGAACCGGCAGTGGTCATGAAGAAGGGGGCACCCTGTGCGGGTTCCCCCTGGGAAATCGTCTCGGCGCGAGGTGCTTTCGCGTCCGGTTGCCTGTGTTCGTTCGTCGCGGCGGTGTTATCCGGTCGACCCGGAAGGAGGCCGCTGGGGATTGTTGTCGACCTCGGCGCCCAGGTATTTGATGCCGACCACGTAGGTCTGCTCCCAATCGCCGAAGTCGTTCATCATCGTCATGTCGGGTTGCCCGTTGGGTCCGATAGTGGTCTGAGGTCTCATTGTGCCGAGTCTCGAGGTGCTCGGGCATTGGGCATTCACGCGCGCGGTCGAGTGCGGGCCTATCCAACTGTCGGTTGTGTAGCCGATGGCGACGCCAGTGCATTCCGCGCGGGAAGTCACCCGGTAGGTGTCCTCGGTGTCGTTGCGGCAGGTGAGGTCATTCTCGCAGGAAAGGCCGGGGGCGATCTCCAGGGCCACGGCCCGCGGGGCGAGGACCCCGACCGCGGTGGTAGCCAGCGCGGTGAGGCACAGACCGGCCGCCAACCGGCGAACTGCAGACGCACTACCTTTGTCGGCCCTGACCTGTCGACCGTTGATTTCGTTGCTGCTCATCACGATCGGCAACGTTAGGTACGGCAGCGGGCCGATGCCCGGTAGCACTCACCCCATTTGGTGGTAGTGCCAGCTACACCGTCACGGTCGGATCGGGATGAAAGACTCCCGGGGTGTCTGTATCAGTCGCTTCATGGTGGGATCGGGTTGGCAATGGAGCCCGCGCCAGTGCAACCACTTTCGGGATAGGCCTGTACGCGATTATCGCAGTCCCCCTGTTGATCTACACGGCCGTTGCCTGTCTCGTGGGCATCGGATTCGTGCTCGTGCCACCGCAATTGTGGGTGCTCGGTCGAATCGCCGATGCCGAGCGGATCCGGCTGGCCCGCGAGCTGGGCAGTCCGGAAGTACCGACCAGAAGGCCCTTTCGGTGGCTACCCGCGCTCCTCACCGACCGAACCGTGTGGCGTGAAGTGCGGTGGATCGTCGCGATGCTTTTCGCCGGCATTGTCCTCGGCGCGGTAGGCCTCGCCCTCGCCGTGCTACCGGTGCTGAGTTTCGCGGCCATCTGGTTGTGGTGGTTGTTTCCGCAGGGCACTGTCCGGGTGGTGGCCAACGTGCCGATCACCGGATGGGCGTCGGCGTTCACCGTGGGAATCGTGCAGACGGTCGTCACCACGGCAGTCGCGGTCGCCTGTGTGCCTCTTATCGCGCGTGTCGGCATGCACATATCAGAAGCGTGCCTACGAGCGGGAATGAACCAACAATTGGCGCATCAGATCACCGAACTTCAACGCACCCGCTCCGGGGCAGTCGACGCGCACACCGCTGACCTCAGGCGCATCGAGCGCGACCTGCACGACGGCACGCAGGCCCACCTGGTGGGTCTCGCGATGCGGCTGGGTTTGGCGATGCGGGTCCTCAAGCGTGACCCCGAGGCAGTCGGCCCGCTGCTGGAACAAGCCCGCGACGGTGCCGAAGCCGCGATGAGTGACTTGCGGACCGTTCTGCGCACCACTTATCCGCCGATTCTCGCCGATCAGGGCCTCGACGGTGCGGTCGCCGCTGTGGCGGCACGCTGCACTGTTCCGACCCATGTGGAGATCGAGGTCTCCGGTGGCATACATGCGTCGGTGGAAGCAGCGGTGTATTTCGTGGTCGCCGAGGCACTCACCAACACCGCACGCCACTCCGGCGCGACTACCGCCCGTGTCGAGGTGCGCAAGGTCGGCCGGTA
The DNA here is from genome assembly GCF_040680715.1 of Nocardia sp. NPDC051981. NCBI lineage: Bacteria > Bacillati > Actinomycetota > Actinomycetes > Mycobacteriales > Nocardiaceae > Nocardia > Nocardia sp. NPDC051981. The sequence goes on along the minus strand of NZ_JBFAXK010000031.1, from coordinate 66,449 downwards.
CGTCACCGTCGAGGTACACGACAACGGGCGTGGCGGTGTCGACGAGTCCAAGGGCACGGGGGTGGCCGGCATGCGCAGGCGGCTGGAGGCGCTCGACGGTGTTCTCACCGTCGACGGCCCGCTGGGCGGTCCGACCGTATTGCGGGCGGCGTGCCCATGCGAGTAGTGATCGCCGAGGACAATGTGGTTCTCGCACAAGGGCTCGTGCTCCTGTTGCGCGAGGAGGGGCACGAGGTCGCGGCGGTCACCACTGACGGCGACTCGTTCATCGCTGCCGTCGCCGAACATCGCCCCGATGTCACCGTCGTCGATGTGCGGCTGCCGCCGACCTTCCGGCATGAAGGTATCCGCGCGGCGCTCGAGGTGCGCTCCCGCTTTCCGGGGCAACCTGTGCTCGTCTTCTCGCAGTACGTAGAGCACAGCTACGCACGCGAGCTGCTGCGCGATGGGGGTGGCGTCGGCTATCTGCTCAAGGACCGTGTCGCACGGGTCGACGACTTCCTGCGCACCCTGCAACACATCGCCTCGGGCGGCACCGTGATGGACCCTGAGGTGCTCGAACAGCTCATGACCCGCCACGATCCGGTATCCACACTCACCGGCAGGGAGCGCGAAGTCCTCGAGCTGATGGCCCAAGGTTATGCAAACGGCGAGATCGCCCTACGCTTGCAGGTCACCGAGCGTGCGATCCATAAACATGTCGGCAATATCTTCGCCAAGCTCGACCTCCCCGCCGAAGACAGCGGCCACCGTCGAGTACTCGCGGTGCTGGCCTACCTCAGCCGTTAAAGCGGTCGAATACCCGCTGGCATTTGCCACCTCGATGCCTCTATGGGACCACCATGTTGCCAGTCATGGGACCATCGAAAGCAAGTGATCCGCCGCAGGAACATGTTCCAGATTTCCCGCGCGGTCCGATTGACCGGCCAGGTCACGTCACCGATACCGGTGAAGAACTGGAACTGGGTTACCTGGTGCGCCCCGACGCCTGAGGATCCGGACTGGCGTTCGAGGCCGCCACTGCGGTGTTAGGTGCTGCGGCGGAAGAACTTCAGGACAAGCCGGTCCTTATCTCGACACCGACAGCCAACGAACGCTCGCTCAGACTCGCGATTCCAGCCGGTCGGCACGTTCGAATGGTTCAACGCCGAGCAGACCCTGTGCCGCGCCAACCTTCACTCGTTCAAAGCGTGATCAGTCGATAGCTTCCGTTCGTCAGACTTCTACTGGTCGGTTTGGTCAGGGCGGTCAGCGGCATTCTGGGATATCGGCATCGCGTGCGGAGGAGGGTTATGCCGTGGGTGTCTCGGCGCGGCTGATTGCGCGTGGGATTTCGAGGGCGGCCAGTTTGTCTGGATTGCGGATACCGTAGCCGTTGATGATCTTGTCGTCGGCGATGTCGAACACGAGAAGGGCTTCCAGTTTGTTGCCGATATAGCACGCGAGTGCTGGTTGGCTGTTGCAGTTCACCGTCTCGATTCGTACCTGCGGTCGCCGCTGCGCGTATCGGAAGACCGCCATGAGAATCGCGCCCACCCGTTCGGCGCCGATCATGACCAGATCCGGCAGCGCGGTCACCTTGCCGCCGCTGTCGGTGGTCCAGGTGATATCGGGCGCGAGCAGCGACAGTAAGCCCTCCATGTCCCCGGTGGTCGCGGCAGTGATGAAGCGTTCGGTGACCGCTGCGGTTCGGGCGGTGTCGACGGGGGCGTACCGCTTGCGCCGGGCCTGCACGTGGTTGCGGGCGCGGCGGGCCGTCTGATGCACGGCGTCTACGGATTTGCCCGTAGCGGAGGCGATTTCGTCGTAGTCGAAGCCGAATACCTCGCGCAGCACGAAGACCGCCCGCTCGATGGCGGTGAGCGATTCCAGTACCACCAGCATCCCCATCGAGACCGATTCGGTGAGCACCACATCGCTCGAGGCGTCGCCGTCGGTGAGCAGCAGCGGCTCGGGCAACCACGGGCCGACGTATTCCTCGCGGCGACTGGCACTGGCCCGCAACACATTCAGCGCCTGGCGGGTGACCAGTTGGGCCAGATAGGATTTGGTGTCACGCACGGCGGTCAGGTCCACTCGCCGCCACCGCAGATAGCTGTCCTGCAGCACATCGTCGGCTTCGGTTGCCGAGCCGAGGATTTCGTAGACGATGGTGAACAGCAGCGGTCGCAGGTGCACGAAACGCTCGGTGTGCTCGTCGATGGAGATCACGGCTGCACGATCCCCTCCGGCACGGCTCCGCGCAATTCCTTTCGCTTGCCCAAGCCCATGAAGGTGGGGATCGCCCCGGGTTTGCGGGCCTCTTTGCGGATGGTCCCGATCGGCCCGGCCCGACCCACTCGCTCCTTGATCTGCCCGGCCACGCGCCCGCCGAGGTACATCGGCACGGGTGTGTCTTCACGACGGCTGAACTGCATCACACCCGCGCGGCTACCCAAACCCACGGTGCACGCCACGAAGGCCACGTCCAGCACGCTGGGTTCGGACCCCGCGATGCGGGCCAGCACGTTGGCTGCGGCCTGCGCGCCCAGCGGCTGAGCGGCATAGCAGCTCATCCGCAACGGCCGGCCCGAGGGCGCGACCGCGTCCCCGGCGGCGACGATGCGATCGTCGTCGATACTGGTCAACGTCTCATCGGTCAGCAACCGGCCCAGTTCGTCGGTGCGCAGCCCGCTGTGCGCCGCCAGCTCGGGCACTCCGAATCCGGCGGTCCAGATCGTGATCGCGCTGGGCAGCACATCGCCGTCGGCCAACACGACCCCGTCGCATCGCACCTCGCGCACCCGCGCCTGCTCGCGCACCTCGACTCCGTTCTCCGCCAGCCACTTCGCCACCGACCGCCGGGCCGGATTCGAGAAGTTCGCCGCCAACATACCGCCACCCACGAGCGTGACGGTGCGGCCCTGCTCGACGAGTTCGGCGGCGGTCTCGATTCCGGTGAGCCCGCCGCCGACGACGACGATCGGCGCCTGCGCGGGCAGTTCCCCCAGCGCTGCGCGCAGCCGCTGCGCGTGTTCGTATTCGGCGATCGGATAAGCGAACTCGGCCGCGCCGGGCACCGACGCGGGCACCGCGGCGGTGCTGCCGACCGCGTAGACCACATAGTCGTACCCGAGCGCGCGCCCCGAACCCAGTTCCACTGTGCGAGCGGCGGTATCGATACGGACGGCATGATCCACGATCAGCCGCACATCCGCGCCAAGCAGCGTGTCGTAACCGACGGCGGCCTCGTGGGTACCGGCCACGAACTGGTGCAACCGCATACGCTCGACGAACTCCGGGCGCGGGTTGACCAGCGTGATCTCGACATCGCGACGCAGCCGCAGCCGATTGGCTGCCACGGTGCCGGCGTATCCGCCGCCGATGACGACCACCTCGGTGATGGGGTTGAAATCAGTCATACCCCCGAGACACGCCCCACCACCCAGATCTGACACGAAGTGACACCCGTCACCTTCAAGCCCCCGCCGCCACCTACCCGCCGAGGTCGCCGACCCAGGACAGGGCGTAGTGCACGCACATCGGTGCAGGCTCGTTCGATTTCTCGCCTCAACTTCCACGCCGGATGGGTCTGTCCAGATGTTTTTACAGTCCCCCCAACCCCCGGCCCCGCCGACGCTCACCGCTCGTTGCCGGCGACGACCACGACCTGTGCTGGGGTCGCGCCCACGCTGCGTATGCGGTGCGCGATCGTGGCATCCAGGTACGCACAGTCCCCTTCGTGCAGGGTGGTCGTGCGCCCGTCATATTCCAGTTCGACTGTCCCGGTGTGCACGAAGAGGAACTCCTGACCGGTGTGGTCGCGGTGCGGCTCCTCGGTGAACGTGGCCGTCGGACGAACCAGGAACGGTGACATCGATTTGCCCAGCATCGATGTCGCAATCGACCGATAGCGCTCACCGTCTACCGCGTCGGCGGCGCGATCGACGACGATCTTCGTCTCGCTCGCCTCCTCCGAGAACAGCCGGCCTACATCGACGTCGAGCGCTTGCGCGATCTTCATCGCCACCGCGATGGACGGCATGCTCAGTTGCCGTTCGACTTTGGACAAGTAGCTCTTCGTCAGGCCCGTTCGCTCGGCGAGCGCTTCCAGGGTCATTCCGTGCTGCTTGCGAACGGCGCGGACCAGCGTCACCGCCACCTCCTTCATGTCCAAGCCGGCCTTCAGGATACACGGTGTCACATGAGACCCAGGTAGCCGTTGTTGACCATATGACACTTTGTGTCCTACAGTGCACAACGTGTTCCGATAGAGGAGGTCACCATGGGAAACACACTCAACGACTCCAAACCCGTTCTCATGCACCGCGCCCAAGCCGCGATGGCCGCCGAGTTCGGCGGATCGCCGTGGACGACCCGACAGAAACTCGCCTTGACCTGCCGAGCCCTGTATGACGCCGGTCACGATTCCGGATTGGCTGGCCAGATCACCGCCCGCGCGGAGCAGCCCGGCACCTACTACACCCAGCGGCTCGGTCTCGGGTTCGACGAGATCACCGAGGACAATCTGCTGCTGGTCGACGAAGATCTCGAGGTGCTCGAGGGCAGCGGAATGGCCAACCCCGCCAACCGCTTCCACAGTTGGATCTACCGCGCCCGCCCCGACGTTCAGTGCATCGTGCACACACACCCGTTCCACGTCGCGGCCCTGTCCATGCTCGAGGTTCCGCTGATCGTGTCGCAGATGGATATCGCTCCGCTCTACGACGACTGCGCGTTCTTGCCCGAATGGCCCGGAGTGCCGGTTGGCAACGAGGAAGGGGAAATCATCACCGCCGCACTCGGCGACAAGAAAGCCGTCCTGCTCGCCCACCATGGACACGTGGTCGCGGGCGCGAGCATCGAAGAGGCGTGCTCATTGGCGGTCCTGATCGAACGAGGCGCGAAACTCCAGTTGGCAGCCATGGCCGCCGGCACGATCGCCCCGCTGCCGGATCGGCTCGCCCGCGAAGCGCACGACTGGACCCTCACACCCAAACGCAGCCAAGCGAACTTCGCCTACTACGCCCGGCGCGCCCTCACTCGCCACCCCGACGCCATCAGCCAGTGATCCCCTCGGAGGAATCCCCCATGTCCCTTTTCGAAGGCATCATCGCCTACCCCATCACCCCGTTCGCCACCGACGAGCACGCCACGATCGACACCGCCGCACTCACCGCACTGATCGAGCGGCTGGTCACCGCAGGCGTACACGCCATCGCGCCGCTGGGCAGCACCGGCGAATCGGCATACCTGAACGAGACCGAGTTCGACACCGTCGTCGACACCACTGTCACCGCCGTCGCGGGCCGTGTGCCGGTGATCGTCGGTGCCTCGGATCTGACCACCGCCAACACGATCCGCCGCGCCCGCTACGCCGCACGCGCCGGCGCCGAGGCCGTCATGATCCTGCCGGTGTCGTACTGGAAACTGTCCGACCGGGAGATCACCCGCCACTATGCCAGCGTCGCCGCCGCGATCGACATCCCGATCATGGCCTACAACAATCCGGCCACCAGCGGTATCGATATGCGCCCGCAGCTGCTGGTTGAGATGTTCGAGGCGATCGACAACCTCACCATGGTCAAGGAATCGACGGGCGATCTGTCCCGGATGCGCGCCATCGCCGAACTCAGTGACGGTCGCCTGCCCTTCTACAACGGCAGCAACCCTCTGGTCTTCGACGCCCTCGACGCCGGTGCGGCCGGATGGTGCACCGCCGCACCATGTTTGGCCCCGCAACCGTGCCTCGACCTGTACACCGCCATACGCGCAGGTGACCTCGCCACCGGCCGCGCCCGCTATGAACAGCTCAAACCGCTGCTCGAGTTCATCGTCGCCGGTGGCTTGCCCACCACGATCAAGGCCGGACTCGACATCCTCGGTACCCCGGCGGGCGATCCCCGCCCACCGCTGCTGCCACTGGACGACACCGGCCAAGCAGCCCTGCGAGCCATCCTCGACACCACCGCCTGATGCGCACCCGGCGGGCGCCGCACCGCACTCGCCGGGCACAAGCGACATCAAACATCACGGTCAGACCCATCGGAGGTAGGCCCCAACACCGCGACCGGCCGGGAAGACCTGTGACTCGCAGGGATAAGTGGCGGTGTTCTCGCACCTTCAGGCGGCGTCGAGAGCCTCTAGCCGCCGCAGGGTGGGGCGAAGAAGAGACCTTCGACCGCGTCAGAGCTTGTGGTGAGCGTTGACGGCGCGGGGGAGGTCTCTTCTGTTATTCACGGCCACTGCGGGTCTGCGTCGTGATAGAGAGCTCGCTGTGAATTTCAGATACGGTGTCGCCGTGGCGGTTTCGGTGGCAGCGGCCGTGGGGGTGCTGGCCGGGTGTGGGCCGATCACGCGTGAAAGCGCGCCGGCCCCGATACGCGCGGATACTCGACGACCAGCGAAACGTGAATCAGCAAGCCCGGGAGGGCAATCGGGAACGACTCCTGACTCCAGCGCGACCGGGCTTCAACCCGCACCCGATCCTTCGGACAAGCCACATCCCGGACCCACATCCCAGTCTTGACATAAGGGGAGCCATGAGCGCGCACTTGAGCTCGCTAGAGCCAGCCAGCCGGGCGAGGCGGCGGGGGAGGCGTGTCGGCTGTGTGCCCGGGTGGATGTGGTGGAGAGGTTATTCGGCTTCGGTGAATATTGGTGACCAGGTGGTCGGGCGGCAGCTCGGTGGAGAACTGGACGTCGAGGCCACCCCGTCCCAACGTGCAGGCGTACACAGCAGGGAAAGCGCTCGGCGGGGGTCATGAAGCGACAGCAGTGGGCGCGCGGCGGAACTGCCTGGGGCCGTAGGTGATCGCACGCAGCAGCCATTCGATGGGACCGTAGCGATGCCGCCGCACGTAGATCCGGGCCAGGTAGAGCTGGGTGGCGTAGATGGCGAGCGCGATGGCCACGATCGCCCAGTCGTTCAGGCGGCCGGCGAGCGCGAACCCGTAGCCGGTGAAGATCAATGACGTGATCACCGACTGGCTGATATAGGTGGTGGCGGCGATCTTCCCGGCCGGGGCGAAGATCTCCGCCACACGAGGGCGGGCGTGCAGCACGCGCAAGAGCGTGGCGGCGTACGCGGCGGACAGCAGGGGCGCGGTGAGCAGACTCGGACCGGCCAGCAGGGGCCAGTGGAACAGCGCACCCAGGATCGAAACCGGCGCTCCCACACCGAATCCGATCAACTGCACCCGCGGCAACCACCCGAGATACCGCGCCGGATCTTCCAACAGGCGGATCTTGCCCGCGGCCAGGCCGAGCAGAAACAACGGCAGCACCGCGACCACACCGAACACCAGGTATTGCGGCATGTTCCCGCTGAACTGCTCCCAGCGCCACGCCGCGGCCTCACCCCAGCCCGCCCGCATGGCATCCAAATCGCGCGTGTGCTCGGCGGGATCGGCCGAACCGCCTTCGACGTCGGTCAGCAGGCTCATCACGGTCATGGCGACGGCGGCGAACCCGAGCAATCCGGCCGCCGTCCATACCGCGGCGCGCGGGCGCAATCCACTCAGCAGCAACAGGATCAGGCCGATCGCACCGTATCCGAACAGGACGTCACCGATGAAGAAGAACACCGCGTGCACCGCACCGAGCGCCATGAGTGCCAGGCAACGTCGCACGGTACGCGCCCGCCCACTCACCCCCGCCCGTTCCGCTGCGCGGAACTGCATGGTCAGCGAATAGCCGAACAGGAACGAGAACAGGACGTAGAACTTGTTGTGGAACAACGCCGCCAGCACCGGCAATAGCACGCCGTTCGGAAATGCCCAGGGTCCCGACATGACGATGATGTTCACCAGCAGGATTCCGCCGAGCGCGAATCCACGCAATACATCCAACTCCACCAGCCGCGGCACCGGCGCTTGCTCGTCCACCATGGATCAACGGTAGGGACGCAGCACGGGCGGCGGATCGTCCGAGAGACCTACACGGCACTCGGTGCATACCCTGAGAAGACCTACCCCTCCACACGAACTACTTTCAAAACGACCATGGGTCTGGGGACTTCCCGCGCCGAAACCGACAATCCTGCGTCACCGTCTTATCTATCACCTTGAGGAACGCAGCATTAGGGGCAGAGGGCGTGTTCGAGCATCGCCTGGACATCCGGTCGGGTGCGTGGTGCCTGGGTGAAGGTGATCGTCACGGCGCGGTCGGGGGTAGCTCCGGAGTTGGTGTAATAGCCGGGGATGCCGCCGCTGTGCCCGATGAAGCGCACTCCGCAGGACAGTTCCGTCGAACCGACACCGAGTCCGTAGCCGCGGCCGTCTTCCTCGTTCGCCCCGTCCTGCGGTGTGGTCATCTCGGCCAGTTGCGGAGCCGGGACCAGCCGCCCGTCGAAAAGGGCGCGCCAGAAGGTGTTGAGGTCGTGCCCGGTCGACACCAGCGCTCCCGCCGCCCAGGGAATGGACGGTTCGATTCTGGACACATCGACCGTCCCGGCCGCTGTCTCCTGGTAGCCGTGCGGGTGCTCGCCGCGGATCTCGCGCTCACCGGGCGGGGGCAAATAGGTGTCGTGCAGGCCGAGCGGGCCGATGATTCGCTCGGTCAGCTCATCGGAATAGCCTCGACCGGTGAGCTTCTCGATCAGCATGCCGAGCACGATGAAGTTGGTGTTGGTATAGGCGTATCGGGTTCCGGGTGCGAATTGCGCTGGCTGGCGCAGGGCCATCGACACCGCCTCGGCCGGTGCCAGGGTCCGGTCCTCGGCGGCGGCGATCAGCTCGTCGGCCCCCGGTTGGCCGGCGAACTCGGGAATTCCGCTGCGATGCTGCAGAAGCTGCCGGACGGTGATGACCCGGCCATCCGCGCCGTCGCCGGAGAGCAGCCCCGGCAGGTAGGTGTCGACGGGGCTGTCCAGGTTCACCTTCCCCTCCGCGACCAGCTGCATTACCACGGCGGCGGTGAACGTCTTCGTGACGCTGCCGATGCGCACCCGGCCATGCTCCGGCATCGCGACCCCTGTCGATCGGTCTCCGACGCCGCTGGTCAGCACCAGTGTCGTGTGCCCGTCATCGACGGTCGCCATCGCTCCCGCCACGCCGGCGGCCGTCAGTCCGCCGAGGTCGTTCTGCAACGAGATGGCCCGCGGTGCCGTCGAGCAGCTGAGCAGCAGTACGGCGGATCCGGCGCAGAGTCCGGCGAGAATCGTTCGTGATTGCATGCGCCGAACCTATTGACTTCCAATCGAACCCAGCATCCGGGTTACCCCTGACCTTCGCCCTGAAACACGGTGAGACCACAACCCATATGGCGAGCCAGCCCTCGGCCCTACCCGCCTGGGATGCGCCAAGAGCACTGGCATCAGCCGTATATACCAATGCTGACCCGGCCCCGACATCGCACGAAAACCGGCTAGTTAGAGACTGGTGTCAGGATCGGATCTCGGCAGGATTTGGTTCAGGTGCCCGGTGGGATACTCCCAATATTCGGCTGCCCGCCATCTGGTTTGGCGTGGCTCTCTACTGGCTTGCCTCCCATCGGGTGCCGTGCAGGGAGTGAGTGGCTGAAGAGGGGGCCTGCCCCATGCTCGAGCTAGCGGTGCCCTCCCGCACGGACACCACGATGTCGACCACGGGAGGAATGATGAGGGTCATCATCGGGATGGATCCGCACAAACGCTCGGCCACCATCGACATCATCGACACCACCGGCCGGGTCCTGACCGGCGGCCGGTATGCCACCGACACCGCCGGATACAACGAAATGCTCTCCGCGGGACGACAGTTCACCGATCGCGTCTGGGCCATCGAGGGCTGCAACGGCATCGGCCGCCACCTCGCCCACCGGCTGGTCCACGACGGCGAGACCATGATCGACGTGCCCGCGAAATCTCGGCCCAGGTGCGGGTCTTCGCCACCGGCACCGGCCGCAAAACCGACCCCGTCGACGCCCACTCGGTCGCCTTGGCCGCGCTGCACGCACCGAACCTGCGTCGCGTCGAAGCCGACCCGGAACTGGTCGCTGTGGCGTCGGTCGAGCCAGCGCCGAATGGCTCTGTGGCCGATGTCGCCGAGACGCTGGCGCCGCACGCGGCGCGGGTTCTTTTCATGCCGGTCGTGATCGCGAGCCGCTTGTGTTCTCTTCTATTGCGGGCGCAGCGAGAAATTTCGGTCGCAGGTCAGTGGGTGCGGCGGCGGGCGGGCTGTCGATGGCGGAATCCTCGTGACTGAACAGTCGAGGCCCAGCGGATTGTGGGTGGCTCATGGGCGTTCTCCAGGTCATTGACGAATGTCGGCGTGTTCGGATGTTCGTGCGTGGGGTCTGATTTGCGGCTTGGGCGGGCGGCGACGCCTTGTCGCCTTCGGTGGTTATGCCGCACGGGTTCGCCGTCCTGATGCGGTCAGACGGCTTCGGTTCCGTCGACGTCGGGTTGGAGCAGTTGCTCGATCCGGGACGTGTCGCCGACGGTCGCCGCTGTCTCCAAAGCCGCGTAAGCGATCTCGGCTGCGGTGTGCGGTGGGACGACCACCAGGCCGATTCTGGCGCCGGCGATCCCGAGGATGTCGACAGTCCGGGTTGGTTTGCGGCGAAATCCGGCCAGACGCACCCAGGTTCCGCCGGTTTCGAACCCGCTCGGCGCGGGATCCCAGTCCGCGGGGTGATAAACCACGCGATGAACCGTACCGATGAGAGTCGTCATTTTTGCCAGCAGAGAGGGCAGTTCGGCGGTGAGATTCTGCCCGTACGGCCACCAGGCACCATCGAACCAGCCGGTATGCGGTGGGGTAGTGTTGACCCGCGCACGCAACGGCGGCAGACCCGCCGCGGGACCGTCGTGCCCCGGCCCGAGCTCATCGGAAGTCATGTCGCGAGCCTCCTGCCCGTCTCCACACTGATTTCATGACCTGGATGTACCTGCCGCGAGTGTGCGGGGAATCGATGGGTGGTCCCCGGTGCGACGCCATTGGCGCATCCGGGCGGCTCTGCCGTCCCGTCCGTGCAACTGGGCCAGCAATTGGTCCACCGTGGATTCGTCGTCCGTGCGGCCCGCCACAGCCATGACAGCGTCGGCGCGATGCGGATTGGTGTGGGGTGGGATGATGAGCAGGATCTGGCGTCGGTTCTCGACGCCGAACACTTCGATGGTGTGCGCGGTGATGTGCCGGTCCCCGTCGAGTCTGACCGCGCGGGTGTGACCGGTGTGTTGCGGTGGGATCGGGGTCCAGTCACCGCTGCTGTAGACGACGCGGTGAACGGAGCCGAGACGGGCCGATACCGCGGTGAACAGTTGCTGGAGTTCGATGGCGAGATCGGTGCCGTACGGCCACCATGCGCCGTCGACATACCCTGTTTTCGTTTCGGAGGCTTTGAGCCGTGCCCGCGCGGGATGGTTGTGGTCCCCGCGTTGGCTGCCGGGGATGTGGTGATTGGGTCGGATCACGCCGACGCTCCTGACTCCGGCCGCTTGCGACCGCGTTGTTGGGTAGATTCCGGCGACGCGATTCGAGATCGCCTTGGTGCGTCGCGTGAACGTTCAGTGCGGGTCACTCCCGTGTAGTCGGCGCAGGGCGGTGCGCAGTCCATGGCGGCGCGGAAGCCTGAAGGTTTCGCAGATCGTGGAACTCGAGGTGCGGAATTTGCGCTCCGCCACAGCGCGACTACGGGTTCCTGGTCGTTCGTCCGGTTCCGCTGGCCATGGCAGATTCTGTGGCCGAGTTCTATGTTCTCCGCACATTTGGCCAAGGTCAGCCCTAGAACCTCCAGCGCCCAGGCCAGTTTGCCGTGCCCCACCGCAATTGCCGCTCGTAGGCCAAATCACGGCGGATCACGTCGAGCTCGCGACCGAGTCCAGCGATATCAGCGTCGCAGAGGTGCGCATAGGCCGCGACCTCGGTTCTAGCCATTCGTTCCTTTCCTGGAACTGCTGCAAGGGTGGAACTCCGCCAGAGCGCTGATTGGGCTCCGACAGCCGGATCGACGCCGGAATTCGCGTGTCAATGTCAGCTCGACCCGAACTAGAGCAGCCATCAAATGTTCGATCGAGATTGACGGGTACGCGTCGTGAAATACGTGTGAGCGGCGCCCGATCGAAGGCGGTCGTCCGGGCATCGAATGTTGGTTGATCACGACCGTAATGCCAACTCCGGACAAGCAAGGCCAGCCGCCCGTTGAACCGCGCGCCGCCGTCCGGATAGGACGCCTGCATTCACGCTACGGCAACCCGCCACACATGTCCAGGTAGCGGTCGTGCCCAGGTGCTCACCAGACTGCCGCCAACCCGCGGTGAGGGCGGCAACAACGGCCAGGAACCCCGAAACCCCAACCGGAGGCGTGGGTTTCGGGGTCATCAGAGTTTCGGAGCCAACCGTGCCGCCGCCCAAGGTGAACTGCACGCAGGCCGCCACCACGGGCGTGAAATCGACACTCAGCGGTGCTCATGACGAACGGTGTTCGAGGACTTGCACATTGGTGATTCTGGTGGTGCCGGCTCCGAGGTCCCGTGGACAGGTCTGTGGGCCGGTAACGTCGACCGGGCCAATGCAAAGAGCTTCGCACCGACCTCGGTGCGAAGCTCTTCACGAAAACTGTTCGCGCGGAATCAGATGGCGCGGACGTCCTGGGCTTGGGGGCCCTTCTGGCCCTGCTCCACCGAGAACTCGACACGCTGGCCCTCGTCGAGGGATTTGTAACCCGCGCCGCTCACGGCCGAGTAATGCACGAAGACGTCCGGGCCGCCTCCGTCCTGAGCGATGAAGCCGAAGCCTTTTTCACCGTTGAACCACTTCACACTGCCTTGAGCCATGCTGTAAACAACTTCTTCTCTGTAGTGAGCCGGGCAAATTCTTGGTGAGAAGCCCGTTCTCAACCCTCACTATGCCACGACCGTCGGCGATCGCTCGCATCGCGCGGCGGCGATGCCCGGCCGGGCATCGCCGCGGGTATGGATGATGGCCGAAAGATGCGTCGCCGCAGACGATCTCGCTGCTCTCCAGTCGGATGACCGCACGGTTCGACGAAGGGAATGGTGAAAATGAGGCTTTCAACACATCCAGACGAGGCGTGTGCCCTGGCCCGTCCTCGGTGTGTCTGGGGTCAGCGGTGTTTCTTGCTCTTGTTCTCGAAACCTTCGATCCCGGTGTGCGGGTTGGCTGATTTGGCTTTCTTCTCCGCTCTTTTCTCCTTCAGGGACTTGCCCTGAGCCTTGGACATCTTGCTACGCGGAGATTTGTCGGACAACTGGTTGGTCCTTTGTTTGGAAGCCTCGACGACCTCGTTAATCCGACCCTACGCCACCACGGCCCGTCCCAGTTCCGTATCAGTCGATTAGCCACGATCCGTGGATGGGCTTCGTTGGTGGTCCGCGCGCCGCATGCGCGCGGTCCAGTTGGTTGAAAACCGCTTCGCGAGAACAACTCTCGACTACACGCTGAGGGCCTCCGGCGATGCCGGAAGCCCAATCGTCGCAGTCGTCTTCGTTGCGGTCAGCCGCGTCGGCGGCTCGCTCGTCGAATCCGGACTGCGCTGTCGGGCTGTCCGGATCGCGCTGGCACCGAATGGCCGAACAGCATCCGTTCCTCGACGCCGCCGACCCCGCCGACGCGACGCTGCGGGTGTGGGCCCCGTACCGGTGCGCGGCGGCCGCCCTGCGGGGCTGGCTGGCCGTGCGCCCGGCGCTGCAGCGCTGCAACGGCCACGCCCTGTTCGAGACGGCGCTCGAATCCCGCACGCTGCCACCGAGTCCCGCCGCGCCCGTCGACCCCGGCAGCCGCTGTTCGTCACCGTGGACCGGCACGGGTACGCGCCCCTTCCCACACCGACCGGCCCGGGACACCGCCCGCCCTACCGCCGATGGCGGCGGACTCCATCGCGGTGATCGTCACCCGCCACCTGGCCGGGCACTGGCCCAAATACCCCACGCGCCAAAGCCGTTCGAATGATGATCCGCGACCGGAGCCGTCCCGGACCAGGATGTCGACGACATCGCCCTGGACCCGGACTACTACACCCGCGGTGTCGCGGCACGCCGTCGCGACCATGAGACCCTCGCCGAGATCCCCGACCTGCTCGACGACGCGGTCACCCGGATGGAGGCGCTGCTCGAGCAGACCGAAGCGCTCCTGCGCTAGGCCCTGGGCGGAGAACTCGAGGCGTCGTAGCGGCCACGGACACCGGCTCGAGCCATGCGGCCCGCGGGGCGTGGCCTCCGGAAGTCTCGGCGCGGCGGGACAACTCGGTGCGGTACTGCGGGTCTGCTGCTGCCGGGACACCGCCACCTCCGGAAATACCGAATTCTTCCGACCTGTGCGCGCTGGTGTCGGTCAGGGCACGGAAGAGCCGGATCACGGCGAAGTCCAGACTCGGCAAGCGGTCGTCGTCGAGAGTGCGGCGAGCAGTGTGGCCACGCCGGGGCGGGTGGGCCCGTCGCACCATTCGAGATGCCAGCCACCACGATCATTAACGGTGGATCCGACCGCGGTGTGGGTTACTTGCCGGCGCGCAATTGGGTTGAGCGGCGGGCTGCTCCGGGGTTGGCCATGGGATCGGTCAGGACTCGAGGGCGCGGAGCCAGTGGTGCACCGATTGCCTGACAGTCTCCGCGGTTTCGACTTGGGGGTTGTGGCCGGCGCCGTCGATCACGGTGGCGGTCATGTGGGGGTAGAAGTCGAGTAGGTCGAGTTGGTCGCGCCATCCGACGAGTGCGTCTTGGCGGGCGGTGATGAGCAGGTGCGGGCCGCGGTGGGGCGGGACCGAGGTTTCGGGCCAGTTCGGCAGCAGGAACTCGGATTCGAGTTCGGTCGCCGCGTCGGTGTCATGGGCGCGCCAGCCCGGAAGAACGTACTGCTCGAACAGCGACCAGTTCGGTCTGGTGTGCGCGGCCATGACCATCTGGAATAGTTGCCGGTCTGGGTCCGGTAGCGCGGCGAGGAGGTCCGTGTCGGCGGTGATGGTCGTGGCACCGGGCAGCGTGCGTTGTTCGCCCCACCGGACAACGGGTGCCAGAAGTGCGGAGCCGAGGACCTGATCGCCGAATCGAGCGGTGACGGCGCGGGCGATCTGTCCGCCGAAAGACTGACCCACCACCGCGAATCGCTGGTCTCCGACGTTCTCGGCGATCCAGTCGAGGACCGAACCGGTGAGTGAGGCGGCGGTTGTTCGTCCGCTCAGCCGGGGACTGGTGCCGTGGCCGGGGAGATCGAGGTAGAGGCGTCGCCAGCCCGGGTGGCTCGTGAAGAGGGGTTCGAGCGGCAGGAGCAGGCGGTGATCGACGGTGTAACCGTGGATCATGACCAGCGGTGTGCCGGAGCCGATCTCGGTATGCCAGATGCGGGAGCTGTTCATGTCGTGCAGTTTTCAACCTTGACACATATGTGAAGGTCAACCCCACGCCGGGTGTGATGTACCCCGCAGCCCAGAGCGGGCAGTCAGGCCAGGCTCTTGACTACCGACAGATACTCCACAATGGCGTCGCGATTGCGGGTCAGGCAGGTGATTCGCCTGGTCATGCGCGCGGTCTCGTGTTCGAGGGTGGAGATCATCTCCGGTGTGGCGTCGGCGAAATGGATGGTGCGGGGCGTGCCGAGGCACGGCAGGATCTGCTTGATGATGCGAGTCGGCAGTCCAGCCTCGAGCAGTCCGCGGATCTGCAGAACCCGCTCGACGAGGTAGTCGTCGTAATCGCGGTAGCCGTTGGCCTGCCGGTTGGGTGAGAGGAGCCCTTGCTGCTCGTAGTACCGCAAGGACCGTGCTGGTGTTTCGGTCAGCCGGGCCAATTCTCCGATGCGCATGTGTGCACCCTCACGTTCCTGGGGCGCGCCCCGGTATGGACCTTGACATACATGTCAATCTTAGACGCTGTCGATCATGACGCAGCAACAATCATCCCCACCCCTACCGCCCGCGATGCCGCGGTTTCCGTGGCCGGGTCTCGCGGCTTTGGGAACCGCCGGGTTCGTCACGATCATGACCGAAGCGATGCCGGCCGGGATCCTCCCCGCGATGAGCTCCGACCTCGGCGTGAGCCAATCGACCGCCGGGCAGACGGTGACAGCCTATGCGATCGGCTCGATGCTGGCCGCGGTCCCATTGACCGCCGCCACGGCCCGATGGCCGCGAAAACGCCTGCTGCTCACAGCCATTGCCGGATTCGCCGGAACCAATCTGGTCACCGCCGCAACGAATTCCTACGTTGTCATGATGACGAGCCGGTTCGTCGCGGGCGTGGTCGCGGGACTGCTGTGGGCCCTGCTGGCCGGTCACGCGCGCCGGATGGTGGTTCCGGCTCAACAGGGGCGGGCGCTGGCGGTCGCCATGGCCGGAACGCCGATCGCGCTGTCCCTCGGCCTTCCCATCGGAACCGTGCTGGCCACGACGATCGGATGGCGCTGGACCTTCGCGGCAATGAGCGGCCTGGCTCTCGCGCTGATGGTCTGGACCGTGGTGGCGGTGCCGGACGTACCGACACAACCGACCGGTTCGGCTTCATCGATTCCACGCACCGCCCGCATCCCCGGCGTCCTTCCAGTTCTCGTCGTGACCGGTGCGTTCGTCCTCGCCCATAACATCCTCTACACCTATATCGCGGCGTATCTCACACCGGTCGACCTCGCCCCGCAGGTCGACCTGGTACTGCTCGTGTTCGGGATCTTCTCGCTGCCGAGCATCTGGCTCACTGGGCTGTGGATCGACCGGCACCTACGAGCGACAACGATCACGGCCTGCGCACTCTTCTCAGCGGCGGTTGCCATTCTGGCGGTCTATCGCACCGTGCCGGTGCTGGTATACACCGGAGTCGCGTTGTGGGGGTTGGCTTTCGGCGGAGCGGCGACCCTGCTGCAGACCGCCCTCGCCCGTGCCGCCGGTCCGCACGCCGACACCGCGCAGTCGCTGCTCGTCACCGGCTGGAACGCGGGCATCGCGGGCGGCGGCTCGATCGGCGGACTGGTGTTGGCCTGGCTCGGCAGCGAATCCCTGTCCTGGATCGTGCTGGCGCTGACCATCATCAGCCTCGCTGTCACCGTTTCCGCTCGCCGACATGGGTTTCCGAAACATTGGACCATGGCGGCGGCCGCCGCTCGCAGAGCCGGTCCTTCGCCATCGACGAAGAGCTGGCCTCGTTGATTCGGGTGCAGCGGTCGACAGTCCTGTCCGCCGGGTCGGTGTAATGCCGAATCACGCGCGGCTGGTTCACCATTCGCTCCGCCATCCGTCATCAGACGATGGTGCCGGCGCTGCCTCTTGTTGCGCTTGAACTTCGACTTCGATCAGAGCTCGGCACGCGCACGTCCTCTCGGTGCTCTGCGACATCCTGGCCTGCACCCCGGCGGATCTGGTGATCACCACCGCCGAGAACGCCGGGTCCGGGCCGGGTGGTGGATCTCTCGCTCCCGCGACGACAGGCGGGCCGTCGCGGCGGCGGTGTGGGCCGGCGCCGCGACGCTATCCCTGCACGCGTTGCGCCGGGACTTGCTCTCTCGCGAGGTTCCCTGAGGTGGTCGGGCCCGATCAGGACAGCACCGACACGGGGACGGGCCGAAACTGATCGGCGGCAAGCGGGGTGCTACTCGTAGCCGTGCGCCGCGCTCATTGCGCAGGATCGCCCCCAGTCAGCTCCACCGGCTCAACCGCCTGGCGGAGATACCGCCGCACTGTCCCTTTACCGTCGACGGCATCACAGCGCTGCAGGCCGCGCTCATCGCGCAGCGACTCGCCGAGACCGGCCAATGACCCGAGCGGCGACCCCGGACCGCGCCACAGTCGGTGCCGGAACGGTGTTGCCAGCGCGCTGCTCTGCCGCGAAGCCGGAATCCACCGCACCGGCCGCGAGGAACCGGTTGCCGATCTCACTCGGTACGGAATCGCTGAGGAACACGCGCGTAGCCCCGGTCCGCGGCTTGGCAGCCGACCTGACCGAGGCGCACGCGGTCCAGATAAACCCGCACTACGACTACCGCGCCGACGAGTGGGGTAGTTTCGCTGAAGATCGGGCGGATATGCCGTAACCGGTTGGACTGCAACAGATTAGAGGTACATCCCGAATGTGGGGTGGTGGCGAGGATCGTGCTACCTGGTACATGAAGGCCGGACAGGGGCACGGTGCTATCGGTCTTGACGCTGGGTCCATTCGCCGACACCGGGATGACCTGACATCCCTGGGAGCTGATGAGCCCCTCAGCCGACGCGGCGGTGGATGGATTTGTAGGTGACGTACTGGGACAGGCCTTCGATCCCGTACTCCACTCCCAGTCCTGAGTCGTGCCGCCCGCCGAATGGGGCATTGTGGTTGGAGGCGAAGAAGTTCACCCCGACCGAGCCGGTATCCATTCGTTCGGCAACCCCTTGCGCCGCAAGAGGATCGGAGGAGAACACGACACCACCGAGGCCGAACGAGCCGTCGTTGGCGAGCGCGACCGCCTCGTCGAGGTCGTCGTAGCGCAACACGCTGAGGACCGGCCCGAAGATCTCCTCGCGCGCGATCCGCATAGTGGGTGTGACATCGGCGAACACTGTCGGCTCGATGAACCACCCGGCATCGGTTCGCGCGGGCCGGCCGCCGATGGTGGCGCGGGCACCTTCCTCGAGCGCGGAATCCAGGTAACCCCGCACGATGTCGTACTGCGCCTCGGATGCCATCGGGCCGAACACCGTGCGCTCGTCGAAGGGATCACCCTGCGGCGCGGCGGCGACAGTCCGCGTCACCGCGTCGACCACCTCGTCGTACCGTGTCGCGGGCGCCAGGATGCGGGTCGAGATGTAGCAGGTCTGCCCGGTATTGCGCAGACAGGTGCGGATCAACACCGACGACAACTGCTCGAGATCGGCGTCGGGCAGCACGATCGCGGACGACTTTCCGCCGAGCTCGAGCGTGACCGGTCGCAGCAGTTCGCCGCACGCCGTGGCGATGCGCCGGCCGACAGGCGTCGAGCCGGTGAAAGCCACCTTGGCGGCCAAGGGATGCCGCACCAGCCGGTCGCCGACCTCACCCCCGCCGGTCACCAGGTTGATCACTCCGGCGGGCACACCGGCCGCTGCGCACGCTTCCACTACGAAGCGGATGGACAGCGACGTGCTCGGTGCCGGCTTCATCACGACCGTGCAGCCGGCGAGCAAGGCGGGAGCGAGCTTGACGACCATGAGGTTGATCGGGAAGTTCCACGGCGCGATCAGCACGCACGGGCCCACCGGGTCCTTGCGGACGACGGTCTCTGCACCGCCGCCGGGGAACGGGCGAACGTCCTCGGTATCGAGCCAGGAGGCCAGACCGGCGACGTGCCGGAAGATACTCGCGGCATTGGCTGCGGCACCGCGTGTTTCGCTGATGGGCGAGCCGTTCTCGAGCGTGTTGGTGATGGCCATGTCCGCAGCCCTGACTTCGAGCTCATCGGCGGCGCGCAGCAGCAGCGCGGCACGCTCGGCCGGAGTGGTCCGCGGCCACGGGCCGCTGCGGAAGGCGCGGTCGGCTGCGGCGAGCGCGGCATCGACATCCTCGGCCGAGCAGTCGGGGACCGCGCCCCATTCGTGTTCGGTGGCGGGGTCGATCAAGGGGAGTCGAGTCGTGGCTCTCGAGGGTGTCCAGCAGCCCGCGAGGTAGAAATCGTCGACGTAGGTCCAGCGCGGTTCCGGCCGGGTCGCTGGTTGCCGAACATCGGTGGCGTTCAACGGATCACCGCCGTTTTGAGCAGGGCGCGCGACCGTTCGAGGTCGGCATACGCCATCGCTATCGCCGGGGCGGTCAGCAATTCGGGGATGATCTGGGTTTCGAGGCGGTCGGTGTAGGCGGCGGGGTCCATGCCGAACCAGCCGGAAGCCAGGGCGATTCCGGCGTGGTCGAAGCGCCACAGGCGGTCGGCGTCACGGACCAGGGCGTCCTCGAGCGTGTGCGCGACCTGGCGGGTGTCATGGCCGTCGATGATGGCGCAGACCTGCTCGACGAACTCGTCGCCGTAGCCCAGCAGTGGCAGCACCTCGCGGGCGATGAGACAGCCCTGGCGTTCGTGTTCGAAACGGATCTCGGCCTTGCGCCATTCGCCGGAGAAGCCCTCGGAGAGGATGCGGTCCTCGTCGACGCGACCCCAGCCGGTGTCGTGCAACTGGATCGCGACACGCACCAGCTGGCGATCGGCGTGCGGGAAGGCGACGCACAGGCGCTCGGCGTAGGCGAGGGAGATGGGCAGGTGGATGTCGTTGGAGCGGGCGCGAGTCTCGGGCACGACGGCCTTCCAGATGGGGTCGAGGTCGGCGCCGAGGGTGGGGGTCAGCGTGATGGGGGAGGTGTCGACCGGCCCGGGAGCGGGGATCGGGCGGTCTGTGGGTAGGGCGGTGGGCATGGTGTTCCCTCTCAGTCCGCCGCGACCAGCGGCACAGGGGTGACGGTTACCGATTTCAGCTGCACGGAGGGGTCTGCGGCAGCCTCGTACGGAATGACCGCTCCCTGGGCGAGTGCGGTGCGGACGGCCATGAAATCCAGTGGGTTGTTGATGCAGTCGGCGGCGAGGATCTGGTCGCCGCGGTAGTAGAGGACCGAGAACTTGCCCAGCTCGCGGTTGGCGCGGACCAGGGTGCGGTCGTGGCCGGAGGACAGGCCGGCGATCTGCAGTTTGATCTTGGCCTGGTTGGACCAGAACCAAGGGACGCCGGCGTACTCCCCGTGGCGGCCGGTGATGGCATAGGCGGCGACCTTGGCTTGTTCGATGGCGTTGTTGACACTCTCGAACCGCACCCGATCGCCCTCGGGCGCGCCGCGCAACGGGTTGGGGAGGTTGGCGCAGTCGCCGACCGCGACCGTCACGCCGTCGGAGGCGATCGCGGTCTCGTCGACCCGAACGCCGTTGTCGCACACCAGACCGATCGATTCGGCGAGTTCGGTGTTGGGGATGACACCGACACCGACGAGCACCAGGTCCGCGGGTATCACGCGGCCATCGGCGAGTTCGACACCGCCGACGCGGTCGCCGCTGGGCAGGACACGGCGGACGGTGGCGCCGAGGACGATATCGATGCCCGCGGCGCGGTGGTGTTCGGCCAGATACGTCGCGGTCTGCTCGCCGACGGCACGGGGCACCAGGCGCGGCGCGGCCTCGAGCAGAGTGACCCTGCGTCCCATGGTGTTCAGGGAGGCCGCCGCCTCAATGCCGATGAACCCCCCGCCGATGACGACGACCTCGCGCACGCCGGGCACGCGTGCCTTGAGTTCCAGCGCGTCGTCGGCGTTGCGGAGGTAGAGCACACCCGGTAGGTCGACACCTTGGAGCAGCAGCCGGCGCGGGCGCGCGCCGACGGCCAATGCCAGCCGGTCGAACGGGAACTCGGCACCGGACATGGAATGAGCAACGCCGGAGCCGTCCCCGCGCTCGGCTATGCGGATGATGCGTTCGTTCTTCACCACGTTGATGCGGTGCTCGGCCCAGTACTGCTGGGACCGGAACATCAGTGACTCATTGGTGATCTCGCCCTGCAGCCATTCCTTGGACAGGGCGGGGCGCTGATAGGGGCGGTGGTTCTCGTCGCCGAGCAGGGTGATCGGATCCTGGTAGCCGAGGGCCCGCAGCGAGGTCGCGAGCGAGACTCCGGCCTGGGAGGCGCCGATGATCAGCAGTCCGTCCGTCACAGCCCTCACCCCTGGGTTGCGGGGGTGGTCACGTGCAGCTCGCAGCCTTCGGTAACTCTCAACTGGCAGGACAGGCGGGAGTTGTCGCGCCGCTCCTGGGCTGTGCCCCAGAGCATTTCGTCCTCCATGTTCTCCATGGGCGCCAGCGCGGCGGTTTCCTCGACGTAGACGTGGCAGGTGGCGCACGACAGCGAGCCGCCGCATTCGCCGACGATGCCTGGTACGCCGTTGCGCACAGCGGTCTCCATGACGGAGTCGCCGACGTTCGCGGTGACAGTGCGTGACCGGCCGGTGTGGTCGGTGTAGGTGACCTGGGGCATGTCGTTTCTCCTGAAGTCTCAGATGAACTGGCGGCCGCCGTCGACGACCATGGTCTGTCCGGTGACGAAGCCGCTGTCGGGGCCGGCGAGATAGAGGGCGGCGCCGACGATGTCGCCGGGCTGGCTCGCCCTTCGCAGTGCGCCGCGGTCCACGCCGTAGGACTCGGCGTCGGCCAGCAGGCCGCGGCTGGCCTCGGTGAGGGTGAAGCCGGGCGCGATGGCGTTGACGGTGATGCCTCGGCGGCCGAGTTCCTTGGCCATCACGCGGGTCAAGGCGATGACGCCCCCCTTGGACGCGACGTAGTGGGCCCACTGCTCGGAACCGCTGTAGACGGTGGCGGAGGAGAGGTTGACCACGCGGCCGCCCTCGGGCAGGTAGGGGCTGACCGCGCGAGTCATCAGCCACGGACCCTTGAGGTTGACCGCCATCACCAGATCCCATTCGGCGGGGTCGATGTCCTCGAACGCGGAGCGGGTGATCGTGGCGTAGACGGCGGCGTTGTTGACCAGCACGTCGATGGTCCCGCCGCCGAATTCGGCCACGCGCGAGGCGATTTCGGCGGTGGCGGCCGGGTCGGTGACATCGACTCGGCCGTGCCAGGCGTCGGCGCCGGCCTTCTCGACCAGGCGGGCGGTTTCGGCCGCGCCGTCGGCGTCGAGGTCGGCGACCGCGACCCGGTAGCCGCGTTCGGCGAAACCGAGGGCGAAGGCCCGGCCCAGGCCGCCCGCCGCGCCGGTGACGAGCACAGTGCGGGCGGCCTGCGGGTGAGCGGAGAACGACATGGGCTCAGCTCTCCAGGATCTCGACGCGGCCGGTGTTGCCGTCGACACGGATGCGCTGGCCGGTCCGGATCACGGTCGAGGCCGAACCCGTGCCGGTGACGGCGGGCAGGCCGTATTCGCGGCACACGATCGCGGCGTGGCTCATCATGCCGCCGATATCGGTGACGGTGGCCTTGATCTTGCCGAAGATCGGGCCCCACGATGGCGCGGTGATGGTGGCGACGAGGATCTCGCCATCTCGGACCTCGGAGAGCTGTTCGGCCGAAGTGACCACGCGCGCAACGCCTTCCACGATGCCCGGCGAGGCCGCCATACCGGTGATCGCGCCGTCCTCGCTGTCCTCGCCGGCCAGCCACTGCTGCACCTGCTCGGTGGTGATGCCGTAGAGCATCATGGTGAACGGCTCGGTGATCTGGGCCGGCGGAGTATTGAGGGCCGGCTGCGGGCGCCGGGTGCTCAAAGCGTCGATGATGCCGCGGCGGCGTTCGATCTCGGCGGGCCAGTAGTGCGGGCCGGTGGATTCGGCGCCCACCGCCCAGCCGGTGACCAGGTCGAAGATGGCGTCGCGGACCTCGTTGCGGTTGAGGTAGAGCATGTCCGCGGGGTCGGACCAGAACCGGGCCGCGGTGAAGACCCGGGCCAGCTCGCGCACCTTGCGCCAGAACACGCCCATCGTCCAATGCTCGATGTAGAAGTTGTGGTTCTCGACGTAGGGGTAGGCGGTGGCGGCCAGGCCGCGCTTGGCGTCGAATTGCTCGCGCAGTTCGCCGTCGAGCAGGTCGCGGTACTCGGCGACGATCCGCTCCTTCTCGGCGATCAGTTCCGCGACCGGACGCATGATGTCCTGGCCCGCGTCGAGGCGGCGGATGTAGTCCGCGATGTAGCCGAGCGGGATCTCCTGGTACTCCGTCCAGTACTTGTCGTGGCCGTAGAAGCCGTTGCCGACGGTGAAGTTGAACCACGGGTCCTGCGCGGCCTCGTAGGCGGCCAGCCAGTCGTGCCCGCCGGCCTCGGCGACCGCGCGCAGCGTGGCCTCGACATCATCCGTGTCGCCGAAAGCGGCCTGCAGATTCATCTCGACGGCCTTGACGGCCAGCTTCTTCAGCTCGTCGTCGGGACGGAACAGCTCCATGTTCACCCCCTGGACCATCTTCGCGATGGCTTGGTCGGGGATGCCGGGGAAGGCCGCCTTGCAGAAGCCGAAGAACTCGAGGTACGCCAGGTAGCCGAGGTTGAGGAACTCGAAGTGGTACTGCCAGTTGCGGTAGAGCAGGGCGATGAGGCGGTCGTAGTTCTCCATCAGCACCTGGGAACCGTCCATTGCGACACCGGCGACGATGTCGTCGAAGGGCACCGCGTCCGGTAGTGCGGCGAACTCGAGCGACTCCATCTCGTCGATGGTGGCGCCGACCTTGGTGCGCCAGGCCGCGAGCAGGCTGTCCCAGTTCTGGAAGTAATGACCGGCGCGGCGCTCGAATTCCGGTACCCGCGAAGCGATCTGGTCCTCCGGCACCGGCACCGGGCTCATGTACAGGTAGCCGAGGTGGATCTTGAACTCGATGCCGTTGGCCGGAGGGATCAGCAGATGCCGGGTGTTGTACTGGCCGAGACATTTCACTGCGAACTCACCGCCGATCGTCTCGAAGGGTTTGAAGACGGTCGGCCAGTGCTGGCTGTCGCAGAACCAGAACTTCTCGTCACCGCCCGGGGCGTTGTCGAACACGAGGTTGTACGGATACAGCTGCTCCCAGCCCTCCGCCCCGGTCGGCACCTCGATCTCCGAGGGCTTCGGGAAAGACTTCATTGTCTGGTCGATCGTCATTCGAGTTCCTTTGCGGGAGTCCGGGTTCAGCGGCGGCTGAGGGCGGTCGGGCCGGTGAGGCCGGCGAAGGAGAAGCTGGGCATGCCCGAGGCCTTCGTGCTCGTGGCGCCGGCCTTCGGGGTGGCGGCCACCGCGGTGGCCGCCGTCGTAGGGTTTACCGAGTGCACCGTCTCCGGGCGCGACTGCAGCAGCAGGAGGTTCTCGCCGTCGGGCAGGTCGGCATCGAGCGCCCATTCGATGTCCTGCGGGCAGCGATAGTGCTTCTCGGCGCGCTTGGCCATGGCGGCGACAGCGAGCAGCTGATCGTCGGTGAGGCAGCGCACGGCGCGGCGTTCGGCCTGGACCTCGCGTTCGACGAGCGCGCCGGTGAGCGGGTCGGGCACGAGTTCGGCGTGCTTGTCGCCGATGTGCTGGCGCACGACGGTCAACATCACCTTGTCGAGCAGGATGTTGTCCGGTGTCACCTGGCCCGACACGACCATCTCCCCGACGCCCCAGGAGGCATCGACAACGATCTTGGAGCGGTCGCCGTTGGCGGGGTCGAGGGTCATGGCGACGCCGGCGGCGCGGGCGTTGACCATCTTCTGCACCGCGACCGCCATCGACAGGTCCGTCTCGGGGATGCTGTTGCGCAGCCGGTAGGTGATGGCCCGGCTGGTGTAGAGCGAGGCCCAGCAGCGGCGCAGGTGCTCGTTCACGGCGTCGTAGCCGGTGAGCCACAGGTAGGTGTCCTGCTGGCCGGCGAAGCTCGCGTCGGGCAGGTCCTCGGCGGTCGCCGACGAGCGGACCGCGACCGGCACGTCTTCGGCGAATCGCGACATGAGCTGGTCGTAGGCGGTGTGGAACACGCCCCGCATGTCCTCGGGGACCGCGCGGGCCTCGATGCCGGCGCGGATCTGCGCCGAGACCCGATCGACACACGCGACATCGTCCGGGTCGATCTCGGCCAGCTTGACACGGATCTCCTCGCGCAAGCCGGTGCCGTCGACGAAGTGATCGAAAGCGGTTGTGGTGACGGCGAATCCGGGCGGCACGGGCATGCCCGCGGCGGTCAGCGAGACCAGCGAGGCGCACTTGCCGCCGAGCAGCTGCAGGCTGGGTTCGCAGCCGCTGTCGAAGAAGACGATGTAGTCGTTCACGGATCAGTCCTCCCAGGTGACCGGAACCGCGACGGGGGCGCGGAAGGAGAGGTTGTCGCCGAAACGGATGTCGGCGGTATCGGCGAGACGGAGATTGGGCGCGCGGCGGGCGACCTCTTCGAGCGCGACCCTGGCCTGGAGTTTGGCGAGCATGTTTCCCAGGCAGTAGTGGATGCCGTAGCCGAAGGCGAGGTGCTCGCGGGCGTTGGGACGGTCGATGTCGAACTGCTCGCCCTGATCGAACCGGGACTCGTCACGGTTGGCCGAACCCATCAGCAGCAGGATGTCGGCGCCCTCGGGGATCGCCACGCCGCCGATCTCGGTGTCGCGCAGCGCCCGTCGGCGCCAGGCGACGATGGAGGGGCTGTAGCGCAGCACCTCGTCGACCGCGGCGGGAATGCGGGAGGGGTCCGCTACGATCGCGCGCCACTGCTCGGGATGCGACAGAAGTACCCGCAGAGCGTTGGAGATCAGCGTCGTGGTGGTCTCGTGGCCCGCGAACAGCAGCGAGTAGCACAGCGAGGCGATCTCATGATCGCTGATCGGATCGCCGCCGGCCTGCATGCGGACCAAGTCGCCGACCAGGCTGTCGGGCTGCGTCTCGTGGGCGTGGGCCACCAGCCTGCGGCACTCGGACCAGTACTCGACGAGGTTGTGGGCGTGCGGGATCTGCTCCTCGTCGGTCAGATCGCCCCAGGTCATCGCGGCTCGGGAATCCGACCAGCGCTTGAAGGTATCGATCTTGGTCACGTCGGCACCGATCAGCGTGAGGATCGTGACGGTGGGCACGTCGTAGGCCAGATCGCGGACCAGGTCGCCGCGCCGCCCCGGACGAGCCAGCATCGTGTCGAGCAGCTGCACGACATTGGCGCGGATCTGCGGCTCGAGCATCTTGTACCGGCGGGGGGTGAACGCCTTGGCGGCGACCTTGCGGATCCGGGTGTGCTCGGGCGGAATCCGGGCGGACAGGCCGGAGTAGGCGGTGAAGCCGCCGTCCTCCATGATCTGGCCGGCCTGCGGGCCACGTTCCCGGACCGGCGCCTGCGCGTTCTCCGAGGAGAAGGTCTTCCAATCCTCGAACACCGCTTTGATGTCGTCGTACCGGCTGACCACCCAGTAGCCGATCCGCTCGTCGTACATCACCGGGTCCTCCGCGCGGAGGGCGGCGTAGGCCGGGAACGGGTCGTCCTGAGCAAACGGCCGGTAGCCGTGATGGACGGGGCACCCGGTGGCGGTCCGGTCCGGGGTCGGGGTCGGGGTCATCCCGCCTCCTGTCATGTCTCGCAGGTCGTCGTGTGACGACCCCCCATCATCGTGGTGGGCGTCACAGCCCGCGTCCACGCAGTACTTCCGTTGAACGGAAGTGGATAGGAGTTCCCCCCGCTCAGGATCGTCGCGGGGAACGTCTGGGAATCTGGGCCAGACTGGGCTGAGGCCGGCTCGCAGCGACCTCGATGCGGTGCGCGATGCCGCGCAGGGTCGGTAGATGGCGCGTCATGTTCGTGCCGCGAGTGGAGAGCATCACCAGACCGATCGCCGCCGGATGCGGGTCCAGCCGCACCGGCACAGCTATCGAGCAGGATCCTTCCCGGACCTCCTCCTGAGTGGTGGCGTAACCCTCGTCACGCACCTTCTGGAGTTCGGCCGCCAGCCGGCCGGGATTGATGTGGGTGTGTTTGGTGGCTGCCTCGAGCCGGTGCGCCAGGTAAGCGTCACGGACCCAGTCCTCCTCGTAGGCGAGCAGCACCTTGCCGACTGCGGTCGCGTGCAGCGGCAGGCGGCCGCCGACTCGTGAGGCGCGCGGAACCCGGGTCGAGCCGTAGATGCGGTCGATATAGAGGGCCTCGTCGCCGTCGCGGATGGCGATGTGCGCGGTCTCCTGAGTGAGGGAGAACAGGTCCTGGAGATGGGGGCGGGCGGTGTCGCGCAGATGACGGCCCGCGTTCTGGGCCACCGTCCACAGCCGCAGCCCGACGGTGTAGCGCCCACGGTCGTCGCGTTCGAGTGCGCCCCATTCGACCAGTTCGCCGACCAGCCGGTGCGCGGTGGGCAACGGCAGGTCGGCGAACTCGGCGAGGTCGCTGAGCGACAACGCGTTCGGACCGCTCTCGAAGGCGCCGAGCAAGGCCAGCGCCTTCGAGGTCACCGTGCGGCCGCTGGGCATCGGGCCTCCTGTGGGGTCGTCGAGTGTCCACCCGCGGATGCCGCGGGTGTGTTCTCAGCCGAGGGCGATCCGCTGGGGAACGCTGTCGATCGTCGCGACCGCGGCCAGCGCTCGGGCGATGGTCCGTGCGGCGTCGGTGAACAGGTGGTCGTGGACCCTGCTGCTGATCAGCAGACGCGCCTGCGGCCGGGTCAGGCCGAACCAGTCCATCACAGTCTCCACGCCGTGCGGGGTCAGCCGCCACAGTTTGTCCGCGTCCTTGACCAGCGAGTCCTCGAGTCCGAGCGTGACGCTGCGCGAATCGTGGCCGTCGATGATCGCGACGATCCGGTCGATCTTCGCCCGGTCGTGGCCGAGGTCGCCGAGGATCTCGGCAGCGATCGCCGCGCCCTTCTTCTCGTGTCGCAGGACCAGGTCGATGCGGCCCGCGCCAGGCTGGATGGCCTCGAGCACCTGGTCTTCGGGGACCGTCGACCAGCCGGTGTCGTGCAGGATGATCGCCGGCAGCACGATGTCGCGGTCGGCCTCGGGGTGCAGGTCGCACAGCGCGGCGGCCAGGCCGTAGGCATAGGCGGTGTGCACGTCGTTGCTGCGCACGTGCAGGTAATGCACGGCCCGCTGCCAGACCGCGTCATCCTGCGCGCGGAAGCCCGTGATGCCGGGGACATCGGCGAGATCGGGGAGAAACCCGGTCACGTCGTGGCCGAGCTGGTTTCCGGCCGGAAGCCGGCGCGGCACGGGCACGCTCGTCACCACTGCGGCCAGCCGGTGTAGGCCTCGGCGAGGTAGGTCGATCCGGCGATCGAGCTGGTCAGCGCGACCAGTTCGCCTTCCTGCCTGCGCACGTCGAACGCAGTGGCGTCGGGCAGCGTGTGCAGCATGGTGGTCATCCAGTAGGAGAAGTGCTGGGCCTTCCAGATCCGGTCCAGCGCCCGTTCGCTGTAGGTCGCCAGCGGTGTGATGTCGTCCGCCGCGAGCGCGCGTTGGAGTTCTTCCGCGAGCACGCGCACGTCGGCGAGGGCGAGATTGAGGCCCTTCGCGCCGGTGGGCGGGACGGTGTGGGCGGCATCGCCGGCGAGCACGAGCCGACCATGATGCATGGGTTCCTGGACGAAGCTGCGGAACGGCAGCACCGTCTTGGCGATGATCGGCCCCTCGTTGAGGTGGTAGCCGTTCGCGCCGACGCGGGCCTGCAGTTCGGCCCAGATCCGGTCTTCGGACCAGTCGTCGACGTTCTCGGCCGGATCGCACTGGAAGTACATGCGCTGCAGGGTTTCGGTGCGCTGGCTGATCAGCGCGAAGCCGCGGGGGGAGTGGTTGTAGATCAGTTCGGGCGCGCTCGGCGGCGCTTCGGCGAGGACGCCGAACCAGGCGAAGGGGTATTCGCGGAAGTACTGTCGCCGCTCGTCGGCGGGCACCTGCTGGCGGCACAAGCTGCGCGAGCCGTCCGCGCCGACGAGGAAGTCCGCACGGATCTGGTGGCCGATTCCGTCCGCGTCTGTGAAGCGCAGCACGGGGACATCGGTGGTGAGGTCGCCGACCGACACGTCGGTGACGCCGAACCGCACGTCGCCGCCGTCGCGGCGGCGGGCGTCGGCGAGGTCGGCGAAGACGTCGGTTTGCGGATAGAGCTGGGTCGACGCACCGACCAGGCCCTGGAAGTCGATGCGGTGACCGCCGCCGCCGAAGGCCAGTTCGATGCCGTCGTGGCGGTAGCCGTCGCGGTGCACCCGGTCGGAGACGCCGGTGTCGACCAGTAGGTCCACCGAGCCTTGTTCGAGAATGCCCGCTCGATGGGTTTCCTCGATCTCCCTGCGGGCGCGCACATCGACCGCTACGGAGTCGATGCCCGCCTGGGCGAGCAGGTGGGAGAGCATGAGCCCGGCGGGGCCCGCGCCGACGATCGCGATCTGCGTACGACTCTGGGTGTATGAGGGGAACATGGCCGGAATTCTGGGACCGGCACGCCCGCCCGAGCCATGCCGTTCTTCCGTCCAGCGGAACCAGCGTCAGTCTGCGAGCGGTCCGGGGATGCTGCGGCCGATGCCGCGGGCGGCGACCTGTAGTGCGCTGACCAGCCGTGGGCGGTTCCCGCGATCGAGGCCGGGCACGACGACGCCGAGCGCGGCCACCACCTGCCCGCTCGCACGGATCGGGACGGCCACCGAGCAGGCACCCAGGCTCATCTCCTCGACCGTGGTGGCGTAGTCGTCGGCGAGCACCTTGTCGAGCTGGCGGCTCAGGACACCCGGTTGACTCACTGTGAAGGGGGTTATGCGCGGCAGGTCGGCGAGCACCTCGGCGCGGACGTCGGCCGGTGCGTTCGCGAGCAGTACCTTGCCGACGCCGGTGGCGTGCAACGGAAGTCGTGAGCCGATCGAGCTGACCACCGGCACCGAGGCGTGCCCGGAGAGCCGGTCGACGTAGAGCACCTGCCGGCCGTCGCGCACGGCGAGGTGCACGGTGGCCAGGGTCGCGCCGTACAGGTCGTGCAGGTAGGGCGAGGCGAGCCGGCGTAGTCCCGACTGCACGGGCGCGAGCAGACCGATGTCCCAGAGCCGGCGTCCGATGACGTAATGCCCCGACTCGGTGCGGCCGAGCGCTCCCCAGGCGATCAGTTCGCCGACCAGCCGGTGGGCTGTCGGCAGTGGCATGTCGGCGCGGGTCGCGAGTTCGGTGAGCGTGAGCCGCCGGTGTTGCTGATCGAAGGCGCCCAGGATCGCCAGTGCGCGACTGGTCACCGAGAGTCCGTGCCGGGTGGAGTTGCCTGCCATGGCAACAGCCTTCCGTCCAGTGGAAGCGCAGGCAAGTCGCCGTGGCCGTGCCGGGCTTACGGTACGGCCGTGACCCAGACCCAGCAGACGTCCGTCGCACCGTCGGCCGACCCCGACTCGGCATCGGCGAGCCAGAACGACATCAACGCCGAAATCGCCGCGATCACAGCGGATTACGCGGCCGCCGGCACCGTCGAGACCCAGCCGCGACTGGACTACCCGCCCTACCGCAGCAGCCTGCTGCGCCACCCCACCAAGGACCCGCACCATGCCGACCCGGAGACGATCGAGCTGTTCGCACCGGTGTTCGGTCAGCGCGACGTCGCCCGGCTCGAGTCGGACCTGACCATCCAGGACGGTGGCGAACCCATCGGCGAGCGGATCGTGGTGACCGGCCGGGTGCTCGACGGCGAGGGCCGTCCGGTACGCAATCAGCTCGTCGAGATCTGGCAGGCCAACGCCGCCGGTCGCTACATCCACAAGCGTGACCAGCATCCGGCCCCGATCGACCCGCACTTCACCGGTGTCGGACGCACCCTCACCGACGGTGAGGGCCGCTACCGCTTCACCACCGTCAAGCCGGGCCCATACCCGTGGAAGAACCACCACAACGCCTGGCGGCCAGCGCACATCCACTTTTCGCTGTTCGGCACGGATTTCACTCAGCGCCTGGTCACCCAGATGTATTTCCCGGGCGATCCGCTGTTCTCGCTCGACCCGATCTATCAGTCCATCGTCGACCCGGCCGCCCGCGCGCGACTGGTCGCGACCTACGACCACGACGTGACCCGACACGAGTGGGCCACCGGCTACCGCTGGGACATTGTGCTCACCGGCAGCCGCCGCACCCCGATGGAGGACCCCGCATGAGCACACTCGCGCCGACCCCAGGCCAGACCGTCGGCCCGTTCTTCGGCTACGCGCTGCCCTTCGACGGCGGCGCCGAACTGGTGCCGCCCGGCCATCCGCGGGCGATCCGCCTGCAGGGCAAAGTATTCGACGGTGCGGGCCAACCGATCCCGGACGCGCTCGTCGAACTGTGGCAGGCCGACGAGAACGGGACGGTCGCACAGGTCGAAGGCTCCCGGGCCCGTGACGGCTGGACCTTCACCGGCTTCGGCCGCACCCCCGTCGACGACACCGGCCACTACAGCTTCACCACGCTGCGGCCCGGGGCGACCGAACCGGGCCGCGCGCCGTTCTTCGCGATCACCGTGTTCGCGCGCGGCCTGCTGCACCGGCTGTGCACCCGCGCCTACCTGCCGCTCGACGGCGACGCCGTGGCGGCCGACCCACTACTGTCGACGGTGCCGCGCGACCGGCGCGCCACCCTGATCGTTCGCCCCGACGAGCACGGCTTCGTGTTCGACATCCGGCTGCAGGGTCCCGGCGAAACAGTCTTCCTCGACTTCGGGGATCGCTGATGCCCGCCCTGCTGTGGCCCGGCGACGACCGCGCGGGCGACCATCTCGGCGACTCGCAGGTGGTCGCGGCCATGCTGCGGGTCGAAAGCGCTTGGCTGGCAACGCTGATCGATGCCGGCATCGCCCCGGCAGCCGCCGCGGCCGATCTGGGCGAGCAGGCCGGCGCTGTCGATCCGGAGGCGCTGGCGGTGGCGGCCGAGGCGGGCGGCAATCCTGTGATCCCGCTCGTGCGGCAGCTGCGCGAACGCCTGGCCGGCACCCATCCGGAGACCGCGCGCTGGCTGCATCGTGGCCTGACCAGTCAGGACGTGCTCGACACGGCGCTCGTGCTCGGTGTGCGCGAGACCACCGACGCGATGTTGGCGAGGATGAATGCGCAGGTGGACTCGCTGGCCGAGCTCGCCGAGCGGCACCGGGCCGATGTGGCGGCCGGTCGCACCCTGACCCAGCACGCTGTCCCTGTCACCTTCGGCCTCACGGCGGCTCGGTGGCTCTACGGCGTGCTCGAGGCCCGCGACGACCTGTGCGACGCACGCGACCGGCTGCCTGTCCAGATCGGCGGCGCGGCAGGCACTCTTGCCGCCCCGGCCGAGCTGCTGCGCCGCAGCGGCGTCGGCGGTGACGCGCTCGCCCTGGCTCGCGCCGCGGCCGAACGGCTCGACCTGCCCTGGGCGCCGCCGTGGCACACCGTGCGTGCCCCACTCACCCGGCTCGCCGACGCCCTCACCCGGGCCGTCGATGCCTGGGGCCAGATCGCGGCCGACGTGCTGGTGCGCGCCCGACCCGAGATCGCCGAGCTCGCCGAACCGGCCGGTAGCGGGCGCGGCGGCTCCTCGACGATGCCGCAGAAGGCCAATCCGATCCTATCGATCCTGGTGCGCCGGGCCGCCCTCACTGCCCCCGGTCTGGCCGCTCAGCTTCACCTCGCTGCCGCAGACGCCGTGGACGAACGTCCCGACGGCGCGTGGCACACCGAGTGGATGCCGCTGGTCCAGCTCGCCAGGCTCGGCCTGACGGCCGCCGATCAGACGGCCGAACTGCTGGCCGGGCTGCACGTCGACACCGGCCGCATGGCGCGGCTCGTGCAGGCCACCGCATCCGGTCTGCTGGCCGAACAGCGCAGCCTCACCGCGCTGGTGGAGGGACCCCCGGAACCGGATTTCGACCCGGCGCACTATCTCGGCGGCACCGACGCCCTGATCGACGACATCGTGCGTCGCGCCCGGACCGCGGACCGCACACGTTCGGGGGGACGACGATGACGATCCCGACTGTCACCGGCGTGCAGCTCGGCGGGTCCGCCGATCTGCCTCTGCTGGTCTGCGGCCCCTCGCTGGGCACGTCGGCGGCCGCGCTGTGGTCGGACGCGGCCGGTCTGCTGGCCGAACACTTCCACGTCGTCGGCTGGGACCTGCCCGGCCACGGCCACAACAGGGCCGACGTGACGGCAGGGTTCACGATGGCCGAATTGGCCGAGGGCGTACGCATTTTCGTCGACGGCGTGCTCGTCGAGCGCGGCGAGCCCGGCGGCAGCTTCTTCTACGCCGGTGACTCGGTCGGCAGCGCGGTGGGACTGCAGCTGCTGCTCGGCCACCCGGCCCGGGTCACCGGCGCTGTGCTGGCCTGTACCGCGGCACGAATCGGCGATGAATCGATGTGGCGGGAGCGTGCCGAGCTGGTCCGGGCCGCGGGCACCCCGGTCATGATCGAAGGCTCGGCCAGACGTTGGTTCGCCCCAGGATTCGTCGATCAGCGCCCGGAAACCGTTGCAGCGCTGCTGCATTCGCTCGCCGACGCCGACGCGGCGGGGTATGCCGCAGTGTGTGACGCCCTGGCAACCTTCGATGTACGCGCCGACCTGGACCGGATCGAGACTCCGCTCGTGGCGCTGGCCGGCGCCTACGACCTCGCCACCCCGGTGGCCGCCATGGCCGAGCTGGCGCACAGTGTCGGCAACGGCAGACTGGTCGTCCTGGAATGGGTCGCGCACCTGGCCCCCGCCGAGTCTCCCGGTGACACGGCGCGAATCATTCGCCAGGCGGCGGGATTCGAGCCCGGCCCCGGCGCCGCGGCAGGACCTGCTACCGGGCCCCATTCCGGAGAGAACGCTGAGGCGCAGGCGTTGACGGTGGACGACAGGCGAGCGGCGGGCATGGCCGTGCGCCGCGCCGTGCTCGGCGACGCTCACGTCGACCGCGCCACCGCGGCGGTGACCGATCTGACCCGCGAATTCCAGGAGTTCATCACCGATTACGCCTGGGGTGGCATCTGGACCAGGCCCGGGCTGGATCGCCGCAGCCGGTCGATGATCACGCTCACCGCGCTCATCGCCCGCGGCCACCACGACGAACTCGCGATGCACCTGCGAGCGGCCCGGACGAACGGTCTCACCGACGAGGAGATCACCGAGGTTCTCCTGCAGTCGGCGATCTACTGCGGTGTCCCGGACGCGAACACCGCCTTCCGCATCGCGCAGCAGACACTGACCGAACCCAGAGGAAGGAACACCCGATGACGGGCTCTCCGCCGTCCTATCTGTACGACGCGGTGCGCACGCCGTTCGGGCGCTTCGGCGGCGCGTTCGCCGAAACCCGGCCCGACGATCTGGCTGCTGTGACGCTGAATGCGGTGATCGACCGCACCGGGCTCGACCCGGCCGCGGTCGACGAGGTCGTGCTCGGCAATGCCAACGGGGCGGGCGAGGAGAACCGCAACGTTGCCCGCATGGCCGCTCTGCTGGCAGGCCTGCCGGTGTCGGTGCCCGGCTCGACGGTCAACCGCTTGTGCGGGTCCTCGCTGGACGCCGCTGTGGCCGGTTCGCGTGCGATCGAGACCGGCGACGCGGATATCGTCCTCACCGGCGGCGTCGAATCGATGACGCGCGCGCCCTGGGTGCTGCCCAAGCCCTCCCGCGCCTTCCCCGCCCGCGATGCCGAGCTGGTTTCCACGACGCTGGGCTGGCGACTCGTCAATCCGGCGATGCCGAAGGAGTGGACGGTTTCGCTCGGCGAGTCCAACGAGCAGTTGCGCGAGATCCACGGCGTCTCCCGGGAACGTCAGGACGAGTTCGCCGCGCGCTCGCACCGGCTCGCCCACGCCGCCTGGGAATCCGGCTTCTATGACGACCTGGTCGTAGGTGTTCCCGGCGTCGGGTTGGTCCGCGACGAGGGCATCCGACCCGATACGACCCCGCAGACCCTGGCCGGGCTGAAGGCGTCGTTCCGGGCGGACGGCACCATCACCGCCGGCAACGCCTCACCGCTGAGCGATGGCGCCTCGGCCGTGCTGCTGGGCTCCGCGGCCGCCGCGGACCGGATCGGCCGGGACCCGCTGGCCCGCATCGCCGGCCGCGGCACCCACGCGGTCGAACCACATCGCTTCGGTTACGCCCCGGTCGATGCGGCCGAGAAGGCGCTCGCCCGGGCGGGCATCGGCTGGTCCGAGGTCGGCGCGATCGAGCTCAACGAGGCGTTCGCGGTGCAGTCACTGATCTGCCTCGATGCCTGGAAGGTCGATCCGGACATCGTCAACATCAAGGGCGGTGCGATCGCCCTGGGTCACCCGCTGGGCGCATCCGGTGGCCGCATCCTCGGCACCCTTGCCGCGGTGCTGCGCGCCGAGAACCATCGCTGGGGCGTGGCCGCCATCTGCATCGGCGTAGGGCAGGGCATGGCCGTCGTGCTGGAGAACGAGGAGGCCGCGTGACAACCGCCCATCTGACCGACGCAGATGCCGCCGTCGCCGACATCCCCGACGGCGCGACCGT
The DNA here is from genome assembly GCF_040680715.1 of Nocardia sp. NPDC051981. Lineage (NCBI taxonomy): Bacteria > Bacillati > Actinomycetota > Actinomycetes > Mycobacteriales > Nocardiaceae > Nocardia > Nocardia sp. NPDC051981. Next base: position 30,719 of record NZ_JBFAXK010000031.1, on the reverse strand, counting down.
GCTGATCGGCGGGTTCGGTACCGCCGGGCAGCCGATGGAACTGATCGACGCGCTGCGCCGCCACGGCGCCAGGGACCTGGTCGTGGTGAACAACAACGCAGGCAATGGCGATCACGGGCTCGCGGCACTGCTGGCAACCGGCAACGTTCGCAAGATCATCTGCTCGTTCCCGCGTCAGCGCGACTCATGGGTCTTCGACGAGCTCTACCGTTCCGGTCGCATCGAACTCGAGGTGGTGCCGCAGGGCAATCTCGCCGAGCGGCTGCGGGCCGCGGGTGCCGGCATCGGCGCGTTCTTCTCGCCGACGGGGGTGGGCACCACACTGGCCGAAGGGAAGGAGCAGCGCACCATCGACGGCCGCGACTACGTGCTCGAATACCCCATCCGCGGCGACTTCGCGCTCATCAAGGCCCATCGCGCCGACCGCATGGGAAATCTCGTCTATCGCAAGACCGCTCGCAACTTCGGTCCCGTGATGGCGACCGCCGCGAGCACGACCATCGTCCAGGTCGGTGATGTCGTCCAGACCGGCGATCTGGACCCGGAGAACATCATCACCCCCGCCATTTTCGTGGACCGGGTGGTGCGTCTGTCCGGTCCGACCGAATTGGCCCAGGAAGGAGCCGCGGGATGACCAGTGGAACGTGCACCGAACACATCGACCGGGGTCCGTTGGACAAACATGAACTCGCCGCGTTGATCGCGGCCGGTATCCCGCAGGGTGCCTTCGTCAACCTCGGTATCGGCCAGCCCACCACGGTCGCCGACCATCTCGCACCCGAGCAGGGCGTGGTGCTGCACACCGAGAACGGCATGCTCGGCATGGGTCGGGCCGCGGTCGGCGACGAGGTCGACCCCGACCTGATCAATGCGGGCAAGGTGCCCATCGTGGAGACGCCCGGGGCCTCCTACTTCCACCATGCCGACTCGTTCGCCATGATGCGCGGCGGCCATCTCGACGTGTGTGTGCTCGGTGCGTTCCAGGTGTCTCGCGCTGGCGATCTCGCCAACTGGCACACCGGCGCGTCCGACGCCATCCCTGCCGTCGGCGGGGCTATGGATCTCGCCATCGGTGCGAAGCAGGTCTTCGTGATGATGTCGCTGTTCACCCGCGACGGCACGTCGAAACTGGTCGAGGAGTGCACCTACCCGCTCACCGGACGACGCTGCGTCAGCCGGGTCTACACGGACCACGCAGTGTTCGAGCTCGGTCCCGAGCGGGTGCGGGTCCGCGCAACCTACGGAATCTCGCTGGACGAGCTGCGCAGCAGGACGGGGTTGGAATTGGACTGTTGAAGGTCAGCAGAGGTGGGTTCGGTCAGCGCAGGAAAGCGGCCTTCTCGGAGCGGATTTACCCACTGACTCTTGTGTGTTGGGAGCGAAAACTGCTCGACAGTCGTGGCTGAGGTGCCGTTTGATCACCCCCATGGGTTTGGCACGCAAAGGGACTCGAATTATCCACGTGGACGGCGTGGACTACCGATGGGTGGTGGCTCCGAACGATGAACGGGGACTGGCCATCGTCGTCGAGATCGCCGACGGTCCTGGACAGCGAATGGCGACCTGGGTCAATCACGACACAGTGATAGCCCCTGGGCTGGTCGCGGAGGTGATCCGGTCCGCGCTCGGTCGGGGCTGGTCGCCTCAGAGACCTGGCGTACAGGCGACCTACTAACGGGAGCTGTCCGCCGCCGACGTGCAGCTCGAGATCGCCGCGGGGTCGTTGATCATCAGCATGAGCGGATGTTCTGCACCGCACCAGGTTCCGGCCGCCGGTGCTGGCCTGCGCCACCCGTCCTGGCGCGGACTCCGCTTCGACCGCTCACCAGCGGACATCTCAGTGCCCGAGCACAACTGAGCTCCCGGCGCGCGGTCGGGCTTGTCGGCACCGTTCGGGATGCGTACCAGCGACCGGTGTTTCACAATCTTGCTCACCGGCGTCTCCGGCGCCGGTGTCAGCCCGGCTCGTGTGGTGTAGCCAGCGCGGTGCCGAACCAAGCGGCGGCGAGGTTGGTGAACCAGCGGCGGGTGGCGGTGTCCAGACCGCGCACCCGGGCCAGGCTCAACCAGATCGGCGCCTTGGCGCACACACTGAACCCGCTCAGCAACCCCATCAGCAAGGTGCCGGTGGCCAGCCACGCCAGCGCGCCGGCGAGAGCACTGGCTGCGGCCACTACTGTGAGCCGTAATGGGGTGACCACCTCGTTCCACAGCGAGCGGTGCAAGGCGCTCGACAAGAACAGCAGCAGTCCGATCCCGAGGAACAGGAACGGGATCACCGCGAGCTTGGTCTGGTAGTGGGTGAAGGTCGTCAACAAGGTGACGGGGTAGTCCAGCGGTGACAGCAGCGACCAGCAGCCGCAGCTGCCAGGCGGTGCGCCGGCCGGGCCGCCCCAACACAGCCGCGGCGGCGACCGCATCGCAGTCGGCGGAGGTGAGTGTGACCGGTGCCGTGCACACCGGGCAGGTGCACGGCCCCGTCGATGTCGAGGAACACCTCGATCCCTGGTTCGCCGTGCTCGTAGGCAGCGGCCTGGTAAGCGTGGCGCATCTCCCGGGCGAGGGAGCCCACCGCGTGCATGGCCGCCGAGGCCACCTTGTATCGGTCCTCGGGGGGCTCTGCCGTGACGAATAGCTCCGGGGGCGCCGGGTTGCCTGGTGTGGGCCGGGAAGTCTCGATGGGCACCAGACCGTCGGGGCCGCCGTTGCCGCTGAGCTGATCCCATACCCGTAGCAGCACCCGGATCTGCTGAGTTGGCGCATGGCAGGCATGCAAGAACATCAGAACCTGATCGCGGCTTTTGGGCAGCGTGTTGTTGTCGGGGTGGATGAACCGGTAGGCGGTCGAACGGGGCGGCCGGACGAGGCGGCGGCCCAACCGCTTCCAGCGTCAGTGGCGCGGTTCTGCAATCATTCGGAGACCGGCCCTTGGCGAATCGGGTCGTTGAACCGAGGGGAAGCGCGAAAATGAATCCGCTGTACGAGCGCACCAGCACGATGAGCTCAATCGATCGTCTGGACACGACCTTGCGGGATGCGATCAATGTCCACTCCGAAGCGAACCAGCTCGGCAATGTGCTGGCAGACGCGACGACCGTGTGCGAAACCCGCAGCGTACGGCTGTACAGGAACGGTCTTCTGGCCAAGCTGACCGGGTCGGGCGACCCCGATCGCGAGCACCGGACCGTTGCCCTGCTCACCCCCACCTGCCTCGTGATCGTCGTGGCTGGCGAAAAGCGCGGGATCCACGTCCGCTCAGCGCGGTTGGAAGCGATCTCCGTCAACCCTGGCATCGCCGCCAATATCGATTCAGGCATCCGCGTCGTCGCCCACTGGTCTGGCGAGATCGCAAATCAGGCGATGGCGGGCTTCTACCTTGGCCTCGGAAACGACCAAGCCGGACAGGTATTTCTCGCCACATTCCGCGAAGCTGTCACACGCGCCAAAACCCGCTAGTGTTCTGCGCCTGAAATCCATTGTGCAATTGGAGATTCGCGGCCAGTAAAGACCGGTCGGCCGAAGAAGGCCGAGCCGACGGTGACCGAGGCTCAACGGCAGGAACTGGTGAAGGATGATGCGCGGGCGGCGACGTCGACGAGGACTACCCGTCGATCACTCGATCACACTGCGTGCCGCCTGGCGCTCCTGAAGCATCAGGGCTGCACTACTTGCGCTCATCGAAACACCGACCACGGCGTTGCGATGAGCTGCACCCTGACCGCGGTGGTCATTTTTCACGTGCCGCCGACAACTCGGCACTATTCGCACCGATGGTCCCCGCGCCCCGTGTCGCGGTAGGCGAGGTATTTCCCGGCCCGGGACGGCAGTGGGTGATGAACAGCGGTCCGGCGCTGCGGTCCTTGATCCCACCTCGGGCGGATCCGTCAGCAGGGGTCGGCGGGCGCTTCGAGTGGGGCAGCGACGGCTTCGCCACGCAAGTTCCCGCGTCGCATGCGCAGGTTGATCCTGGCGATGCGGGCTGCGACGGAAGGGTGGGTCAGCGTGAAGTGCGGATCGTGTGTTCGGGCATGCGACAGCAGGAAGTCGCGGAACGCGGGGCCGTAACCAAGGTCGACGGCCACTCGGTCGCACAGGTATTCCTTGCGCCAGCTGAGCCACATCATCGGAAACAGTTGCAGTTCGCAGAGTGCGGCCAGGGCGACGGCGACGCGGACATCGACGGCCGGGAGCATGAGCGCTACCAGGGTGGCGAAGGGGATCGGATAGGCGATCAACAGGACGAGGGCGTGATACATGGTCCATCGATCCCGCCGGGGCAACGTTTCGATCAGCAGTTTCGTCGGGCCGCCGAAGAATGTGAGGGCCGGTGTCGTGCACAGTATTTCGATTGTCCGCAGAAGCCAGCCGCCGATCACATGATGCCCGAGCTCATGTGCGACCAGAGCCCGCAACTGGACCGGGGGCAGCTCACGGACCGCGGATATCGATGCCACGACCAAGCGATGCGATTGTGCGTAGGCAGGCATCCCACGTGTTTGGGATTTGTCCCGCACCATCAGTCGCAGACGGGATTCGGGCATGCCCGCCGCGGCCAGCACATCGTGCCGGGCCGCGATCAACGCCGCGAGGGGCTCCTCGTACTTCCGCGGATACACCGCCTCGTCGGGGTGTCGTGCAGTCGAGCGGCGACGATATTCGTCATCCGGCAGTGCCCAGCTGAGCAGGCGCATGAACAACCAGGCCGCGCAGCGTATGACCCCGACGGCGATGGCCGCCCACAGGCCGACCCACACCGCGAGACTCCGGAGAATGACCAAGGTCGCCGCGGCCCAGGGCAGCGCTACCAGTAGGCGGGTGAGTGGCAGCAGTCTCGCCTCGACAAGCGAGAGGCCGCCGAGCCGGTATTCGGGTGTGGCCGAGCGGGATTCGACCGACATGGCGGATCAGCCCTCCGTGCGGGTGAGGCGCTGTGTTCCTAGCGCTCGCGATCACTTCACGATACGAACCGGCCGAGCGGCCGCATAGCCCCCAGTTCGAATGGGCAGGGCGGCGATCACGGCGCTGACGCAGCCGATGCATTGGAAGGCTTTCCGCTTCACACAACGGCTCCCCTGGGAGGCATGGGCCGGGTGAAAGGTGTGGAAACGACTGCGCCGCTGACCCGTTCGGGGGCGGCGGCACAGGCCCCGTGTGACGCGGTGCGAGCCCTCGACGCAGAGCTCGCACGAGTGCCCTATTAATAGGGACCCCTCAGAGGTCAAACGTCCCGGACACCGACTGATCTTCAGAGATTGACAGCAGGCTGTCGAGGGCTTGCCGGGATCGTTCCAGTCGGTTGATCGCCTCCGACATGCGAGACCGTTCACGCATGAGGTATCCGGCCATCTCCGAGCAGGTCGCGTGCAGCTGACCGGCCCGGTACTCGGTGCACGGGAGCACGATCGCGATGGTCGCGGTGTTCAGGCCCGCGGCCAGCAGCGCGCGGATGATCCCGACCCGAATCACGTCGGCGTCCTCGAATATGCGGTGCCCGCCGGACGTGCGCCGAGGCGACAGCAGCCCCCGTTGTTCGTAGTACCGCAGCAGTCGGTCCGGGACCTGCGTGCGGGCCGCCAGCTCCCCGATCTGCATGTATGGCCTCCATCACTCCGGCTTGATCCTGACACGGATGTCAGGTCCTAACGTCGTGGCGTCCAACACGGGACGACGGAAGGAGATTCCCATGTCAGGAGCGGTCATCATCGGTGCGGGTCCGGGTCTGGCGGCCGCGGTGGCGCGCCGGTTCACACGCGAGGGCCTGCCGGTCGCGCTGATCGCCCGAGGCGCGGGGGTAGCGGATCTGGCGGCGGCGATCGAAACCGACGGTGGGAAGGCCGTGGCCCTGCGCGCCGACGCCACCGACGGTTCGGCCCTTCGGGCCGCCCTCGACGCGGCGGTGGACGCCCACGGGGTGCCGGACGTGCTGGTCTACAACGCCGCGATCATCCAGCGCGACCGGCCCGGCGAGCTGAGTCGCGAGCAGCACCTGCGCGCCTGGGAGGTGAACGTGCTCGGCGCGATGGACGCCGCTGGCCACCTCGCGCCGGCGATGGCCGGGCACGGCGGCGGCACGATCCTTCTCACCGGCGGCATGCCGCTCCCGGACGCCCGCTACGCCAGCCTGTCCCTCGGCAAGGCCGGACTCCGGGCGCTCACCGCGCTGCTCGACCAGGAGTACCGGCCCGGCGGGATCCACGTCGCCACCGTCATCGTCGACTGCCACATGGTGCCCGGCACCGACTCCGACCCCGATCTCGTCGCCGAGCACTACTGGAGGTTGCATCAGCAGCCGAAGGAGCGGTGGCAGCAGGAGGTCGTGCACACGGGCTCGACTCCGGTCTGAACAGCGGGCCGTTCCTGCGGAGCCGACAACTGATACGCCTTCGCCTTGCGCCGGCTGACGATACAGCTGTAGCCCGTCCACTGGCAGTGAATGATCCGCTCGGGGTCGAGGTTCTCACCCAGGAACAGCTGACGGGAGAACACGCCGCGGGTGCGTTCCGCGGCGATCATCGACCGCCCCGGATCCAGCTCCGGGCGCGAGGCATTCACCGTCATATCAGGACGGGGTGCTGCGGTTGTCGATCCCGGTCGCCGAGTCGGGGTCGTTGCCGGTCAGGTCGAACTCCACGAAGAACTCGTCACCGTCGCGCCAGGCATCCATCGGCATCACCACCGGCTGCGCCGGGGTCCCGAGCACGGCGCGGGTCAAACGATCCAAGTCACGGAAGGGATCACCAAAGGGATCGGTGAGTGTCCGGCACCCCGGAGTAGTCGGGCAGCTCAACGCCGTTGATGGCGCGCTCGAGCAGTTCGGTGAACCATTCGCCGGCGAAATCGGGACCCGGCTCGGCGTCCGGCCCGGGGACGTCGCGGCTGCGGGCATTCAACCGGCCGATCTCCTGGTTGGCCTCGACGAACGACCGCATACGCGCCTCGTAGCGGGCGAATCCGGCCGCGGGATCCCATCCGGCGGCGGCCAGTTCACCGGCCAGCAGGTAGGCGCCGACCAGAGCCAACCCGGTGCCCTGCCCGGACATCGGCGATGAGCTGAACGCCGCGTCCCCGAGCAGCCCCACCCGTCCGATCGACCAGCGGTCCATCACCACCTGGGCGACCTGGTCGAGGTAGAAGTCCGGGGTGTCGTCCAGATGCGCCAGGATGTCCGGGGTCAACCAGCCCAGGCCCGCCATCTGCTCACGCAGCAGGCGCTTCTGGGCCTCGACGTCACGGTAGTCGACGTCGAAGTCGGCCGCGGCGAAGTAGAACATGGCCATCGCCCGCGTAGCGTCCTGAATGGGGCGCAGCAGGGCCGAGCGCCCGGACTCCTGGTACTCGAGCAGCCAGCGATCCAGCCCGAACTCGTTGGGCACACTGTAGAAGGCCAGCACGTGCCCGAGGTGGCGGAGGAACCGCTCGTGCGGCCCGAAGACCATCGCGCGCAGCGCTGAGTGCAGCCCGTCCGCCCCGACCACCAGATCGAAGCGGCGCCGGTCGCCGCTTGCGAAACTCACGTCGACCCCATCCGCGTCCTGGGTGAGTTCGGCGATCCGGTCGCCGAAGAGGTACTCGACACCGGCGCGGGTGTCGTCGTAGAGCACCCGCGACAGATCCCCGCGCAGGATCTCGATCTCCGCGATGAACCCGTCGCCGCCGTCGTCGTCCGCGTGGAAGGTCTCCAGCACGTTCCCGTCCGCGTCCACGGTGTACGCGCCGGCGGTCTCGGTGCGGGCCGCGCGCACCGCCGCGTCCAGACCCATCCGGTGGATGACCTCCTTGGCTACTCCGCGCGCGTCCACCGCTTGCCCGCCTGGACGCAGTTCGGGCGCTCGCTCGACTACGGTCACCTCGGCTCCCCGTCGGCGCAACCAGTGGGCCAGCGCGGGCCCGGCGATGCTCGCCCCCGCCACCAACACCCTGGCACCGCTCACCCGCGGCTCCTGCTCACCGGTCAGGATCGTGCACTCCTGCCCGAGGTCGTCGACACTCATCATTGCCTCCATGTGTTTCCTCCCGCACCGGAACGCTCCCCGCACAGGCCCACCGCTGTCGGTGTATCCAGCCGTATCGACTACGGATCCACCCGAAACTCATCGGTGCAGCCGAAATCGCATCCACGCTCCCGCGAACACCCTGAACTCCGCTACCTATCGAACGTCCGGCTGCTCCGTGGCCGACCAGATTGCGATCGGACCGACGATTCCTCACTGCGGGTGAAGGCAAGGACCAGTGCGCCGGTGGTCAGGACCCTTGGAAGCGACTCGGCGACCTGACCCATCGCGCGATGCGAGCATGGCTCGACCATCGCCGCGCGAGTTGGCCACAGCCCGAATCGGCACGTCCTCATCGGCAAACGCACCTCGCTCGGTACCGGACCGTTCTCCCATGAAGTCGTGCGGTTCTCCTTGGGCCCCAATGGTTTCAGCATCGACCCGATCCGCGCTGACCCCATCCTGCACGAGGCGCTGACCGACGGCCCAGATCCACTGCTCCTGTCGATGGTGTTCAACATCAGCCACGAGATCGCCGAGTGGCTGCTCGCCGATGGTGGTGTAGCCGAATATCGAGAGCCACGCGGGCAATGGTCTCCTGGGAACAGCATCGCCCGGGTGGCTGCCGATGCGTGTGTGCGTTCTACCACCCCGGCGACGCGGCGCGGCGACCTGTCTCGCCGGGGCCGAGCCAGGCCTGCTGATCCGGGTCGAAGCCGACGGCGAAACCATCGGGCCGCTGACCGTGTGTCGTCGCTGCTACGACGCGATCGCCGAGGACCCCCAGCCTCGGTGATGCCTGTCCGATGTGGGTCAGGCGGTGACCTCGAGGGTGATGAGGGTGAAGCCTGTGTCGGGGTCGAGGTGGCGGGTGATTTCACCGAAACCCAAGCGGGCGTAGAAGGCTCGGGCGCTGGAGTTGAGCTCGAAGACGTCGAGGGTGACCGTGGGGTGCAGGCGTAGTGCGTGGGCGACCAATTGCCTTCCGATGCCCGATTTTTGGACGCCGGGGTCGACGAACAGGCCACCGATCTCGGCATCGAGCATCCCCAGCAGTCCCACCACGCCCCGGTTCGGGAGCTCGGCGACCCAGTTGTCGGCGTGGACGAGATAGATCTGGCGAAGCTTGCGCTCGCGCTCCCCGGTGCCCTCCTGCGCGATGAAGGGATGCGCGATGCGGGTGGCGCGGCTCCAGAGCCCGACCACGGCCTCCTCATCCTCGGGGCGGTAGGGACGGATAACCACGGAGGTCGGTTCGGACAGTGGGGCAGGCGCGTCGGCGCTGGGAGTCGTCACGAAGAACAACTTTCGCTGTGCAGTAGCTGCGTTGGCAAACGTTTTAAGGGGGCGAGCACGACCGAGGAATCGGAGACGGCTGCGTGGACGCAAACCTTCGTACAGCGCCTGTCGGATCGCGGCGACCGGCATCCCCCCGACACCGAGTTGGGGCTGTAATGGTGGGGACTTTCGCCGCGGCGTGGCGGGGGGACCGGTTCGGCGGTCGCGCACCTACGATGAACGGACGGTCATCCGAGACATGCCTGCTCGGATGACCGCTGCGAAAAATATGCGTACCCCCGGGTGCACGCACCCGGGGGTCGGGCTCGCAGCGTTCGTGCACGGCCGCGAGCATGCGGTCGAACGATGCCGCGACCGGCGGTCTTCGTTTCCCTGCCCGTCGGGGGGTTGGTGCGTTACTGGCAGATGTCGAATTCTGTTGCCAGGCCTACCACTTCGAGTACCCGCGTGACGCAGTAGGAGCCCTTGATACTCAGCGCGCAGTGCTGCCGGTCGGCGAAGTCGCGGGCCGCGAGCAGGGCACGGATGCCGGCCACGCCGAAGAACGTCACCCCCGTCATGTCGACGCGGGTCGATTCGCCGCGGTCGAGACAGTCGCACAACGCCTGCTCGAACGTGGGCGCGGTCAGAACGTCGATCTCGCCGCAGACGGTGCAGACATGGGCGCCATCGAGCATGGACGTCGTGGCCGCGGTGGACAGGAGAACGGGATCGGTTTGGTGACTCATCACCATCACCTGGTTTCGGAGCACGTGGGGCTGAAAAGCCGTTCGCGGTCAGCGCCCTGCACAGCCGCGAGTGACCAGGCTTTTTTATGAACCCGAACAAATAGTACTCCGCAAACCACCCGCTACGCCCTTGCGCACGGCAGCCACCCGGACTCACCAATCCTGACCATCGGGTGTAACCGGGCCGAGCATCGGTAGCAGGCAGGGGATGGTGTTGTCGGCGGCGGTGTTTCACACTGAAGGCGACCGGTGTGAGGTGTCCGCCGGTCGGTCCGGATCGGTGGACTGCACGGCTGGACAGAGCAGGTAAGCACAGGCCGGCACCCGGATGTCTGCGGATCCCGGACATCCGGGTGCCGGTCGGCTTCCCCGGGCAGGCCGCGGCGCAAGCGGCCATCGTCCGGGCCCAGGCCCGGACGCCCATCCCACAGCGTCCGGGCCGCCCAGCTTCTATCGAGTGATCACCGGCCGGTTCGGACGTGGCCTGCCGTTGACCTTGAACGCCTACCCTGGCCCACGTCGGCCCCTCTGCGGGGCGCAGACCCCTTCGGCATTGCCCCTGGGTGTTCGTGGCATTCCTCGCGCGCGGTCGACCTCGGCGTACACCGCCGCCGCGAGTTGAGAATCCAGCCCGCCCCGGTGAGACCGGGCGGAGACCGGGCGCCGGGCCAGGGATTTCGGAGGCGGGCCATGACAGCAACCCCACGCGAACCACCTGGTGACGGACCCGCGCGCCGGCCGGGAACGCCGCATACGACCCCACCAACGGCTTGGTCGCGATACCGATCTGCGGTGGTGTAGTGGATGCCGAGAGCGTCGGCGACCACCGGCGCCGGTGCCTGCAAGACGAGTTGCCGGAGGGCGGAAATCCTGCCGCTGATGGTAGCGATGCCGTTCTTGACGGATTTCGCCTCCTCATCGCGGGAAAGGAGTCGGCATCGCCGGACACAGTGACCGCAGATAGCGGCCACCGTGGCACGCGGCGGCCCGAGAGTAGATTCTCTGGCCTTCAGTAGGCCCATGGAGTCCAAGTCAGTCGGATTCGGCGCTAGCGTAATCAGCAACGTCGTGACCAGCAGATTTCCCGGTGACCGGCCCATTTCCGCGGAAACCGGCGCGAAGCTGTTGCCGCGCACAGTTTCCGACTATGCGCGGGTAACTCTCACGCCGACTGGGGAAACGACTGTGCTCGGCATCGGCGGCCGCCGATATCTGGGCGTGCACCTCCGATGGCGATCGCGGGCAGAAACGCTCTTCATCAGCTGTTCCCGGATCGCGGCGATCCACTCGACCACAGTGCGGTCGGCCGTTGTTTGTCGGCGTGAGAATCTATGCGAAAGTCGTTGTACAGCAGCGTAACAATGGAAAGGCATCTACATGGCCGCCCCGGACGGGGCACGCACCTTCGCGCAACCGCTGCCGGAGGCAAGCCGACTGCGCCGAGCCAATCGCTGGGAATCATCGCCTTCAGCCTCGACGCGGTCGCTAATCCCCTCGGCGAGCGTGGCGACGCAGCCCAATACGCGGGTATCTTGGCCACGACCATAGCGCAGATCGAAACCGGCCTGCGTGGTGGAGGATTGCATACTCAGTTCCAAAAAGGCTGGCTTACCGTTACGAGCGCAACACCCCTGCCGTGCTCGGCGCACTGAGCGAACAGGTCCTAGATCTCGCCCACGTCGCCGGGCACGGTATCACCGAACAGCCCTTGGCTTCACGCCAATTCTCCACCGCCACATTGGCATTGCTCGTCGCGTCACGTGCACTGGCTGCGGCCGCCGAGATTGCCACGGACACCGAAACCGGTTTCGGCACCGCCGAACCGCTGTCGGAGAAGATGGTGCTCAACGCACGGGAACTGGCCCGCCATCTTACGTGGCTGGAAGCCGAATTCGGCACTGTCGAAGGAGAACCCGACGTGTCCTTCAGCCCACACACCAGTAGGCACCGACCCGGCGAGCAGAGCTCGGCAGACCCGGCCACGATGTGCCGGGCTGCTACCTCTACTCACAACCCCGACGCAGGTGTCCGCCAACCAACCGCGGGTGATCGCCATCTCGCGGTTTGAGTGTGCGGCCAGCCCCGCGAGAACGAATGGGCATTCCACCCCATTCACTGCCGCGAATCATGCACGTGCGCAGCGATGTTCAGGGCAGGGACACTATGATGTCGCCTCCAGATCGCCTGACCATCTTCGTGCCGCGGCGCCAGCGAGTCGAGCAACGGAACGAGGCTGGTGTCGGTGTGCAGCGAGTACAAATTCTGGAGTCCGTCCGTCGAGAGTCCGAACCTGACGAGTCGGTCACGAAACCCGTCGTCGCGCAGCACGAGCTGGACACGGCGCGAGCGCTGCTGGCCGCGCAGATCACTACCGACACGCCTACTGCCAGCGTGATCAAATCCAAGATGCTGGCACTGGAAGTGTTGCGGGTTGCTGCGCAAATCTCCCGGAAGTGGTTGAGGCCCAACGGTATCGGCTACTTTTGTGAGGGACCCAGAAGTCGAGTGGCAACACGCAAGCCGCCGCAGGCGGGGTTCACGGTCAGATTGGAGTTCACATGAAGAGCCACAACGACCCCATAGTCCTCGATCCCGAAGGTCCTGACATTCAGGGCGAAATTGCCCGCATCCGAGAGCGGGGACCAGTCACCCAGGTGGTGCTCCCGGGCGGAGTGCCCGCATGGTCGGTGACCGATACGGCGATGCTCAAGGAGATTCTTTCCAGCTCCTTGGTTTCCAAGGACCCGCGCCAGCACTGGCCAGCGTTCCGGGACGGCAAGATCGGCAAAGACTTCCCGCTCCTCAACTGGGTGAACACGTGGTCTATGTTCACCGCCTACGGGTCAGAACACCGGCGGCTGCGCGCTCCTCTGGTGCCGGCGTTCACCGACAGGCGCACCGCAGCGCTGAAGCCCCGCATCCAGGCGATCGCCGATGATCTGGTGACGGGTCTGGATGCCAGGCCGGGAGGTGACCCCGTCGACATCCGCGAGCAGTTCGCCTACCCGCTGCCGTTGCGTGTGATCAACGAGCTGATGGGAGTTCCCGAGCCCCTGATCGAGCCACTGCGGAAATGCGTGGACGGAATCTTCGACGTCGCCTTGAGCGAAGCGGAAGCCGTAGCCAACTACCAGGCAATGATCGGGCTGCTGCAGGAGCTCGTCGCGTATCGTCGCGATAATCCCGCTGAGGATATGACCAGCACCCTCATCGCCCACGTGGACGATCCCACAACGGTTTTCAGTGCCGAGGAGCTGATCGGGACGCTCTACCTGACGATCAACGCCGGGCACGAGACCACGGTGGACCTGATCGACCAAACCATCTTCCTGCTGCTCACCCACCCGGGCCACCTGGCTGCTGCGCTCGATGGCAGTCTGCCCTGGGCCGATGTGATCGAGGAAGCGCTGCGGTTCGAGCCGTCGATCGCGCATGCCCCGCTGCGTTACGCGGTGAAGGATTTCGTCCTCGGCGATGTGTCGATCACCGAAGGCGATCCGATCCTCTCGTGTCCTGCCGGCGCCAATCGGGACCCGAAGATTTACGGCGACAGCGCGGGTACGTTCGATCCCACTCGGACGAACAAAAGCCACATGGCGTTCGGGCACGGTCCCCATCGCTGCCCGGGGGCACCACTGGCACGGCTCGAGGCACTCGTGGGCCTTCCCGCCCTCTTCCAGCGATTCCCGCACATGAAACTCGCCGTCTCGCCCGACGAACTCGGCACGGTAGCCGGTTTCATCGCCAACGGGCACGACCGCCTGCCGGTTTTCCTGAGATAAGCGGTGGTATTCGGGAACGAGGCCAAGACAGCATCGGCCGCATCGCTTCGGCGAGCAGCTGATCGCTGACACGCCGCGGGGGCCCGGCAGGAAAGCCAGGCCCCCGCGGCAATCAAGGTTTTCAGGATCGAATGTCGAGATGCGAAGTATGCAGGTCGGAGGGTCTGTGCCCCTGACTTCCGTGGCGGCTCGACGCTCTTCGGGAGAAGAACCCTCGCGGGCCCATTAGGCGTCGAGGCAGACCGGTAACGAGCCGGGACCCTTGGAAATGAACGAGCAGATCGACGCCGGAGCCCAAGAGCGGACCCCTGCCCGCCCCCGGATGGTCTGCCGGCCGGCTTGTCCGGGGGCGGGTTGGATCAGCGACGTCGCGGATTGTGGCAGCGGGCTTCCCATGCGGCGGGCAGATCTTCGGATAGCACTGGTGCGCCGAGAATTTCGTCGTCGAAGCCGAAAGCGTCCAGCAGCTGGGGCAGGTTGTCGGCCAGTTCGTTGAGGGCGCGGTGCAGCTGCTGCTTGGTTGTCTTGACCGCGTCGACGTCCAGCAGACCGTGGATGAGGTACCAGGTGCTGTGCTGATCGAGGTAGCTCAGCGCGAACACGTCTCGCACGGCGAGGATTTCGGGATGTTCGGCGTACTGGTGGAGAAGCTGGAGAGTCTCCTCGGCGCAGTATGCCCCGGCTAGGTCGAGAGCTTCCGGAATGATGGCCAGGCGGGCGTCGAGCCCGGGCGTCGCCAGGTACCGCTGGGCCTCTTGCACGATTGTCAGGGTGCGCGCGTTGAAGAGCGCCAGGCGGTCGCCCGGGTCGGCGGGATCGTGCACGCGGGACTCAGGCGGCAGTTTCCCGGCGAGGTCCTTGGCGAGCACACGGCCGGCCACCGACCCGAGGACGTGGCAGTCGCCTTCGCCGGTGATGGCCGCGTGGCAGACACCGAGGTAGTCGGCGACGCGGTTGGCGCTGAACATGCCTTGGGCGGCCATCTTCATGCGACTGTTCTGCACCGATTGCAGCGCGTGTGGCTGGATGAAGTACTTGGCCAGCATCACCGAGACGACCGTGTCGCGACTGGTGAGGTCGCTGTCGGTGCGCCCGAGCGAGGTCTTGATCGAGTTGCCGTAGATTGTGCGTGCGACGGTGCCCGCCAGATCGGTGAGCAGTGTGTCGCGCACGTGCGGAATGTCGGCCATGAGCGGGTTGTCGACGGGGGTCAGGGGCACTACCCGTTTGGAGGCGTAGCGCAGCGCGATGTAGAGCGCGGCGCGGGCCTCGGCGTTGAGGCAGGACGAAAGCGCCAACCGGCCCACGGTGAGCTGACTGATCGCAGAGGGGAATGACCTTCTGCGGCTGTCCTCGTCGCGCCAGGTCAATACGCCATGGTCGTCGATGGTGGCCAGCCCGTTGCTCAACCAGGCGCTGCGATCGACTTTGAGTTTGTCGAAGGCGATGACGGAGTTGTCCATGATGACCAGCGGTTGATGGTCGAGCTGTGTGATGGTCACGCCGGGCGCGGGTGCACCGTCGGGGCCGCGTAGACGTGCCGCGAACAGCTGCACCCCGTGATCGACGCCGGCGGCGTCGATAAAGCGGGCGCCGACCACGCAGACGCGTGCCACGGGAATTCCGACGCTGGGCATGAATTTGCGGGCCCGCGGGTTCGGTGTGTCGATGACGAACCCGTCGCCGTCCCAGGTCGCGCGGGTCATCATGTTCTGGATGTTGGACCCGCAGCCGTACTCGGTCAGCAGCATGACTCCGACGTTCGAGCCGTCGTCGAGATCGGCCAGATATGGTGCGGCCGAATCGGAATCGGTGAGGCTGGCCAGGCTGCCCGCGGCCAGGTTGTAGTGCCCGGAGATCAGCGGTATCAGGTCCGTCGCCAATACCGCCGCCCAATCGAAGACGGCGAACAGTCGTGGCAGGTCGGTGGCGATGTCTCGGGTGCTGCCAGTTTCCTGGACCAGGTTGTGTAACTGGTCGTAAGCGTTCTGCCTGCGTTGCTCCTGGCTTTGCTTCTCTGTGACGAAGTAGGCGGGGTTGCTCAGGATCTTCTGCAAGTGCTGGTCGAATTCGAGGCTGCCGTGGCGGATAACTCCGGCCAGCGGGGTCGGCTCCTGATGCCCAAGGGTGTGCATGATCCGTCTCCTACTACTCTCATTAACTCGATCCCACCGGCAACTCATCCGCCGGGGGCATGGGAGGCCATCGCCGAGCGTCGGTGCGCCGAGGCCGCCGGTGCTGCACGCTTACACGGACACCGCAGCGGGATCGGAACAAAGAGCTAAGCGATTACCTGTCAGAAGCTCGACGCACCACACACCTTCACAGGAGGTTCCGACTGGCAAGTGTCGGTGAAGGTTCGGGATGCCGACCGGATCGGGTCGGTGGGCAGGAGATCGGGGGTTGGCAGGGCCGTATGGGCGGGAAAGTGCTGCTGAACCGCAGTCGCGGTCGCATCCGCTCGCGGGATTCGTTGCTGCGGTGTTACCTTCGGCCCGCTACTCACGAATTGTATTGTTACACAAATTGTCTGATTGTTCGCGGTGAACCTTCACAGGGCGTGCCGAGGACGTGTTCGATCGGTGGGCTTCGATGGGTCGATAGGCATCGCTGTGCACCACGTCCGCGCTGGTGCCGAGCCTGCGGCCGGAGGCCTGGCAACACGGCGCGGCCGCTACGGTTCCGGGCGGCTGGAGATCTAGGTCGCGGGAAACGGGAAGCGCATGGCCGGGAAGATCACGGGCAGCTCGGTCAGGGCGCGGTGGAACGGGCCGGGGCGCCACACGAGGTCTTCTTGTGGGACCGCCAGCCTGACGTCGGGCAGGTAGTCGAAGAGTTGGTCGATCACTTCCTGCGCGAGCAGCCGCCCGAAGGAGCGGGCGGGTGAGGGGCAGGCGTGATCACCGGAGCTGAATGCGAGGTTCCAGCCGTTGTCGAGGCTGCCGCCGACCATTGCCGGATCGGTATTGCACGCGGCCATGCTGATGATGACCGGCTGATGGGCGGGCAGCCAGACTTTGTCGATGAAGACCGGCTGCGGTGGATAGGTGAGGCAGTAGTTCGCCATCGGCGGGTCTGTCGCCAAACGCTCGTCGATGGCCACGCTGGTCGGCAGGGGAGGCGCGTCGAGGGTGCTGATGAAGCGCCTGTCGGTCATCATCAGCAGCAGGGTGTTCGCGATGAGGTTCAGAGGCGGCTCGACACCGGCGGCGAACAGCAGCACCAGCTGGTGGGCCATCTCCTCGTCGGACAGTGCGGCGGGATCTTGGACCAGCCGCGTGGTGACGTCGTCGCCCGGATATGCGCGCTTGAGTGCGGTGAGATCGAGAAGGGCCTCAGCCATCTGCGCGTTGACCGTCGCCGTGTCCACCCCGTCGAACATGGCGGCGCTGGCGGCCGCGACTCGCTGGCCGATGTCCGGTGGACAGCCCAGGATTTCGCAGAAGGCGGAGAAGACCATCGGGAGGGCGTATTGGCTGAGGACATCGGCGTGGCCTTGGGTGGCAAATCCGTTGATGATGTCGACTGCGGAGCGCCCGACGATGTCACGCACCGCGTACAGGTCGATGCCGGCCAGCGCGTCGGAGAGCGTTCTGCGGTAGCGCGCGTGCTCATGTCCGCTGGTACGGATGGCGTTGGGTCGGTACTCGACCATCGGCATGATCGGAATGTCGGCGGGGACGGTCTTCTGCCACGTCCGAGGATCGGCCGGAAAGTGGATGGGATCGTTGAGGATTCGCACTGCGGTCGCGTAGTTGACGACCAGCGTCGCGGGTACTCCCGGCCACATCTCGACTGGTACCAACGCCCCGTACTCGCTGCGCATTCGTCGGTAGTGTCCGTGGGGATTGGCTGCGAACTCAGCACTGTAGATCGGGATTCGCACATCTTGCGGCGAGATCGTGCCGGCGGTAGCACCCTGATGCGCGTGCTGCGGATCCACGTAAGTCTCCCAAAGTGTGCCATGAAATCGGTTGCGGCGAAATATTACCCAGCAAGCGACGGGCACGTCGACCGTGGATCGACGTGCCCGTACGAGCGGTGGTCGGTGGCGGTCAGGAACCGAGATACACCGGCAGCGAGGCGTGACCGTTGGAGATGAACGAACTGATGGTGCCTAGCTCGGCCGGATTCTTGGCCAGGCGCATCGCCGGGAATCGCTCGAACAGCGCCGCCAAAGCGATGTGGGCTTCCATCCGGGCCAGCGGTGCTCCCAGGCACAGGTGCGCGCCGTAGCCGAAGGCCAAGTGGTGCTTGATCTCTCGGGCGACGTCGAACTCGCCGGCGGTGTCGCCGTGGATCTTGGGGTCGCGGCCCGCGGCGGCGTAGGAGGCGAGGATGGGTTCACCCTTGCCGAATGTGGACCGGCCCGGCATCGGTATCGATGTCCTCGACGGCGTAGCGCAGCGGCAGGTGTGCCACCGGCGCCCCGAACCGCAGCGCTTCCTCGATCACCTCGGCCCACGTCACGGCCCCGGTGCCGACCTTGGCGCGCTGCTCTGGCCGAGTCAGCAGCAGATAGATGGCTTGGTCGATCAGGTTGACCGTGGTTTCGTGGCCCGCGCTGATAACGAGAAGCAACGCGTCGACGAGTTCTTGTTCGGTGAGTGTCGAGCCGTCGTCATCATCGCGGTGGGTAATCAGAACGCTGGTCATGTCGTCGCCAGCCGCGGGCGAGCATTTTAGCGGCGGGGTTGGCGTCTTTCGCCGAGGTCGGGTGGGAGAGAACGACATTCGTCGGTGTAGGAGCGCGGGCGGGAGTCACGCGCGGCGCGGTTCATCACCCCTTTCCCGACAAGGTGTCGTTGCTGACGGCGGCCCTGGACGAGGGGTGGGCCGATGCGGCTGCGCCGTTGCTGGCCGCTTTGGGGGCTCGCGGGGAATCCGGTGGGCAGCGGCTGGTTGCGTTCTTGTCCGGTTATGTGCTCGCGTTGACCGGCGACGACCGGTTTCGACGGCTCGCGATCGTGTCCACCATCGTTGCGCCGCAAGCCGTCGCGCTCGACGCCGGGCTGGCGGCCAAGCGGCGCGGCATGTCGGCGTGGGAGGACGGGATCGGGGAGGCGTTGGCCGACACCGTGTTGGGCCCGGGTGTCACCGCAGGTGTCGCGGTGCTGGCGATCGTGACCCTCATCCACGGATTGACGATGACCGCGGCGACCCAACCCGAGCTGCTGCCCGCCGACAGCGCGGGCGCGCACGCGCTGGCCACCGCGTGCGTCCACGGTCTGGTGGCCGCAACCGACTAGAACCCATCCATCTCGGCCGCGTTGGCGCGCCGGGAATCCAGTGACTTCGCCAGGGGCGAGTCATGGTGCAGAAAGGCGTTTTTCGTGACCGCTCGCATGAGCAGTAGCTCCTCGACCGCGGCGGTGATCGTCGCGTGCCTGGCTTTGTTCACCGACATGTTCATCTACGGTTTGGCGATCCCGGTCTTGCCACTGTTGCCGGCGACCGTGGACGCCGGCCCGTCCGCGACGGGCTTGCTGTTCGCCAGCTACGCCGCGGCGATGTTGCTGGCCACACCGGTGGCCGGGGCCCTCGTCGACCGGCACGGCCCGCGCATGCCGCTGTTGATCGGCTTGTCCGGTTTGGCCGCGGCCACCGTCGTTTTCGCGCTCGGCGCGCCGTGGTGGCTGCTGGTCGTCGGCCGCACGCTGCAGGGGCTGGCCGCGGGCATGGCATGGGTGGCGAGCTTGTCGCTGATCGCGGCCACGGTGCCGTCGTCCAAACGCGGACCGGTCATGGGTGCGGCGATGAGCATGATCAGCGTCGGCATTCTCACCGGGCCTCCGGTGGGTGGATTGTTGGTCGAGCACTTCGGCACCGTTGTTCCGTTCTTGCTCGCCGCTGGACTCGCGGTCGTCGACGGTATCGCCCGGGTGGTGTTCGTCCGCGTCGATCACGCCGGAACCGATGACCCCACCGGGCCCTTGACGGTGCTGCGGGTGCCCGGCACGGTCCCGGTCGTTGTAGTGGTACTGCTCAGCGCCGCGATGATCGCCGCGATCGAACCGGTGCTCCCACTGCACTTGACCCGATCCTTCGGCGCCAGCCCACTGGGCATCGGCCTGCTGTTCGGCCTGTGATGCAACGTCCGCACCACGAGCCGAGGACGCCCCAATGGAGAACCCCACAGGCAGGCTCCAACCACTGGCATGGCCGGCCCGACCACCGGCCACGGCCAGCTGCAGCCCCGGGTCACGTGGTTGAGGAATCCTCACCGTTGGTGGTTTCAGGGGGAGCTTCGGTGGTCGGGGACAGTCGAGCTGGGGGCAGGTATTGGCCCAGGTAGCGGCGGGTCCACCAGGCCCCGGTGCGGCGGCGCTCATCCCTGGTCGTGAAGCGGTAGAGGTAGAGCAGGGCTCGCACGTACTTCGGCGGTCGCTGCGGGAACGGATTGCTCGCCAGCAGGCGCAGCGTCGGCGCGTCGCCGCGGAGCAGCTTGACAACCAGCGCCACGAACCAGGCCTCGGCTCTCAGGGGCGAGATCGCCGCGAACCACATCAGCCAGTCCAGCCGGAGGTGGTAGGGGGCAACCTGCCGTGGACGGCGGGACACGGTCCCGGGTTTGGCTTTGAATTCGTAGACGCTCCATGTCGCCTCCGGGCCCGGTTCGTCATCGGTGCCCTCGATGACCAGTTCGAACCGGTGACGAATGATGTGACCGAACAGCCCGTAGGTGTTGCCCAGATACAGCCGGTTGAACGCGGCGTTCATCATCTGGTGCCGGGAGGCCATATTGCGTACCGGCGCCCAGCTCAGAACCGCCATGACCAGGGTCAGGATCGTCACGATGATCGTGAACCACCCCGGACCGGGCACGGGGTGTGCCAGCCGGACCGGTAGTGCCGCCGCGAGCAGGCGGCCATCGAGCGCGAGGGTGGCCAGTGCGATCGTGAGCAGGTTCAGCCACGCGAAATTCCCGCTGACCATCAGCCACAGCTGCGTCGCGATGATGATCGCGGCCGATCCCGTGGCGATAGGCTGCGGGAACAGCAGCCCGAACGGCACGATCAGCTGCGCGACATGGTTTCCCAGCGCCTCCAGGCGATGAATCGGTGTGGGCAGATGATGGAAGTACCAGCTGAACCGGTTCGGCAGCGGCTGGGTCTCGTGGTGGTAGCACAGCGCGGTGAAGTCACGCCACGCCGGATCGTTGCGGAGCTTGATCAGGCCCGCTCCTACTTCGAGCCGGAGCAGCAGCCAACGCATCAGCATCACCACCGCGATTGGTGGGGCCGTTGCCGCATTCCCCAGGAAGACCGTCAGGAAGCCGGCCTCGAGCAGCAGCATCTCCCAGACGAAGCCGTAGAACGCCTGCCCGGCGTTGACGAACGACAGGTACAGCGCCCACAGCGCCATCCACACCATCATCGCCAGCGGCAGCGGCGCGACATCGGCCACACCGAGGACGACTCCGGCTGAGCCGACCGCGCCCAGCGCCGCCAGCGCGCGGGCGAAACGGTCACTGTAGTGGAAGCAGAAGACACTGGGTGCTGCCCGAAAACCAGCGAAACGAAGATACCGCGGCGCCGGCAACAGACCTTGTTCCCCGCACAGGGCACGAAATTGGGCGAAGGTCGACAAGAACGCGACGAGGTATACCAGGCCCAGTAGCCGCTCGAAGATCAGCCGGGCGAGTACGTAACCGGAGTCGTAGAACCCGAACATCGCTGGTCACTGCTGGTAGATAGCTGACTTCCGCTTCTTCGAGAAGAACGCTCGATCCGGCCGGATTCTTTCCGACGTCGCGGTGACGGCGCCGCGACGCGGGCGGTCAGCCGGGCACCGGCACGACCACCCAGCGCCAGCCCGACCGTGCACAGCAGCCGCTGCAGTATTGTCGTGCGCCGAGATTGTCGTGCGCCGAGCATGCCGGACCGCCACGCTCGGCACCTGCTCTACGGAAGTCCTTCCTACACAATCACTGTTGTCGCAGAACAACCGGCGGACTCGCAGCCGGATCAGTACCTCGCGGCCGGCAACGGCGGCGTCGGATAGCCGCCGTTCATACCGACTGTGCGCCCGCTGCGACATCGCTCCGCATCCTGGACAGGCACCAGGCTCGCCGTGAGTGCCGGCCTGGATGAACAACACCCGGTCGGAGGCATAGACGCGCTCGATCGACAGCTGGGCAAGATGCGGGAACAGGACCGCCACCGGTCCAAGATCAGAGCACCCGCGACATCTTCAACCATCAAGCGCCCAAGCGCATTTCGAACGCGGCAATCACGCAAACCGTGCCAGATCCCGGATTGGCGTGCTGTTGACACTGGCGGCCTATTGGAGGCCGTGGACGTCGGGCCAGGCTCGCAGCGGGTCGCGGGAGTACCAGTGCCCGTCCCATTCCCGCCCCGCATCGCAGGCGGCGTGGAAGTCCTCGTCGTCGGGCAGCGCGGGAAAGTACGCGCTCACCACCGGTCTGTCGCTGTGGAAGCGGCGGGCGCGTTCCACACACCGTGCGGCTTGCTCGGCCTGGTAGGCCCGCTTGAAGGTCCGCTGCTCATCGCCGTGGCCATCGTCGAGGGGATAGTGCAGCTGGAAGTAGAAACGCGCGATCTCGGGGTCGCGGTCATAGACCCAGTGGATCCACGCCGGGACCGCCGGCGTCGACAGTATCCGTTCAGCAAACCCGTGGTGTGGAGTCAAACCGCCCGGCTGCTGCCGCGCGGCCTCCCCGACCCCGGCCACCGCAGCACGGTCCACGGCTGCCTGCTTGCGTCTCCTCCATTTCATAGCGAACGACTATAGGCAGTCTTTGTGTGCTCGAAGCGATGCGACACTATTGCGACAAAACCACCATCGGCGCCGAAACCGCCATCGCGATCGCCGCCGCCTGGACGTCGACATGCTGGGCGGCCCCGAGTCGAGACCGGCGCTGGGGTCCGTTTCGATTCCCCGCCGATCTGGGTGTCAGCAAACTTTCCGCGTACTCTTGTGCTGGATCGATGACGAACGAAGATGCTGTTCGGGAAGTAACCAACCGGTAGAGGAGAAAGGGTATGGATCAGCAGCAGTTCATCGCGACCCGGCGGGAGTTCGACGAGATCGATACCGACGGCGACGGTTTCATCACCTTCGACGACGCGCTCGTCTGGGGTGCGGCCCAGGACCCGCACGTGCGCGACATCGTCGGGCGCCGCATCGAGCAAGACCGCATCTGGGCCGAAGGGCAGATTTCCTTCGAGGAATTCCTGCGCTACAAGCAGCTGACCGACCACTGACAGCCCGCGTGGGAAACGCCCCGCGGCTGCGGTGAGGTTGTCGGCCAGCTCCGGGACGGGGTCTAGCGTGGATTGGCATGGCGAGCAGGGACATTGTGGTCACGGTGTGTGAGGACGACTGGCTCGCGCTCAACGATGCGGCCGAGTGCGCGGGAATGAGCGTGGAGGCCTACCTGTCGTGGGAAGCGCGGCTGTTCGCGTTCGCGTTGCAGGCCCGCCCCGGCACGAGGCACGACAGCCGCGCCGCTGGCCCGAGGCCCGGATGGCGCGCGTCCGGGCTCATCGAGGACGAATCGGAGACGGCCGCGTGGACACAGACCTTCGCCCAGCGCGTGTCGTCTCGCGGCGACCGGCATCCTCCCGACAACGAATTGTGGCCGTAGCAGCGGGTTCGGTCGCGACGTGGCGCAGGCCCGGTTTCGCCTGATGTCGAGAGGTCAGGTTGCGGCGAGGACCTGATCGGCGATCTCGTTGTTCAGGGTGACGCGGACCAGCGCCGCGGCCAGGTCGGCGGTGTGGTTTTCGGGGGCGAGGTCGGCCAGTCGGTCCGGGTCGGCGGGCAGTTGGACGCGTTCGGCGCCGCGCAGCGCGCGTTCGTCGAAATGCGGTCGTGCCCAGGTCCATATGTCTTGGACTTCGCGCAGGAAGATATCGCTGCCGGTGGGGCCGATCCCCGGGAACTGTTGCAGCAATTGGGCGGCGCGGGCCGGGTCGTGCCCCGCTTCGTCGGCCAGTTTGCGCAGGTCGCCGCCGTAGCGGTCCAGGATGCGGGAAGCAATATCCCCCAGGCGGGAAGCCGTACTTTCGTCGTAGCGCTTGTAGTGGGCGCGGCCGAGCGCGTCGACCAGTTCCTGCCAGTCGGCGTCGGCGACCCGCTGTGGGGTGCGATATCCGGCGCTGACCAGCTCCTTGGCGGCGGCGACGGCGATATCGGCGGAGATCCTGGTGCTGAGCAATTCGGCGAGCATCAGCAGTTGAAACAGTGGAGCGGGTTTATCGGCCAGGTTTATTCCGGCCTCGGCCGCGTAGCCCGTGCCCGCCCGATCCATCAATGCGTTCACCACGTCCTGCTGAGTCATTGTGTTCTCCCTGCCTCGGTAACTTCAGGCGTACCCGCAGGCGACAGATCGACACAGGCGACGGGTCACGCGGTTTCCGGCACCGCGTTGAGCTGAGTGGTCACTCGAGCGAGCACCCGCGCGGCGATCGCCAGCTCCTCGGCGGAGATATCGGCGTAGGCCCGCGCCATCGCGCCATCGATATCCGCGCGGACGCTGCAGAAGCGCGGCGCGTGTTCGCTCCGGGAGATCGACGCGTGACCTGGCCAAACAGCCCGAATCGGCACGTCCTCATCAGCAAACGCACCTCGCTCGGCACCGGACCGGTGTCTCCTGAAGTCGTGCGGTTCTCCTTGGGCCCCAATGGTTTCAGCATCGACCGGATCCGCGCCGACCGCATCCTGCACGAGGCGCTGACCGGCGGCCCAGATCCACCGCGCCTGCTCCGATGGTGTTCAACATCAGCCGCGAGACCGCGGTGCGCTACACCTCCATCGCCGAGCGGCTGCTCGCCGATGAACTCGAGGAGCCGAATCCAGAGACCCGTTAGACTCCGGTTGCGAACCCATCGCGATTCCGTGCGTGCGCCCGTCGAAACACCGTGAGTTCCAGCTGAATTCGCTTCAGTCCGGCTGAACCCACAGGAGAGGTGCCGGTAAGAATCGTGTCACCAGGTACATGAAGCCTCTGCAAAAGGAGGTTGAGCGCCCCGGGCCTCCGGATCTCCCGCGTGCAGCGGACCCGCCACCGACACCGGCCGAACAGACGATTCACTCATGTGGGCCCACTCGGCACCGCGTCACCGATGGCGGGGGCCTGTTTCATCGCAGAGACCCCGCTCGGTCGGGTCTTGGTTCTCCTGAGCCGCAACCAGTCCGCTTGGTGCGGACCGGCGCTGAAGTTCGTTGGATTCGGCGGGCTACCGCAAACCCTTGTGGTGTCACGATGCGCTTGCACGCATGGGAAGTTCCAGGTCAACGCCCGGTGCCTGGTCAGTCGTGTTTCAGGCTGCCGACGCTCAACGATCCGCTCGCGATGTCATGGTCCCTACTCTCTACGGCCCGGACGTACGCGTCGGGGTCCTTGTCCACCGGTTTGATGCCGGCGTAGTTTCGCGCCTCATAGTCAGCGAAGACGACTGCCAGCTGGTGGCGGGCTTGCAGTCCGCTCAGGCGGCGAAAGTCGGTGAGGCCCTCGCGTTCCTCTTCTGCCATGTGATCGCTGTTGGCGAGGTTCGCGGCCGCGACGGCGGCGTACCAGTCCTCGGTACCGACTCGATGACGTGCCACGTCGGCGATGGCATCCCGGATCTGATTGTGATCATGAATTGCGTCGACGGTCTCGCCTTCCACTCCACCGGCGCGCCGTGTCGCAAGGCCGGCACGTAGCAACGCCGGGTAGAAAATCTCCTCCTCCGCCTGCGCGTGCAACTCGAGGAACGCCGAGAGCCTGTCCCAGATCGCGGAAAGCACACTGGTCTCCCCGCAATCGATCTGCTCCAGGATCGCGAACAGCCGCCGTTGCTCACGGTGGTCATCCAGGATCAGCTCGGTTATGTCCACAACTTCTCCCTTGAAATACATCTGAAGTCAGCATGGGTTAGCTGTTGGGGCCTGTGAACGGGTTGGGGCGTTGGGTGAGCAGTTTGTACAGCGTTTGCTGGATGGTGTCGCGGACCTGGTCGGTGACCTCGAACACGGTCATCGGGTCCTCGGCGGCCCGTGGGGCGAACCCGTCGGCCGGGATGGGCGTGCCGAATTCGATGTACCACTTCGAGGGCAACGGAACCGCACCCAGCGCGCCCAGGTGCGGAAACGTCGGCGTCACCGGGAAGTAGGGCAGCCCGAGCAGCCGGGCCAGCGGGGTGATGTCGGCGAGCTTGGGGTAGATCTCCTCGGAGCCAACGATCGAGCAGGGAATGATCGGCACGCCGGTCTTGATCGCCGTCGAGGCGAACCCGCCGCGTCCGAACCGCTGCAATTTATAGCGCTCGCGATAGGGCTTGCCGACGCCCTTGAAGCCCTCGGGGAACACTCCGGCCAGCTCGTGCGCCCGCAGCAGGCGTTCGGCGTCGGCGGGGCAGGCCAGGGTGTGTCCGGCCTTGCGGGCCAACCCGGCCAGGATGGGCAGTTCGAAGACCAGATCGGCGGCCAGCAGCCGCAGCACCCGCTGTTTCGGGTGCCGGTCGTGCACGGCCAGCTGCAGCATCAGTGCGTCAATCGGGACTACGCCGGCGTGGTTGGACACAATCAGCGCGCCCCCGGATTCGGGGATGTTCTCGATGCCTGTGACCTGCACCCGGAACCACAGCTCCGACAGCGGCCGCAGGACCGGCAGCAGGACCGATTCCAGCAGGTGTTCGTCCAGGCCGAATTCGTCGACCTGGTATTCGCCGGTCAGGCGGCGGCGAGCGAAATTGGCGGTGCCACGGACGCCATCGGTGATCGTGGCGCGGATCAGATCAGCCAGGCCGCGCGGCTGGCGCGGGGTCATCTCCGCTACTCGCTGGGTCAGCGACGTCACCGGGCGTAACGACGATGCCGGCTGGCCGGCCCATTGCCGGTGTGCCGGACGCTGCCGCGCGTGGAAGTCGCCGTCGTGCAGTGGAATCACCTTGGCCACATCACTCATCGGCGTGCTCCTTGTTCCGGTCTCGGCCGGGAGCGAGGAGTCGCGTGTGTGGTGTCGAAGTGCCGCCCGACGAGGTCGCCGGATGCCTGCACTGTGTCTTTCCCGATGTGCATGAAGTGGACCACCGTTCGATTCGTGTGGGAAACGGGAACCGTGGAGTTGTGGAACACAGAAGCGGGACAAGCGGTTTCGATCGTATCCCGGTTCGATCACCTGCCGAACCTCGGCAGGTGGAAACCATCGCCGACCGGGACCGCTGTGGCCTCATTTGACGCGGTGAAGCAGTGAGCCAGTGACGGAGAGTCAGCCGAGGGTGACGGCGATCGCGCTGCCGACGACGGTGGCGGTGACGCCGAGTAGCTGCGCGGTGGTCATCGCGGCGATCAGGCCGATGTGGCGGTCTTTGCGGGCGACGACGGCCAGGGTGCAGGCGTCGAGGGCGTGGGTAGGCGAGATCGTCCACGGTCGTGGTGGCGACCGTGTCCTACGGCAGTGCCGGGGCGGGCAGTGCGCGGACCGCGGCCTGCACCCGGCTGATCATGCCGACCGCGCGCTGCGGGGCCTTGAGCCGCCGCCGCTTATGGCTGCGGCTCAGGATCAGTCCGTCGTTTCCAGCGGCGACCGCCAGCATCGCGACACGTGTCTCAAATGCCCGCCACGTGCGAGCCGATCATCCAGATCCGGGCCACTGCGGAGACGACCGATCTGTGGTCAATCGCGCCCTAGCGCATGGGCCAGTTGCGCTTTGGTCATGGTCGAGCGGCCATCGATATTTCGTTTCTTGGCTTCGTTGTAGAGCTGATCGCGCGTGGGCCCCTTGGGTCCGCGGCGTCCGGACCGCTGTCCCCCGCGCTGCTGGGGCGACTTGTCGTCGGTGGAGCTTCGGCTTGCGGTCTTGCTCTGCCCCGACTGCGCACGGTTCTTGTTGACGGTGCGGGCCGCGATCTCCTTGGCACGTTCGCTGGTTTCGCCGCGGTCGCGGGCAGAGTCCTTGATGTGCTCGTATTGGCGTTCCTGCTTCTTCGTCCATTCCTTTGGCATGGTGGGACTCCTGTCATTGCAGTGTTCGTGAAAAACGACCCCTTCACCATCGCTATCGGTGGCTCGTGCACTGCCGTGAGCACCGTGCGGCGAGGATTCGGCTCTGGTTTCTCGCCGCACGGCCACGTACCGGGAATGCGATCCGTGGTGATCTTTCGCCCGCTCAGACCGCGCTTGGAGCGCGATCATAGAGAAAAACGAGCCAGCCGATATTGGCTGTCGTTCGATTCGCCGCCGAGCTCGGTCATTCCTCGGATTTTGTCCGCCAATCACGCACAGCGTCACGAACCCGATCGAACAATGCCAATGGCGGCCCGAACACCACATTGGCTGTCGCCGATTCCCCGGCCTGCGGATGCGGACGAGTGGGCGCAACGGCCTCGGCGACCCGTACCGCGGTCGCGAGACGAGTGCTGTCGCGCTCGGAGAGGCTCCTGCGCAACTGAGCGAATTCCTCCTTCTCCTCCAACTCGGCGTGTTCGATCACCGACCCGGCGAAGTCGCGGAACTTGCCCGCGAACTGGTCATGGGTGACACCGAGCTCATAGAGTTCGGCCAGCACATGCTTGGCCTCATCCTCCTCATGGAGCCGATCGTCGATGACCTCCCCGGCGACCTTGGCGCGCCGCGACGCCGGATGCACGACCTGCTCCTCAGCGCTCTCGTGCACGGCCAGCAACCGCACCAGATCCTCGAAAGGCTGCCGCTTGGCATCCCCCGAGGCCGTTTCCACCTGCTGCAACAGATCCTTGATCTGCGTGTGCTGTTCCTCCAGCAGCGCAACGACATCGTCCTGCTCAGTCGACATGTGGCTCTCCCTCCGATTCGAATGCAGAACGCGGGCTGCGGCGGGCGCAACCCGCTCACGACCTACCCGGGCGATGGTTGGCCAAACGTTACCGACGCGGACAACACGCCTCCCCGGCCCGCGTCCATCGTCCTCGATGCGGTCCATGCCGACAGCCAGGTGCCCGGGAACTGAGTCCGCACAGCCGAACAGAATCGCCGACGCGCGGCCGATGCCGCCATCGGTCAAACCGCGCCGCCAGTCTGGGGGTCCATACCGCCCAATCCCCGCGGCGACTCGGTTTCGCCGTCCGGTTGGCGATCGGTCGTCACGTTCTCGTGTTCGTCCGCAAAGTCGGCCTCGTCATCGTCGTCGAGATCGGCGCGCTCGCGCGGGTCGCCTGTCCTGCTACCCATGTCTGCTCCTCCTTCATCGAAATGCCTCGAATCCACATCCTGGAGAACGCGAAACTGATTGCGTTGCACCGGATATCAAATCCGCATCCGCCGACGGCCCTCCAGCGCGCCTGCGAACCTGTGCTCGGTGAGGTCGCTGTACCCGGGCCCCGGTGCTTCAAACGAGCAGCTCACCTGTCTGCTCTCGCCGCGGCGGGGCATCCGGCCGCTGCACACCGATATCGCGGCCAGGAAACGCAAATGTTCAGCCACCCCGTCCACCGCGCGGACCAGCGGCCGCCAGCGGCGCCGCAGAGGTACTGAGCGGGGTACCGATTCAGCTGCGGCGCAGCACCATCGACGGTACGGGCATCATCCGGCGACGACGTGGACACGGATTCTCCTACACCGCCATCGCCGGGCAGGTGTGCGCGACGAGCTGATCCTGGAACCCGGCAGCATCCGCCGACGATGGCCGCAGGGTACATCGGCGAATTCAACAGCGGCACCGGCGCATTCGAAGACGGTGGGCGGTTCTGAACCCTACGTGTTCGTGTCCTGGCGATTGCGAGGACTCGGGTAAACGAGGTGGCAGATTTCACCCGGACGGAGTGCGAACCGCCGCCGTCCCTTGATTGGGCAGGCAGCTCGTGGGTAGCACGGGGACAGCCCGGCGGGCCGGACGGGGTGCCGCCTTCAGCGGAGAGGAGACAGCGATGGCCGAGGTGTCCAGGATGTGGCCGAGGGGGACGGAGGTCAGGTCGAGCGGAGGGTTTCCCGACCGTGCGCGGACGACACGCGCTCACGCGGGGGAGACGATCGAGGATGGTTACAACATTCCTGGCATGGTTTTGTGCGCGGTGGGGATCGTGGCGTTGGCATGCGCATTGACCGCGGCCGGGTACGGATTTGCGCTGCGGGCAATGGTGGCCGGGCTGGTTTGTGCCGCGAGTTTTGCAGCGGGTGTCGGCTGGTTGTTGTTCGAGCACCGGCGGATCAAGGCCAGAGAGGGGCTGGCATTGCATGAGCAACGCGGGCATTGACGCGCACCTGGACACTTCTCGCTCAGCGCGCGCGTCCTGATCCGACGTGGATGCCGCAATGAAGGATCCACCTGCTGAGCGAGCACCCGAAGTGACTGAACCGAATAACCTCGTACCCGGTACTTCTCGTTCATCGCCCGTGTGCGGTGGACCCGGCCCGGACACCGAGCGCGGCAGCCGACCGGCGACGTGCCGGTGGCCCGAACCCAGCCCCCTGCAACCTTGGTGGAACGCCGCGGTGTGGTCGGTGCGCGGCGGGACCGAGAAACGCGGCGGGACCGAGAAACAGAGCCGGGTGGGCCCGCAAGCGTGCTGCTGAACGGGCCCACCCGTCGACGGAGGAGATCGTGAAGGTTCGGGTTTCTCGCATGGGCGAGGGCCGCTTCTGCCTGCGGCTGCCACATGGGGTGGCGGTGCACACGCCCGGAAGGGGACTTCGGGGAGTTCCGGGCGGATTCGGTGCCCTCGTGCAGGCCTCGGGGTCGATGCGACCGCGCCCGACGCGAGAAACGTCACTGTGTTCGACAGGCATCACCTCGCTTTCCTCGCATTCTGCGACCGGCTGGCGCCGGCGCTGCGGGGGCGGGCCTCGCGCGCGGACCGGCGCTGGTCGTCGACTGTGTGGACCCGGCCGCGGGGGGGGGGGGGGCGCCCCCCCCGGGGGGGGGGGTGGGGGGGGTGGGCGGCGTGGGGGTGGGGCGGGTGGGGGTGTCGGGGGGGGCCGGGGGTGCGGAGAT
>NZ_JBFAXK010000030.1:0-107114 GCF_040680715.1 Nocardia sp. NPDC051981 | reverse complement strand
GGTTCGGCGTATACGGCCACACTGGCGATACCGGCGTCCTTGGCGGCCCGGATCACACGCACGGCGATCTCGCCTCGGTTGGCTACGAGGACCTTGCGCAGGCCGTAACTCCCCTCCACGGCAACCGATTCGGCGCTCATGCGGCGGCCCAGCTGCGCGGCGGGACGAAGGCGCTCGCGCGCGGTGGCCCGATCCAGCGCACGGGAGCCACCGCGGGCGGGGCACTCTCGACGGAATTCGCGAGCGCGCTCACCAATGCGATGAGCAGGGCGGCGGTTTCGATGTCGTCGGGATTGCCGCGTTCGACGCGGACCAGGGGTGCTGTCATGTGCTTCTCGCTCTGCTCACTGGGGTGGGTTGCCATGCTTGCGAATCGGCAGGTCGGCGTGTTTGGTCCGCAGCATGGCGAGGCTGCGAATGAGCACCGAGCGGGTGTCGGCGGGATCGATCACGTCGTCGACCAGACCCCGCTCGGCGGCATAGTAGGGGTGCACCAGCTCCGAGCGATACTCGGCAATCTTGTTCTGCCGCATCGCCTCCGGATCCTTCGCGGCATTGATCTCGCGGCGGAAGATCACGTTCGCGGCGGCCTCGGCGCCCATGACGGCGATCTCGTTGCTGGGCCAGGCCAGCGCCAGGTCCGCGCCGATCGACCGGGAATCCATGACGATGTACGCGCCGCCGTAGGACTTGCGCAGGACCACCGAGACCCGGGGGACCGTGGCGTTGCAGTAGGCGTAGAGCAGTTTGGCGCCGTGGCGGATGATCCCGCCGTGCTCCTGCGCGACACCGGGCAGAAAACCCGGCACGTCGATCAGCGTGACGAGCGGAATATTGAACGCGTCGCAGAGCTGCACGAACCGGGCGGCCTTCTCCGAGGCGGCGATGTCGAGCACCCCCGCGAGCATGTTCGGCTGATTGGCGACCACGCCCACCACGTGCCCGTCGAGGCGGGCGAAGGCGCACACCACATTCGCCGCCCACTGCTCGTGCACCTCGAAGATCTCGTGGTCGTCGACGATCTCCTCGATGACCGCGCGCACGTCGTAGGGCCGGTTCCCATCGAGGGGGACCAGATCGTAGAGCGACTCGTTGCGCCGATCCGGGGGATCGGTGCACACCACCGTCGGCGGATGCTGACGATTGTTGGCCGGCAGCATCGACAGCAGATGCCGGACATCGTGCAGGCAGTAGGGTTCGTCGTCGTAGGTGAAATGGGTGACACCCGATGTGCGCGAATGGATGTCGGCCCCGCCCAGCTCGTTCATGGTGACCCGCTCGCCGGTCACCGCCGCCACCACGTCGGGTCCGGTGATGAATATCTGGGCCGTCTCCCGGATCATGAAGACGAAATCGGTGAGCGCGGGACTGTAGGCGGCGCCACCGGCGCAAGGTCCGAGGATGACGCTGATCTGCGGAATCACGCCGGAGGCCTTGGTGTTTCGCGCGAATATCCCACCGAAACCGGCCAGCGCGGTGACCCCTTCCTGGATGCGGGCCCCCGCACCGTCATAGAGCCCGACCAGCGGTGCGCCCGCGGCCAGCGCCAAATCCATGACCTTGTGAATCTTCTGCGCGTGCGCCTCGCCCAGCGCGCCACCCAGAATCCGGAAGTCCTGCGCGAACACGAACACCGTCCGCCCGTCGACGGTTCCCCAGCCGGTGACCACGCCGTCGGTGTGGTGACGCCGGTGCTCGAGCCCGAATCCTGTTGCCCGATGGCGTCGTAACGCCTCGATCTCCTGGAACGACCCAGGGTCCAGCAGCAGGTCGATCCGCTCGTAGGCGGTCAGCTTCCCCTTGTCGTACTGACGTTGCGTCGCGGCCGCATCGGGCCCGGCCAGTACCGATTGTTTGAGTTTGTCGAGCTCCTCGACGCGTTCACGCATGCCTGTCCTCGGTGGTGATCGGGAGTGGTCCGGAATCGGTTGGCGACCAACCACTTCCGGGCTCCACTGCCTCCGAGTCTGACCCACGGGCCCTAGAGCGTCGCTCAAATGCGGAGGTCCCGGCGGCATTAGGGTTTATACGTGATGCGTATTTGATTTGTCATTCATTATCGATGCGTTGGCGTAGCGGGTAGTCGATGGTTTGGGGACATTTGGGCTTTAACCATCAAATTACGGTTTGTTCACGAAGCTGATACCTGCCGACCCTTAGGCTGGAGTGGCCTCCAGTGCCGTGGGTATTCATTTCCCGCGCTTTGCCGGGGAAAGGTAGTAGGGAGCGCCCGTGACACAGCAAATCTATGCCCGTGTGCTAGGACCGCTAACGCTAGCGCTGCAGAACAGGAATGCCACACCGACGGCTCAGAAACAGCGGCAATTGCTCGCGCTGCTGCTCGTCCGGCATTCGACTGTCGTGCCGGTGTCCGCGATGATCGAGGAATTATGGAACGAGGATCCGCCACGTAGTGCCGTGACGGTGGTGCAGACGTATGTGCTCGGGATCAGGAAGCGCATGGCCGAGTTCCTGGACGTCGAGCACGGTGAGGTGGCGGACCGATACCTGCGCACCTGGAGCAAGGGGTATCTGTTCGACGCCCGCGACTGTGTGCTGGATGTCAGGGATTACCAGGTCATGGCCGAGGCCGCGCGCTGCGCGGCCGCGGTGGGTGACGATCGGCGGGCGGTCGAGCTGTACACCGCCTCGGAGGCCCTGTGGACCGGCCCGCCGCTGCTGGATGTGGAGGCCGGGAATCCGCTCACCGCGGAATTGACGCATCTCGAGCAATTGCGCTTGGTGAATCAGGAGCGGCGGATCGAGGCCCTGTTGCGATTGGGCGGTCATCGCGAGGCCTGCCCCGATCTGGCGAGATTGACCGCCGAGCAGCCGCTGCATGAGCGAATGCAGGCGTATTACATGTACGCACTGTGCCGATCGGGGCAACGGTATAGAGCGCTCGAGGTCTATCACAATTTCGCCGAGCTGATGCAGCTCGAACTCGGGCTCGACCCGTGCTGGCGAATTCGACAATTGCACCTGGATATTCTCAATGCCTCCGACGAGTCGGTGGCGGATATATTGGAGACACGGCATGCGGGCTATTTGATCGGCTGGAACGGGACCTCGGGGCTCGGCAGGTCCGCCCGCCCCGCCTGATCACTTGTTCTTTTCGATTCACCTTTATGACCTAGCGCTTGCCGGTGGCGTCGACCGGCGATTCCACCGTAGCCCCGCCCTCGGACGGGGCTACGGTGCTGTGTTCCTCCCTGATCCTGTTGGCCGCGTGTGCCTTTCAGCGACGATCGCAGTCCCGGCTCGAGGACCGCTCGAGCCCGGAGCTCGAGCGGCCCTCGAGCCGGAGGCGCGAGGCTGGGGCGGACATCGGAGCTTCGACCAGCATTCGGTGCGAAGGAGAATTGCTATGTACGCCAACACATTCGGGGGTATGCAATGAGCCGCCGTGTGGTCGTCACCGGACTGGGTGTGCGGGCACCCGGTGGATCCGGCAAGGACGAATTCTGGAAGCTGTTGTCCGAGGGCCGCACCGCCACCCGGGCCATCAGCTTCTTCGACGCCGCACCGTATCGGTCCCGGGTCGCCGGCGAGGCCGATTTCGATGCGCTCGCGGAAGGGTTGTCGCCCCGCGAGATTCGGCGCATGGACCGCGCGGCGCAGTTCGCGGTGGTGTGTGCCCGCGAGGCGGTCGCCGACAGCGGCCTGGCGATCGAGTCGGTGAATCCGTTCCGCCTCGGGGTGAGCCTGGGCAGCGCGGTCGCCGCAGCGACCAGCCTCGAACAGGAGTACCTGGTGTTGTCGGACTCCGGCCGCAGCTGGGTGCTCGACGAAAAGCACCTGTCGCCCTACATGTTCGACTACATGGTGCCCAGCGTCATGCCCGCGGAGGTGGCCTGGAGCGTCGGGGCGGAGGGCCCGGTCGCTATGGTCTCCAACGGCTGCACCTCCGGCCTGGATTCGGTCGGGCACGCGGTGCAGCTGATCCGCGAGGGGTCGGCCGATGTGATGATCGCCGGCGCCTCCGACACCCCGATCACCCCGATCGTGGTGGCCTGCTTCGACGCCATTCGCGCGACCACCCCGCGCAACGACGATCCCGAGCACGCCTCGCGGCCGTTCGACAACTCCCGCAACGGTTTCGTGCTCGCCGAGGGCGCGGCCATGTTCGTGCTCGAGGAGTTCGAGAGCGCCCGCCGCCGGGGCGCCCGCATCTACGCGGAGGTCACCGGCTACGCGACGCGCTGCAACGCCTACCACATGACCGGACTCAAGGCCGACGGCCGGGAGATGGCCGAGGCGATCCGGGTGGCCCTGGACGAATCCCGGGTCGATCCCACCGCGATCGGCTACGTCAACGCGCACGGCTCCGGTACCCGGCAGAACGATCGGCACGAGACCGCCGCGGTCAAGCGCAGTCTCGGCGAGCACGCGTATCGGACGCCGATGAGCTCGATCAAGTCCATGGTCGGTCATTCGCTGGGCGCCATCGGTTCGGTGGAGATCGCCGCCTGCCTGCTGGCACTGGACTACCAGGTGGTGCCGCCCACGGCCAACCTGCACGAGCGCGATCCGGAATGCGATCTCGACTATGTGCCGCTCACCGCCCGCGACCATCGCATGGACACCGTGCTGACGGTCGGCAGCGGGTTCGGCGGATTCCAGAGCGCCATGGTGCTGCGCCGCACGTCGGAGGTCGCGGCATGAGCGTCGTGACGGGAGTCGGCGTGATCGCCCCGAACGGGCTCGGTACCGAACCCTTCTGGGAGGCCGTGTTGGCCGGCCGAGGCGGCATCGGGCCGCTCACCCGGTTCGACACCACCGGGTCTGGCGTGTGCCTGGCCGGGCAGATCGCGGATTTCCAGGCCGCGCAACATCTTCCGAGTCGGCTGCTGCCGCAGACCGACATCTCCACCCGACTCGCTCTGGTGGCGGCGCAGTGGGCGCTGGACGACGCGAAGGTCGACACCGCTGAACTGACCGATTACGACATGGGTGTGGTGACCGGAAACGCTTCGGGTGGTTTCGAATTCACCCATCGCGAGTTCAACAAGCTGTGGTCGATGGGCTCCGAGCATGTCAGCGTCTACGAGTCGTTCGCGTGGTTCTACGCGGTCAACACCGGGCAGATCTCCATCCGGCACGGCATGCGCGGACCCAGCAGCGCCCTGGTCGCCGAACAGGCCGGCGGCCTGGACGCGGTCGGGCACGCCCGGCGCACGGTGCGGCGCGGGACGCCCCTGGTGGTCACGGGGGGTGTGGATTCCGCACTGGACCCGTGGGGCTGGGCCTCCCACGTCGCGGGCGGCAGCCTCAGCACCGCGACCGATCCGGCGCGGGCCTATCTGCCCTTCGACGCCGAGGCCACCGGCAATGTGCCGGGGGAGGGCGGGGCGATGCTCGTGCTCGAGGATCCAGAGGCGGCGCGGGCCCGGGGCGTGCCGCATGTCTACGGTGAAATCGCCGGGTACGCACAGACATTCGATCCGCCGCCGGACTCCGGTCGGCCGTCGGGTCAGCGGCGCGCGATCGAGCTGGCCCTGACCGACGCGGGTGTGACCCCCGCCGACGTCGATGTGGTGTTCGCCGACGCCGCGGGCCTACCCGAGCAGGATCGGGCGGAGGCGGCGGCCCTGGAAGCGGTGTTCGGCGCCGCCGGCGTGCCGGTCACGGCGACGAAACCTTTGACGGGACGGCTGTTCTCGGGCGCAGGGCCGCTCGACATCGTCACCGCCGTTCTGGCCATGCGGGATTCGGTGATCCCGCCCACGGCCGGCACCCTCATCCCGGCGCCGGAATACCGGATCGACCTGGTCCGTGGGGACGCGCGGCCCGCCACCATCGAAACCGCCTTGGTGCTGGCCCGCGGCCGCTGGGGTTTCAACTCCGCGGTGGTGGTCCGCAGCGTCGACCAATGAGCGCTGTCGAACCAACGCAATGCCCGAGTAACAGCACAATCGAGGAGCCAATCATGTCCATGACCATCGACGAACTGCGGCGAATTCTGGTGGAGTGCGCCGGCGGTGACGAGACCGCACCGGAGCTGGCCGGCGATATCGCCGAGGTCGAGTTCGAGGAACTCGGCTACGACTCGCTGGCCTTGATCGAGACGGCCTCGCGCATCGAGCGCGATTTCGGGGTGAAGATCCCCGAGGACCGGCTCGTCGAGGTGAAGACCCCGGCCGAGCTGATCGGCATCGTCAACGGGCAGTTGGCGGGTGCGGTATGAGCATCTTCCGGATGAGTCATCACCGGGTCGTGGAGGCGGCGCTTCCGGACGTCTATCGCCTGGTCGCCGATGTCACCTACTGGCCGGTCATCTTCGAGCCCAGTGTGCTGGTGCGGCACCTGGATCGCTCGCCCACCGAGGAGCGGTTCCGGTTGTGGGCGACGGTCAACGGCGAGGTGAAGAACTGGACCTCCCGCCGGGAGTTCGTGGCCCGGCAGCGTCGGATCACCTTCGAACAGGAGCGCAGCGCGGCACCGATCGCCTCCATGGGCGGCCAGTGGACCTTCGAGGAAGTGGGGGCGCGCAGCACGAAAATCACGCTGGACCATCACTTCTCGGTGATCCCGGGTGGTGATCAGGAGGCTATCGCGGATGCGGTGGACCGCAACAGCGTCACCGAACTGGCCGCGCTGGCCCGTGTCGCGGAACTGGGGTACCCGGTGTCGCAGGTGGTGCACACCTTCGAGGACAGGGTGGTCCTGGATGCACCGGCCGCGGAACTCTACGACTTCGTCTATCGCAGCGACCGCTGGCCCGACCACGTCCCGCACGTCGGCCGGGTGGAGCTGACCGAGGACGAGCCCGGCGTGCAGCTCATGGAGATGGACACCGTCACTGCCGGCAGCGTCCCGCACACCACCCGTTCGATCCGCATCTGCGTGCCCGCCGAGCGCATCGACTACAAGCAGCTGGTGCCGCCGGCCATGCTGTTCGGCCACAGTGGCAGTTGGGAATTCGCCGATAGCGGCGCGGGCGCCGTGGTCACCGCCCGGCACCTGGTCGCGGTCAACCCGGAGGTGGCGCGCGAAACCCTCGGCGCGCACACCACTCTCGCGGACGCGCGCGCCTATCTGGCCGAGGCGCTGGGCACCAACAGCCGCAACACCCTGCTGTGCGGGGTCCGGGAGGTCGCCGACCGCCGGGCCGAGACCACGAAGTCACCGCGATGACCGCCACGGGAGCCCGGCCCCTCGCGCGACCGGTGGTGCGCGAGGTGGCCGAGGACGTCTTCGCCTACACCCACGATCGCGGCGGGTGGTGTGTCAGCAATGCCGGGGTGGTCGCCGGGCGCGACGGCGCGCTGGTGATCGATACGCTCGCCACCGAGGGACGCACCCGCGCACTGGCCGAGTTCGTCGACGGGCATGCGGGCGGGCCGGGCCGCACCATCCTCAACACGCATCACCACGGGGACCACAATTTCGGCAATCATCAGTTCGGTGGCGCGGCGATCGTCGTAGCCCACGATCGGATCCGGCCGGAGATGATCGAGACCGGGCTGGCGTTGACCAAGCTGTGGCCGCAGGTGGAGTGGGGCGATGTCCGAGTCACCCTGCCCACCATCACCTTCAGTGATCGGGTGACCGTCTGGGTGGGGGAGCGGCGGGTTGAACTCATCCATGTCGGGCCGGCCGCGCACACCACCAACGACGTGGTGGCCTGGCTGCCCGAGGAGAAGGTGCTCTTCGCCGGTGATGTCGTGATGTCCGGGGCCGCGCCGTTCTGCCTGTTCGGTTCGGTCCGCGGCACTCTCGACGCGATGCGCAAGCTCACCGCACTCGGTGCGCGGACCGTGGTGGCCGGGCACGGTCCGGTGGCGGGGCCGGAGATCCTCACCCAGACCGCCCGATACCTGCACTGGATCGAAAACCTTGCGGCGGAGGGCAAGTCGCTGGGCCTGGCCCCGCTCGAGCTGGCGTCGCAGGTGGAGCTGGGCGAGTTCGAGGAGCTGATCGACGCCGAACGGGTGGTGGGCAATCTGCACGTCGCCTACGCCGAGCTGGATTCCCCGGAAATCGGTGTGCCACTGGATGTCCTGGCCATCTTCGACGAGATGGTGACCTACAACGGCGGGCAGGTGCCGCAATGCTGGGCGTGAGCACCGAAGTCGTCGACGTGTGCGTCGCCGGTGGCGGCCCGGCCGGGTTGACGGCCGGGCTGCTGTTCGCTCGCGCCGGCGCGAATGTGCTGGTGCTGGAGAAGCATCCGGATTTCCTGCGCGACTTCCGCGGCGACACGGTGCATCCGTCGACGCTGATGGCGCTCGACGAGCTCGGGCTGGCGGAGGAGTTCCTGAAGCTTCCGCACGTCGAACTGCCGCAGTTGCCGATGGCGACGGCGATGGGGCCGGTCACCTTCGCCGATTTCCGCCGGCTGCCGGGCCGATTCCCGTTCGTGGCCTTCATGCCGCAGTGGGATGTGCTCAACTTCCTGGCCGAATCCGCCGGCCGCTACCCCAATTTCCGGCTGATCCAACAGGCGGAGGTGACCGAACTGATCGAGCACGACGGAACGGTCACCGGGCTGCGCGCCCGTACCCCCGAGGCGGTGCTCGAGGTGCGCAGCCGACTCGTCGTCGCCGCCGACGGGCGCAATTCGCTGGTGCGGCACCATGATTTGCTCCAGGTCGCGGCCAGCCGCGCGCCCATGGATGTGCTGTGGTTCCGGGTGAGCAAGCCAGCGGGCGAACGTCTGCCGGCGGTGCGCAGCGGGCGGGACTTCTTCATCGTCTGCATCGATCGCGACGAGTACCTACAGGTCGCCTACATGATTCCCAAGGGCAGCTTCGAGGCGGTGCGCGCGCGGGGGCTCGACGCGTTCCGGTCCGCGATCGCCGCCATCTACCCGTCGCTGACCGCGGCGCTGACGGCCGAGATCGACGACTGGGACGCGATCAAACCGCTCGATGTCCGGGTCGACCGGCTGCGGGACTGGTACCGGCCGGGCCTGCTGGCCATCGGTGATGCCGCCCATGCGATGTCCCCGGCCGGCGGGGTCGGGATCAACCTCGCCGTTCAGGACGCCATCGCCGCCGCCCGGCTGCTCGCACCGACCCTGCGGGACGGCCGCACACCCACCACCGCCCAGTTGCGCGCGGTGCAGCGGCGCCGCGAATTACCCATGCGCGTCGTGCAATTCGCGCAACTACGGCTGCTCACCGATCTCTATCCGAGCGCCGAACGACCCGGCACCGACAAGCCGCTGCTGGCGCGGCTGCTGCGCCGGTTCCCCGGGCTGGCGCACGTGGTCGCGCGGGTCATCGGACTCGGTGTCCGGCTCGAACACGTGCCCTCGAAACCCCACGCGCCCCGCCTCGAAGCGATGACACAGGAGAAGTGATGGCCACCTATCTGCTCGTTCCCGGTGCGTTCCACGGCGGTTGGGCCTGGCAGCGGGTGGCGCCGCTGCTGAGCGCCGCCGGCCACCGGGTGCTCACCCCCTCGCTGGTCGGCCTCGGCGAACGCGCCGAGTCGCTCGGCCCGGAGGTCGGGCTCGGCACCCACGTCCAGGATCTGGTCGAGCTGGTGCGCACGGCCGAGTTGCGCGATCTCGTGCTGGTCGGTCACAGCTACGCCGGGATCGTCATCACCGCGCTCGCCGACGCGCTGCCCGATCGGGTGGCCGAGCTGGTCTATGTCGACACCTTCGTCCCGCGGGACGGTGAGGCGGTCGCGGACATCATGGCCCCCATGGTCGACGCCTTCGCCGCGCTGGCGGCCGAATTCGGGGACGGCTGGTGTGTTCCACCGCAGACCGAGCCGATGGGCGACGGCGGGCTCTACGGGGTCACCGACGAATCGGATCTGAGCTGGCTGGCCTCGATGCTCACCCCGCAGTCGCTGAAGACGTTCACCGAGCCCATGGTGCTGCGCAATCCCGATGCGCTGCGGGAGATTCCGGTGACCCATGTCCACTGCACCGGGGGCGGGGCCGAGTTCCAGGCCATACGCGCGGCCATGCCGCGCACCCTGCCGCCGGCGGATCTGCCCGCCGAGCGGCTCAAGCTGCTGCCCACCGGGCACGACTGCATGATCACCATGCCGCGCGAATTGGCCGGGCATCTCCTGGAATTGGCGGCACAGCCCTCGGCGGCGTCGTAGGTCAGCCCGCGGCGGCGTCGTAGGCCGCCCGCGCGTCGAGCACCGCCGCCAGATGCTGCTCGGACCATTGGGTGAGGCTGGTGAACACCGGCGAGAGGGTCTCGGCCAGCGCGGTGGCCTCGTACTCCACTCGCGGCGGCATCTCCGCGTAATAGGTGCGCACCAGCAGTCCGTCGCGTTCGAGCTGGCGCAGCCGCTGGGTCAGCACCTTCGGGGTGAGGCCCGGAATGCGTTGCAGCACTTCGTTGAAACGCATCCGGCCGTGGTGGGTGAGCGCCCACAGCACCTGCGTCGACCAGCGGCCGAAGAAGAGATCCACCACCGGCGTGATGGGGCAGGGGTCCACCGCGGTAGATGTGACGTCCGTCATAGCAACTCCTGCATGCTTTCCATTTGGTAACTACTATACTTTGGAAACTACTGTGTGACCAGGCGGTTCGACGAAGTGCGAAACCGAAAGGAGCACAGTGATGACCGTGACAGCAACCGACCGGCTCGGCCTCCCGCGACGCAGTGGTGAGCGGCCCCGGACCCGGCCGCACAATCCCCATCAACAGCTCTCCGATATCGCGCCCCCGGATCTGCAGGAAGCGCTGTGGGCGCAGATGATCACCCTGCCCGGTACGCAGATCGGCCGCAGCCGGGTCTCGCTGCCCGACACTCGCGCGCTGTATCTGCTGCCCGAGTTCGCCCACGGGCCCGAG
Source organism: Nocardia sp. NPDC051981 (assembly GCF_040680715.1). Lineage (NCBI taxonomy): Bacteria > Bacillati > Actinomycetota > Actinomycetes > Mycobacteriales > Nocardiaceae > Nocardia > Nocardia sp. NPDC051981. Next base: position 96,342 of record NZ_JBFAXK010000030.1, on the reverse strand, counting down.
CATGCCTTCGTGTCCGGAACCGAGTTCGCGCATCTGCACGGGCGCGGCGACGGCAGCCTGCACCTGTGCCAGCCCGCGGCGGTCGCGGTCGAGGCGATCGAACAGGGCTGGGCCGAACAGCATCCGATGGCGCGGCGGGGATATCTGCCGCCGACGTTGCTGCTGGTGTACGGGCCGCGCGATACCGACGAGATGGCCGTGGTGTGGCGATTGATCCGGACCGCCTACGACTTCGCCCGCGGTATCCCGCGCACGTGATCGCGGTGCCTCGAGCGTGACTGTAGGGCGCGCAACCATCGTGGGGTCCATGACTGACCTCATCGGCACCTGGGAACTGCGCTCCTACTACGACATCGACGACAATGACGCCAAAAGCGAAGGCCCGCTCGGTGTTTCGCCGAGGGGCCTGCTGATCTACGAATCCTGCGGCCATATGTCGGTGAGCATGATGCGCACCGACGCCGCCGCCGCGGCCGTCCTGTTCATGGGCTACGCCGGTACCTGGCGGCTGCGCGGCGACGAGGTCGTGCATGCCATCAGCGTGTGCTCGAATCCGGCCTGGGCGGGCACCGAACAGGTCCGGCAGCTGAAGCTGAGCGGCGAGGAGCTCACGCTCATCGGCGCCGCCCAGGTCGACGGCCGGACCCAGCGCCGAATTCTGGCCTGGCGCCGCACCATTCATCCTTGCTGACCATCCGGTCCAGGCTCGTCGACCAGCCGGTCGCGGCCGGACCGGCGCGAACGAGAACGGGGATCGGCGACGTGCACCGGCACGCACACGGATCAGTAGTTGCCCAGTCCGCCACAGACATTCATCGCCTGGGCGGTGACGGCGGCGGCCCCCGGGCCGATCAGATAGTCGACCATGGCCGCCACCTCGGTGGGCTCGACGTAGCGCCCGATGGGAACGCGGGCGCTCACCCGGGCGTGCACCTCGTCGGTGTCGACACCCCAGATGTCCGAGTACACCTCCCGAACCCGTTCGGCCATGGGCGTTTCCACGAATCCCGGGCAGACGGCGTTGACCGTGATGCCGGTCTTGGCCAACTCCAGGCCCAGCGCCTTGGTGAAGCCGACGACGCCGTGCTTGGAGGCCGAATAGGGCGCGCCGTGCACCACGCCCTGTTTGCCGCCGGTGGAGGCGATGTTGACGATGCGGCCGCTGCCGCGTTCGAGCATGCCGCCCGCGGTGAGCGCGGCCTTGGTGGCGAAGAAGACGCTGTGCAGGTTGGTGTTGATCACGTCCAGCCACAACTCGTCGGCGATCTGCGCCGTTTCGCCGCCGCCGCTGCGGCCGGCATTGTTGACAAGGATGTCGACGGGGCCGAAGCGGTCGACGGCGGCGTCGACGTACTCGCGGACCTGGGGGGCGTCGCGGACGTCACAGGCGATGCCGTCCACCGCGTGGCCCTCGTCCTGCAGTCGTTTGGTGGTGTCGAGCAGGCGCTGCTGATCGCGCGCGCAGATGAATACCGAGATGCCTTGGGCGGCAAAGCTCTCGGTGATGGCGAGGCCCATTCCACTGGTCGCGCCGGTAACCAGCGCGACGCGTTGAGCTGCGGTCATTTCTCCTCCATCGATGGGGTGTCCGGTTCGGCGGGGCTGTTGCGGAATCAGCCTGGCGGCCGGACCTATAGCTCCGGTCAAACCGGCTCGACCAAGGCTCGAGCAGGGTCGGACACGGTGGATCGCAGTCGCGGCCCGCCGAATCGAGGCAGGCACAACAGCATTCGAGGAGCCAGCATGACCACCGTCGCCAGCCGCGCCGAGCTGTATGCCGAGGTCCAGCAGTTCTACGCCGACCAGATGCAGCGGCTCGACAACCGGGACATCCCCGGTTACGCGCAAACCTTCACCGAGGACGCGGAATTCGAGCACACCCCGGGTCGGCCGCCGGCGCGTACCCGGGCCGGCATCATCGCCGACCTCGTCGCGTTCCACAAGCGCTTCGAAGCCGATCCCATGCAGCGGCGGCACTGGTTCGGGATGACCGATCTGCGACCGCAGGACGACGGCAGCATCATCGCCACCTCCTACTGCCTGGTGGTGAAGATCCGCCCCGGCCGGGCGCCCGAGATCAACCCCAGCTGCGTGGTGCACGACGTGCTGGTGCGCCTCGACGGCGCCCTCCTCACCCGCTCCCGCCGAGTTTCCCACGACTGACCCGAAATCAGCCTGTCCCAAGGAGAATCACATGAGCACCGCCCAATCGGACACCCGGCTCGCCCTCGCCGCGGAAGCGCAGGATCTGCTCTTCCGCGAGGCCCGCACCGCCAACACCTTCACCGACGAGCCGGTCACCGACGAGCAGTTCCGTGAGATCTACGAGCTGGCCAAGTACGCCCCAACCTCGATGAACCAGCAGCCGCTGCGCATCGTCCTGGTCCGCACGCCCGAGGCCCGGGCTCGCCTGGTCACCCACATGCTCGACAACAACAAACCCAAGACGGCCACCGCCCCGCTGACCGCGATCCTGGCCGCCGATCTGAACTTCCACGACCATCTGCCGACGGTCTTCCCCCACGCCCCCGACGCGAAGGACTACTTCGCCGATCCGGAGGTGCGCGCCCACTCGGCCCGCTTCAACGCCCTCATCCAGGTCGGCTACTTCATCCTCGGCATCCGTGCCGCGGGCCTGGCCGCCGGACCGATGAATGGCTTCGACGCGGCCGGCGTCGACCGCGACTTCTTCCCCGCGGGTGATCTCGCATCCCTGGTCGTGGTCAATATCGGCAAGCCGGGCCCCGATGCCTGGTTCCCCCGTTCTCCCCGCCTCACCTACGACCAGGTCGTCACCGTGGTCTGACCCCGCGAACCACCCGAAAGTATTGGGCGCGAATGGCCTTCGATACCGGGAGGCCGAGCATGTGGATTCCGCGCGCCGCAGCCTGCTCGAGGGATGGCGGCGGTGACGGTGACGTTCGGCTCCGCGGCCCCTTACTGCGGCGGACCGAACGCCGGTGGACGTGCCGGGCAGTGGTCGATACCCGCCGAATGTCCGCACGAACAGGGTCATCGCTGACCGCTTCAGGTTGAGCCGTAGGTCAAGCCCCTGATGGCGTACCGCGCGCGCCGACCGGCTTGATCCGCAATTGCGGTCCGTGGGCCGCCGGGTGGTTCGGGTTGATCATGGTTACCGTCGCATCGCCGCACGCGTGGCCGTCGAGCAGGGTTTTGAAGAAATCGAAAACCCGGCTCGCGGCCGCGTGGTCGGCTGCCTCGGCGCCGGCAGCTGGTCGGTGGTGGTCATCGACTGGAATCGTCTGATGGTGTTCGAAAGGTTCATGCACACGTGCTTCGACGCTGTCCGTGACGGCGCCGCGCGACCCGGGGCGCGGGCACCGCGGGCCCGATCGTGACGTGTGCGAGCAACCCCGGCAGGTCGATGCCCAGATGCCGGGTGACCTCACATAGCGCGTTGTCGAGTGCCGCCCGCGTGGAACCCGGCCGGGGGTGCAGCCGGACAACGGTGTCCGCGTGGCGGATTTCGACGTGGCAGACCTTGTCACCATGGGCGCACCCGGCGACCGGCCGCGGTGCACCGATAACGACATGGGCCTCACCACCGCGGCGGGTGACCCGGCCGCTGATGAACATCTGCACTCCAGCACTTCCCCTCGAGCGAACATTCCACCGTGACGGTCCAGTTGCTGCTCAGGCCGAGTGGATCGAAAGAGTCTGCGGGCCGATCCACTCAGCCGCCGAGCACGATGCACCGCTCGGAGTCGACGAAGCGGGGCATCGATTCCGGAGTCGTCCATTGTGACCCCGGCCGGATGATCCGAAATGAGAATGCGGCGCGATAACCGCACCCGGATTCTCGCCGCTCCACGATCGGCTCACCCGCACAGAACCGTATCGAGATCCTGTACTGGAGCGGCCTGAATACCGCGCTGGTGGCACGAATCGAGAGTGCTCAGGCACGGAAGGTCACCGATATCTTGGAATTAGCTATGTGATTGAGATCAGCGACGCCTTCATCGCCCGTCCGCACGTTCTGCTGGACACGCCCACAGTCGTGCGCCCTGTCGCAGTGGGCTCCCTCGGCCGGTGGCCGGCACCGGCTCGCGGAGCCCACGGGCAGAGTGCCGATGACTAGTCTGTGGTGTGGCCAGGTTCTCCGAATCCTTCGAACGGTCCCACGGGCCGTCTACCGGGTGTCAAACGGCGACCGCCCGTGGCGGTGCGCTGAGTGCATGCACCGCACCGAGAGATGCGCCAATGCCGGCACCGATGGCCGCGATGGGAACCTCCATGAGGGCCATACCGTAAGCAGCGCCTACGGGAACCGCCGCCAGGCCGATCGGCGCAAAGGGCAGGCCGATCACCGTGCCCATCATGCCGCCGACGACCCCACCGAACAGCCCGAAGGGGCTCGCCGCCACTGCCCCTGCCGCGACGCCGACCGCAGCGCCGCCAATGATTTCTCCTGCGACGCGGTCGGACCGGCTGCGCTCCATTCCGATCGAGTCGAGGAAGGTTGCCGTGGCCGCCTCGGCTTGGGCGGCGCCATCGTTCAGCTGGATTGCCTGCTCACGATTCAGCCACTCCGGCGAATCGACTTGCACGTCCCCGAAGCGCAATTTGCCGGGCGGGGGCGCAATCGGCGGCACCGGGGCCACCGGCACGGGCGCATGCAACTCTCCCAAGGGAGAGAGGTACTTGTTCTCCGGCATCGGCCGCGCCCACTGCAGCGAACTCAGCGTGTCGTCTGGAATCCGAAGTCCCTGGTACGGATGCACATTGGGTGCTTCAGCCGCGGGCCACTGCACCGGTTGGTCGGGTCGAGGCTGGTCGCCCTGGAGCCGGTCGGACTGCGATCCTTCCGGCTGAGTCCGGCCGGGCCGGGCCGGGTCGGCCAGACGCTGGTCCTGTTGAGAATGGTCGGACTGGGACACTTCGGTGCTCTCGGTGGGCGCGGCGTTCGCGGGCCCGGTTCCCGCCAGTCCCAACGTCACTGGGACAACCCCTGCGACGGCCAACGACACCAATTTGTGGGGCTGTTGGGGGGCTCTATGTTTGCCTGTGCTCATCGATCGCCTTTCATATGGAAAGAGATTTCAGCTACTACGCCACAACTGCCGGTAGCGGGTGCAATTCTCGCGCGTACGTTCTAATTCGACCTCGAGTCAAGCCTCGGTAACCTGCGGGCGTTCGGCGAGGACAGTCGAAACACCTGCATGGAATACTCACATTCGCTCTGTGCTATAGAAGTTCGGACTGTGTGAGTCGACACCCCCGCAGATCAGGCCCGCGAACCGCGCGATTCGGTGACCGCTGGAATCGCGGCCGTAAGCGACGCACGGATGGCAACCGACCGGAAACCTATCCACCGCGGACCAGGACGTCAAGTATTGCCACATGCTGGCGTGTCACACGGCTTATTCGTGCAAAACGGGCAAAATGTGAATATTGGTCAGGGTGCGCGCCAAGGGGGCGATTAGGCTAGAGGTGCGACCACCCGATTGTGAAGTTCGAAGGCAATCTCCGACCGCGAAGACCTCATGCAATTCGGTTCCAGTCAGAATCTGATCTTGGCGACCCCTCTGCTGCCCCGTCGCTCATCGTCAATCGTTCATCGGCATCGGGCGACGGAAGGGTAATACTGTGGCGAGTTCACCAGACCACCGGGAATCGTCGAGTGCGTTCAGCTCTGTCACGGATCCGGACCGCACGCGCCCCGACGCCTCGGATCTGACCGAGCAATAGCAACACCCGTCGCAGATCACCGTGATGGCTGGCGGGTAGCTCTGGCGCTTTCGCAGGCGCGCCGACATCAGATCTGCGACCGTCTGCGTGCTCGCTGTCACCCACGTGCGGCCGTTCCCCCGGTCCGTCCGCGCACGTCGCCGCGCCCGCATCTTCGCACCCTCAGGATTCATAGCAGATGACTCTATCCGTTCGGTCGCGGCTGGCCATAGATTTGCAGGATTAAGCCGCATCAAATCCTTGAAATTCCTGGCGGGTCTCGGGGGTTGGGCCGGCTGGGCGAGTCCAGTCGCCGACTCGGCGCTCTGCGCAGAACCTCGAGTCAGCGGCCGGTGCGATCTCGATGCGAATCCGACCCAGTTGGGTTGTTTCGATCGAATTGTCCGATTCAGGACCTTCCTCAAAGCGGTCAGCGTTTGCCACCCATCATGAGCCAGCCGAATAACAGACCTGGAAGCGTCCAGGCGGAAATCACCTCGGCGATCGTCACAATGCTCATGCGATCACAGCTTTCATCGAGCGGCCTCCGAACGCGAGCCGAAGCTGTCCGGAGGATATGTCGACGATTCCGACGGTGAGTCATTCGGTAGTGGCATCGGAATTCTTTTCCACATGAAGTGCCCTGCGGTGTATTTCTACGGATCCGAGAGCACCACCCTGCGGAACTCACGAAAGGTCGCTGCACACCAGCACATTGCGCGCCAAGTCCTCCAGACTCCGTCTAGCGCGCACCGCTGACCAGGGGTCTTTGGCGAACAGTCCCGGATAGCGTTCACAGTAGGCAATGAAGGTAGATCTTTCGGTAACCCAGACAACCCGGAAATCGTTGAATGTTACGTGCTCGCCGTACACTGCGCTCCGTCCATGCAATCGGCACCTAAACTTGCCCAAAAACACTTACCCTCGAGTTGACGTGCGAATCGGTGGAACGGGCGGTAACGACATGCTCCAACCGGCTCGGATGAATTGGTTGCCGACTCGCGACTCGAGCCTCGGCCACCACTCTCCCATCACGGCAGTCCAGCGCCTCCCAAGTCCAACGCCTCCCGATCGGTGAACATGTTTTCCCCGAGCGGTGGTGTCGGGGATAGACGACACCACCGCGACGTTGCGGAGCGCAGAAGGGCGTTCGTTCCACAACATCAGGATCCGCCTGAGGGGGATAGCGGATCATTCGCCACATTACATCCGCTGGGCGATTATCGATGGATAAAGAGGAAAGGTTTCCTGTTTGCCGGATTGGTGACCGTCTCTATTCGGACGAAACGCCCGAAGCCTCGGTCCTGGGAATGGGGCGAACTTGCCAGTCACCCTGCGCCCGGGATGGATCGACAAGTGCCGGATCCATCCCATTGTGTTAGCTGGATGATGGCCCTATTGCTGGGCGTCCGCGGCGCGGTTCCGATGAACCGGCTTCACCGGCCCCGGTGATCGCAAGGAGTGTGGTGAACACGGCGGTGGCCGGCTTCACGGTTGGTGGCGATTCCCGTCGCGCCAATCCCCTGCGCGCCTTATGTCCAATGTTCGGATTTTGTCCGTTTTGCACGAACAAGCCATGTGACACGCCAGCCGTGCGGCAGTGCTTGACGTCCTGGTCCACGGTGGTTAGGTTTCCGGTCGGTTCCCATCCGCGGATCGCGCGGTACGGAACACCGTGCAGTTCGCAGGCATGATCTGCGGGAATTATCGACTCGCGCGGACAGAGATGACGATGGTATTGATCTGGTCATCCCTGGTGCGTACATGCCGTGTACGCGCCAGGGATGATTGTCTTGCTCCCGGCCACCTGCTACACGACGCAATCAATGCTGCAATTGTGAGGCGAGAATGAGTACTAACCCATTCGATGACGAAGACAGCAGGTTCTTCGTTCTGATCAACGACGAAGAACGGTATTGCCTGTGGCCAAGCTTTGCCGATATTCCGAGCGGGTGGCATCGAGTGCTCGGTGAGGGCAGCCGACACGCTTGTATTGAATACTTCGAGAAGAATTGGACTGATATGCGTCCGGAATCCCTGAGACAGTCGATATCCGCCAATGCCGCAGCAGCTCAGGTCACCGAGGCTTGACCTGAGTCGAATTAGCGCATACGTGCGATAAGACGATAGCGCCCTGGCAGTCGGCGCAGACCACGAGAGTCTCGCGCCGCCGATTCGCCATAGTCATGCCCTCGTTCTGGTGATGAAGCGGGATCCAGGCATGGCCGATCGGCGCAAGCAGTTCTTGGGCATCCGTGTCCGCCCGGCGTGCCGTCCGAATCTCTTGCACAACTCATCAGAAGTCGACAGAGAGGTCATCCATGGCAGAACACCATCTCGCTCGTTCGACCAGGCGGTTCGGGCGTGCCGGATCACTACTGGTCCTCGCGACGGTTCCGTTGTCGGTGGCGATGTTGGAGGTCTCCCCGGCGTCGGCGGATGCGACCAATCCTCCCACGGCGACCAGTCGCAACGATATGAGCGGGAAGCGGGCCGTTCCTGACGGCCGCCTCGCCCCGGTCGACCCGTCCAGTCTGCACCTGCCAACGGCCCTCGCCCCGCCCGTCGCGCCGATCCAGGCGCCGGACGGGACCATTCGCATCGGCTCTGTTTCGGTCGGCCGGCCGGACTGGGTCGACCCCGGGTTCACCGACGGGATCAACGACTCCTACGGGCAGACGGAGGCCATGCTGGCCCAGGGATTCGACTCGGTCGGATTCGCTCCGACTCGGTCGGACCGCATGGCCGCCGATGCTCTCGCCGGTGCGCTTGCGGGCAATGTGGTGGCGGGGATCGTTTCCAGCCCGTTGACCTCCACCGGTGCGATGGTCGGTGCCGTCGCCGGTTTCATTTCCGGTATTCCCTTCCTCCCGGCGGGCTTGGTGGTCGTACCGGTAATCGGCGCTGCCATCGGTGCCGCAGTCTTCGCGATCCCCGCGGCCGTGGTCGGTTCCGCAATCGGGGCGGGGGTGGGTGCCCTTGTGGGTGCGCTGGAACCCGCGACACCGAACCTGCCCGCCGATCAGCCGGCGCTGCAGGCATAGCCGGTATCGCATGGTCCGACTGCCGACTGCCGGACGACATACCGGGCGTCCGGCAAGCTGGCTGCAGCGCCGCAACTTCGCCGCCGCGGCAGGCGGGGACGAGTTCTTCGACCGTTGTGGGCAGAGGCACTACTCGATTTTGCGAGCAGGAGATGGCCGGTCATCGATGTTTCGTCGATGACCGGCCGTTTTTCGTGCAACATACGTGCAACTTGGCTGCCGGTGGGGTGCGGCGATTCGAACCTCTGCAGTTCGAGGACGGTCCGATGACCCTCTGCTCTCCCGATCACCAGTTCGGTGGAGTCACAGTGAACTGAGGACATGCTCTGCGGGTACGGGGTTCGGGGTGCGCCGAGCGGTTCCAGGGTCTCGGATCGGCAGGACCGGCCGACGGCGCGGGCAGTTACTACAGATGGCGCGGACAATGGCTTCACTCGACTCCCATATGACACAGCACGGTCGAGGGGTGGAAACACGAACCGGCGATCCCGTTCTCGAATGCCGTCGCGGCGACCTTCAACCGGCTACTGGTCGGATTGCTCACCTAAATGTTCAAACACGTCGACTTCGTCGCCTCCGACGTCCGGGGCTGCCCGGTGGACCGCTGCCTCGCCGGCGCGAAGGTCGATCGGATCTATCCCTTCGGCCCCACCACCGGCACCGCGTTCAATATCACCCTGATCTCCTACGCCACCACCTGCTGCATCGGAATCAACTCCGATACCGGGGCTGTCCCCGATCCGGAGGTCCTGACCGATCGCATCGCGGCCAGGTTCCGGACGGTCGCCGACCTCGACGCGGACCCGCCCGACCGCTAGCCGCGGGCTCGATCGAGCCCGCCGAGCCGGAGGTGGAACTGGGGCGAGTCGGAGGCGGTTGCCGCATGGAAGGGACGTTCATCCGGCTGTACGGATCGTCGCCTCAGGCGGCGTCGGCGGGCTATCGTCGGGTATTGCAAGAAAGCGGTGACGTCCCTGCAACCTTCTGGGAGGCAGGCATACCGGCATGAGCCAGTCGGCGGCGGACTCGCGGGTAGGCACGACATTCGGGCACTACCAGCTGAAAAGGCTGCTCGGGCTCGGTGGTGTGGGGGATGTTTATGAGGCGTATGACACGGTCAAAGACCGCACGGTTGCGCTCGAGCTGGTGCCTGGAGACCTGGCCGCCGATTCCCACTACCGGGAGCAATTCCGCCGCGAATCACGTCTCGCGGCACGTTTGCAGGAACCGCATATCGTCCCGATTCACGACTTCGGCGAGATCGACGGATTGCTCTACATCGACCGGCGGCTGGTTCGCGGTGATGACCTCGGAACGCTGCTCGCCCGGCACGGCCCGATGGATGCGGCCACCGCGGTGGCCGTGGTCGGTCAGGTTGCGGCCGCGCTGGATGCGGCGCATGCCGACGGGCTGATCCACGGCGACGTCGAGCCCGCCAATGTCCTTGTCGGCGACGACGACTTCGCCTATCTGGTCGACTTCGGTATCGGCCGCTCGGTCGGTGGTTCCGGATCGACCGACAGGGGCACCCGGGCCGTCGTCTCCGGCTACGAGGCTCCAGAAGTCTTGCGGGACAAAGAGATCACCAGCCGAGCTGACATCTATTCGCTGGCGTGTGTTCTCCACGAATGCCTCACCGGCGCCCGCCCACGCCCCGGTGGCAGTGCCGAGGCGGGGATCAGTGACGATCTGCTCGAACCGATTCCGCGTCCCAGCGTGGTGCATCCGGGAACTCCGGCGGCGTTCGATGCCGTGATCGCACGCGGCATGGCTACGGAGCCTGCCGACCGTTACCGGACAGCGGGCGAGTTCGCCCGCGCCGCCCGCGATGCGCTGGACAGCACCGCGCAGCAGTCGGCCGCTACGATCCTGGGCGACACCGAGGCCGGGCCCCCCATCGCCACCGAAGCAATGCCCGCTGCCACCGCCACCCCGGCCGCGCCCATCGCCACCGACGCGATGTGGGCGCCGGAGTTCGATGCGACCGAAGTGGGTGGTCCATCAGTGACCCTAGCTCCGCAGCCGCAGCCGCAGCCGCAGCCGCAGCCGCAGCCGCAGCCGCAGCCGCAGCCGCCCCGGCCCGCTCTGTCGAAACGGCGCACGGGGATCGTCGTTCTTGCGGCGGTCGTGGTGGCTGCCGCCCTTGCGCTGGCGGGAGACGGTGCGCCAGTACCGAATCGATACTCGGCTGCGGACCTGCGGCTGCTCGAGCTCGTCCCCACCGGATACACCCGAGCGAATTGTCTACACGATGCCGAGCATTCGAAGGCTTCGGTACAGATGGATGCCTTGAATTGCCAGTCGGCGGCCGGAGTCCCGGCGGCCCGATTCTTTCTGTTTCCCACCGTGGATCTTGTTCGTGCGTTCTACAAGGTCGTGAGCCAGCAAGTACATCCCGCGCGGTGCGCGGATGGTTCGCAAGGGGGCGACTACTACAACGGCAGCCGACCCGAGCGCGGCGTCGTCGGCCAGTTCGGCTGCTTCGTCTCCGATGACGATCCGTCGGTTCCGGGGATCGTCTGGAGCAGCGAACCCGATCTCGCTGTGGGGGTCGTGTACGCGGCGAAGCCGGGCGATGCGCAGGAATTACTCGGATGGTGGAAGAGCCAAGGTGGTTTCCGATGAGCGAGACGGCGCGAAATTCGCGAGTAGGCACGGTATTCGGCCACTACCAGCTTGTGAAGTTGCTCGGCCGGGGCGGCATGGGCGAGGTCTACGAGGCTTACGACACGACCAAGGACCGCACAGTGGCGCTCAAGCTCCTGCCGGAAAACCTGGCGGCCGATGCCCGCTATCGGGAACGGTTTCGCCGCGAATCACATACTGCCGCAAGGTTATTGGAGCCTCATATTATTCCGATCCATGACTTCGGCGAGATCGACGGGCTGCTCTATATCGATATGCGCTTGATCCGTGGCGAGGATCTCGGCAGCATCTTGTCCCGCGATGGACCGCTGCCGCCGAGCCGGGCGGTGGGCATCATCGGACAGATCGCGGCGGCCTTGGACGCGGCTCATGCCGACGGTCTGATCCATCGGGATATCAAGCCGGCCAACATTCTCGTCGCCGACGACGACTTTTCTTATCTCGTCGACTTCGGTATCGCTCGCTCCGCGACCGGTCCGGGATTGACCAGCACGGGCACCGCGATCGGAACCTATGCCTACATGGCGCCCGAACGATTCCGTAGAGGGGAGATCACTTCTCGCACCGATGTCTATTCACTGGCCTGTGTGCTACACGAATGTCTCACCGGGACAAGGCCTTTCCCCGGCAACAGCGTCCAGGTCGTGATCAAGGCCCATCTGTTCGATCCGATCCCGCATCCCAGCCGGGCCCGCCGGGGCATCCCCGCCGCCTTCGATGACGTGATCGCGCGGGGCATGGCCAAAGATCCCGCCGATCGTTACGCCCGCGCCGGTGATCTGTTCCGCGCCGCACACGACGCTCTCGGTGATACCGACCGCCATACTGCGGCCACCATCCTGGGCCGCAACCGTGCCCCGATCATCGGCGCACCGCGACAGCCGTCCGAACCGCGGCGGCCGCGGAAGCGGTGGCGCGTCGGGACGGCCGTGGTGGCCGTGCTGTTGGTGATTTCCGCCGCGGCGGGGATATGGCTGGCGAATCGTTCGAACCGAAACGGCACCACGGCAGCGATCACCGGATCCGCGGCACCTACATCGGTCAAGCAGTTCACGCCTGCGGAGCTCGCGCTGGTGAAGCTCGTGCCGCCGGGAAACGACGAGCACACCTGCTCGCACGTCGATCCGCCTCCAGGGGGCACAGCCAAGCTCTATTGCGTGCCGGGCGGGAAACCGTTTGTCCGAGACGCCTTCTTCTCCCAGTACGGCACCGTCGGCGCGCTTCGCGACGGCTATACCCAATGGACCTCCGGGCACTCCGCCGGAGACGAAAAGTGCCCGGACGGAAGCACACCGGGCCCGTACACCGCGCACGGCCAGGACCAGACGACCGGTCAGGTCGCTTGTCTGCCGACGCTCGCCGCAATCGTCTGGACCACTGAGCCCGATCTCGTCCTGAGCATCGTCTTCGGCAACGACACCGGGGACCTGCCGCAGCTGTTCGCCTGGTGGCAACAGCAGGTCGGATCCACGTAGCGGAGATGCCGGTGAGCGGAGACATGAGTCAGGCGGCGCGAAATTCGCGGGTGGGTACGGAATTCGGGCACTACCGGCTCGTGAAGTTGCTCGGCCGCGGCGGGATGGGCGAGGTCTACGAGGCCTACGACACGATCAAGGACCGCACGGTGGCACTCAAGGTGCTGCCCGAGGATCTGGCGGCGGACAACCGCTTCCGGCAGCGGTTCCGCCGCGAATCGCACACTGCCGCAAGGTTGTCGGAGCCACATATCATTCCGATCCACGACTACGGCGAGATCGACGGGCTGCTCTACATCGATATGCGACTCATCCGCGGTGCGGACCTCGGCAGTTTGCTGTCCGATGACGGTCCGCTGCCACCGGAACGAGCGGTGACCATCATCGGCCAGATCGCGGCGGCATTGGATGCCGCGCACGCCGACGGCCTGATCCATCGGGATATCAAACCGGCCAATATTCTCGTCACCGACGACGACTTCGCTTATCTCGTCGACTTCGGTATCGCCCGCTCGCCGACCGGTCCCGGATTGACCAGCACGGGCACCGCGATCGGAACCTGCGCCTACATGGCACCCGAACGATTCCAGAGTGAAGAGGTCACCCCCCGGACGGATATCTATTCGCTGGCATGTGTTCTGTACGAGTGCCTCACCGGCACTTGCCCTTACGTCGGCGACGTTATCGAAAGGGTGATCAGCGCCCATTTGTTCGACCCGATTCCGTGTCCCAGTATGGTGTATCCAGGGGTTCCGATTGCATTCGACGAGGTGATCGCGCGGGGCATGGCGAAGGATCCCGACGATCGTTTCGGGACAGCCTCGGAACTGGCGCACGCTGCTCGACGCACATTGCACGGCGGGGATCAGCGAATGGCGGGCACCGGCCCGGACAGTACCGCGGCTGCACCCGTCGGCACCGAGTTGCCCGCCCGGCGCGATCGATCGAAACAGCGCAGGTGGTTGACGGTTTCCGTGGCCCTGGTCGTATCGGCGGCCGGTCTCGGGGTATGGATAGCCGCTCGCCCGCCGAGCCCCCCGTGGGCCGGGACTTCGAAGCTGTCCGCCGCGGAGGTCGCTTTGCTGAAGCTATTGCCTCCCGGGTATTCCCAGGACACGTGCACGCCCGAATGGCCGCCGACTCCCCGAATAGCATTGGCGCAGTTGCACTGTGCGGGCGGCGATCCTCCGGAATCGGTCCCGTCGGCCCGCTATCTTTCCTTCGCCGACGTCACCTCGCTGCGCGATGCCTATACGTTGTACGCCGACCATCTCCATATCGTCGATTGCCCGGACGGCAGTCGGTCGCACTCCTTTACGGCGCCCGGCCGAGCCGAGCCGACAGGACAGGTCGGATGCTACCTATCCACCGATAATCCGCCGATGGCCGGCGTTTTCTGGACCTCGGAGCCCGATCGCGTCCTGGGATTCGCGGTTGGTCACTCCGACCGCACGCAGCAGTTGTTCGCCTGGTGGCAGCAGGTCTCATCGAGGTAATCGAGCCCGGAGAACTTCGTAAGAAGTCGGGAAGAATCGGCTCGCATCCTTTTTCTCGTCAGACACTCCACACCCGAGAAAAAGGAGTCACCACAATGTTCACCAACCGCACTCGATCCGTCGCCCGGACCTCCGCAGTCGCCGCGATCATCGGAATCTCCGCACTGGGAGCGGGTATCGCCTCGGCGGCGGCCCACGCCGCCCCCGCACCGGAGCAGTATGCCGTCGCCTTCGGAGGCGAGGGCATGATCACCGTCGATCTGGCGCAGCCCGATAGCTGCATCGTGGACGCGCTGCAGAACGGCCAGATTCAGGACACCAGCCTGGACGGTCTTCTCGGACCGGCGGACGAGTACACCCTCAGCGGGCTGGACGGCCTGTCGCCGGGCGTCTACGACATCCACATCGTGTGCGGTGACGACAACGACGTGACCACCTTCGACCAGTACATCTACGGCGTCGAGGTCACCGGCTCCGACCCGGGGTGGAACTACGACAACCCGGACAACAGCCTCTCGCCCGACGATCTGGGGCTGGACGGCATCCTGGGCATCCCGTCCGACGGTGTCGGCGGCGCCAACGGCGTGTAGTCGGCGCCACGCGGAATCGTCGACGTACCTCCGGCCGGCGAGTGAGCGGGGGCGCTGCACCGATGCAGGCGCCCCCGGTTCGCTGCTCGGCGAGGGATAATCGACATGATCATGCGGGTGCGGCCCCGCGGCAATCCTCGGAGTGGACAGCGCATGCCCAGCGAACGTCTTCGATTCCGGCTCCTCGGCCCGTTGCGGATGACGATCGACGGGATCGAGCAGGGGCTCGGCGGGCCCCGGCAGCGCGCCGTGCTCGCGATGCTGGTCATCAACCGCCGCCGGGCGGTCTCGGTGGAGGCGCTCGCGCAGGCGGCCTGGGGCGAGGAACTCCCGTCGGACATCCGGGCCGGCATGCAGGTGGTGATCTCCACACTGCGGAAGTTGTTGCGCGACGCCGGAATCGATCCCCGCGCCGTCCTCGCCACGGTCGCACCGGGGTACCGGCTCACCATCGACGACCGGTCCTGCGATCTGGGTCGATTCCTCGCCGAGAAGACGCTCGGTCTTCGTTCCATGGCCGATCGTCGCTTCGATGAGGCGACCGGCCATTTCACCGCAGCCCTCGACGAATGGCATGGCCCGGCGCTCGCCGACCTGCGTGAGCTGTCGTTCGCGGACTCCTCCGCCACCGCGTTGGAGGAAGAACGGCTGATCGCCCTCACCGCCCGCGCGGAAGCGGAGATCGCCCGGGGCCGGGCACAGGAGATCACGCCGGAATTGATGACCCTGGCCGCCGAGCACCCGCTGCGCGAGCCCCTCTGGTGCCAGCTGATCTCGGCGCTCTATCTGTGCGGGCGTCAGTCCGATGCGCTGGGCGCCTGCCGGCAGCTGCGCAGCGCGCTCGCGGACGAGCTGGGCATCGATCCGAGCCGCCAGTTGCAGGAGCTCGAAGGCCGGATACTGCGGCAGGAGCCGCTGTCCGCGCAGGAGGCCGCGGCCGCGACCGCCGCGGTGGCGGTCACGATCATCGACGAGCGTTCGCCGTCGGCAACCGCGCAGCTTCGCGACGACACCGGGAAGGTCATCCGCCTCGGGTCCACAGCGCTGTGCATCGGGCGTCTGCCGGACAACGACCTGGTGCTCTCACACGGCAAGGTCAGCCGTCATCACGCGGTCATCGTGGACACCGGCCTGAGCTTCGTGATCCGGGACCTGCGATCGTCCAATGGGGTGTTCGTGCACGGTGAGCGGATCAGCGACAGCGCGGTGCTGTCCGACGGTGACGAAATCCGTATCGGCACCAGCGATTTCGTCTTCGAGCTGGTGGAATAGCCGGTCCATCGGAGATCGTCCGATGGACCGGCCATCGTCGAGCGGCAGCGCTAGTGGTGCTGCAGTTTCCGCTTCATCTCCTTGGTTCGGTCCTCCATGTCCGACCGCGCCCGCTGGCCCTCTCGCTTCATGCCGTCGCCCACCCGGTCCATATCGCGCCTGGCGTCGTCGGCCAGCCGATCCACGTCACGTTCCATGCGCTGGCCCTGGTCCTTCATGCCCTGCTTGGCCTTGTTTGCCATCTGGCTGGGTTTTCGGCCCTTGCGATCAGACATTTCAACCTCCGCATCGGTAGGTTCCGTCCGAACTATGAGATCGGACGCGGATGACACCGCGTCCGCCGAATCTCCGTGCGCTGTGCAGCTTTCCCCGCCGCTTCGGCGACGATCACTGACAACCGGATACCGCAGCAACTGTCGAGACAACAATTGCGCCTCGTAAAGCCTGCGACTACGGATCACCCTTGTCAATGATTTCGTCGAACCCGGCCGGATTCCCCCGGTCGCACACGCCGCGCGGAAAAGATCGCGATGGGCACACGGGGGAGCGCTCGCGTCGGTAGGGTGACACCTCGGTCCGGGTCCGGGACGTGCGGTGTCGGGCGTCGGTGGAGTGCTGCGCAGTATGTGGAGTGGGTTCGATGTCAGAGTCAGTGCCGACCGCCGGTGGCCGGTATGCCGAGGTAGCCGATGCCGCCGGTGCGCGGGTGCCCATCTACACGCCGGAGTTCGCGGCCGACCCACACCGGGTCTATCGGGAGATGCGCGACAAGTTCGGGGCATTGGCTCCGGTGGAGTTGGCGCCCGGGGTGCCGGCCACGCTGGTGCTCGGATATCGCACGGCGGTAAGGATTCTCAACGATCCGGACCGGTTTCCCGCCGATCCGCGGGAGTGGCAGGCAGGGGTTCCCGCCGACTGTCCGGCCCTGCCGATGATGCAGTGGCGGCCGAATGCCTTGCGTAGTGCGGGAATCGAGCACGCGCGGTACCGGCGGATCACTACCGCCGGGCTGGCCGGAATCGATCAGTACGGTTTGCAGAGCACGGTGGAACGGGTCGCGGTGTCGCTGATCAATACGT
Organism: Nocardia sp. NPDC051981; assembly: GCF_040680715.1. Taxonomy (NCBI): domain Bacteria; kingdom Bacillati; phylum Actinomycetota; class Actinomycetes; order Mycobacteriales; family Nocardiaceae; genus Nocardia; species Nocardia sp. NPDC051981. The sequence continues at coordinate 79,052 of NZ_JBFAXK010000030.1, read as the reverse complement.
TCTGTACGTCCGGATCGGCAGATCTGGTGCGCGACTACGCTTTTCCGCTGGCATTCCGGGTGCTCAACCAGCTGCTCGGCTGTCCGGTGGACATCGCGGGGCAGGCGGCGGAGGGTTTCCGCGCCATTTTCGAGGGCGTCGGCGCGGAGCAGGGCAACAAGCTGCTCGTGGACGCGCTACTGCGGCTGACCCTGTACAAACGAGCGCACCCGGGCGACGACGTCACCACCCGCATGCTCCGCCATCCCGCCGAGCTGAGCGAGACCGAAATGGTGCACCAGCTGGCCACGCTCTACGGCGCGGGTATCGAGCCACAGCAGAATCTGATCGCCAATACGCTGCTGCTGCTCCTGGTGGACGACCGGTTCCGCGGTAGCGCGCTGGGCGGCAGTCTGTCCACCCGGGACGCGCTCGACGCGGTGCTCTTCGACGATCCCCCGATGGCGAATTTCTGCATCAGCTTTCCGCCCCGGCCCGTTCTCCTGGACGACTACTGGCTGCCCGCGCACCAACCGGTCGTCATCAGCATGGCGGCCTGCAATACCGATCCGGCCATCCGCGACAAGGAGCTGGCGGGTAACCGTTCGCATCTCGCCTGGGGTGCGGGCCCGCACTCCTGCCCCGCCAATTCGCTGGCCTATCTGATCGCCCAGGAGGCCGTCGACCAGCTGCTCGACGCCCTCCCGGAAATCCAGCTGGCGGTCCCGAGCCCCGAATTGTCCTGGCGGCCAGGACCTTTCCATCGCGCCCTGACCGCCCTCCCGGTCGTCTTCACACCTTCGCCGCCGCTGCCCGAGGTGTGAGAGCTGCGGGTGCCGCCAGGTGCTTGCCGTCGTCTTCCCTCCGCGGTGGTATCACACGTAGTATCATCGCATTGTGGCCTGGACAATGCGTTTTCCCGCCGATGAAGAGGCTGCGCTCGAGGCGCAAGCCGAGACCGAAGGGCGCTCCAAGCACGAGATCACCCGGGACGCGGTTCGGGAGTACCTCATGCGGCATCGTCGCTGGGGGGAGCCGCTGGTCGACGATGAGGACACCTTCGATATGGGCGGTCCAATCGGCAAGGACGATATCCACGATGCGATGAATCGGCCCGCATGATTGTCGTCGCGGATACTTCGGGCTTGCTCGCGTTGTTCAATCGGTCCGATCCCGAGCATTTCGCGGTCCGACGGGCGGCGGATGCCGCGAGCGCTCTGGTGGTGAACCCGCTGGCGCTGACCGAGGTGCATCATGTGGCGAGCGTCCGTGCCGGCCGGAAGGTCGCCGATGCGGTGCTGGGCAAACTGGCCGACCGTATCGCGACTACTCGCATTGTGCTCGGGGAAATCGGTGCCGCACAGTTGCGCTCGGCTCTGGAGTTGCGTTCGGCATACTACGACCTCGATCTCGATATCGTCGATGCGACCTGCGTCGTGCTGGCCGACCACTTCGACACCGATAGGATCTTGACGTTGGACCGCAGGGACTTTCGCACGCTCCGGCCGTTGGCCCGCTACTCCGCCTTCCAGATCCTCCCAGACGACTTCGCTGGGTAGCAGCGATGCGGGTCGAGTGGGGCCCTCGGCTCGGTGGGATCGTTGGAGGCCGTCCAGCGTTGATTCGGCGCGGATGGTTTCTGGCGGCTATCTCCGGTTTGCCGAAGCTGTTGCGCGGCAGATCAGCTCGTGGATGAATCGCATCTTGTCCAGTGCCGGCGGGGCCAGGACGAAGGGATAGAGGTCGGGGTGGCCCATCGACCGGTTGACCTGGTTGAGGGCCCATGACAGTGGCAGCCACTGCTCGATGAGGCGATCGAAACCGGTATTGGCGCATAGCCGCACTTCTGATCGAGTGCTTGCCGGGGTTATCGCGAATGCTGCTGCGGTGTCCAGGGTTTCACGGATATGGAGGTAGTGGGCGAAGGTCTCGGCCCAATCCTCGACGGGACGCATTGCGGCATACGCGGACACGAACCGATCCGGCCAGTCCGGTGGCGGGCCGATCCGATAGTTCCGGTCCAGTGCGGCCGCGTAGTCCTCGTCGGGGTCGCCGAACAGTGCTTGGAATCCCGGCTCCCGCAGGCCGTCGCCCACCAGGACCTGCTGGTAGTGGTGGCCGAGTTCGCGAATTCTCGAACGACAATCGCTGTCCGCACCGACCGCACGTGAAGTCTCGCAAGGGATTCCTTCCCGTCGTACTGTCTGCGATTCCCGCGTTCACCGTTTGGATCCCTGGCCGCGGGTACCCCCGAAGAGCAGGCGTCGGGCGCGTCGCCCGGGCCGGATGGGAGGTATCGACAATGACCACGGAAGGAGCGTCGGAGTTTCCGCCGCTCGACGGCGCTGCGGATCTTTCCCGCGCAACGCAGGTGCAGCAGGGAGAGGTGCTGGCGGACAGCCGGAACTGGGCAGGCTTCGCGTTGATGTTCGTCGGCGTCCTAGGCACTGCCGTCGCGTTCCTGACCCTCTGGCTGCATCAGCCGACCCTGGGCCTGGTCGGCACGATCCTGGCCGCCGTCGGCCTCGCCGGCGGCACCGCGCTCATCGTCCTGGAACGACGCAGGCGAACGACGGTGACGACCGACATCGACGAACCGATCGTCTGGCGTCCAGCCGGGCCGCCGCGGTATTGAGCCTGATCCGGTGCGGCGATGTGGTGTCGAGATGGCGGACTGATCCAGCGGCGAGAAGCTATCCCTCGGCCGAATCATTGTCGGCCGAAACGCTTTTGCGCAGGATGCGGAAATCCCGCTGCAGATCGCTGAGCGATACCGCACACACCCGGCCGCCGCCGATAGGCCGGACCTCCGCGTACGGAATCGGGTTGTGTCGCACCGCTGTGACCTGAATGGAAGCACCGAGCGCGGTGTCGTGGATGGGGACCAGACGCGTTCCTTTTGCGATTTCCACGGTTCTCGACCTCCGGGTGTATGCCGCGATCTGTTTGGTATTCGCGTACCCGCCTCGGCGTCGGTCAAACGGCACCAGGTCGTCTTCACGCCCTCGGCGGCCCTGGTCGAGCGGTGAGGGACATGGGGAACCGAAGCCTGGCCAGGCGCGATGCACTGGCCAGGTGCGCAGTCGTCAGTTGATGGAGAAGCTGCCCGCCATCGGCGGCGTGCCGGCCGCTCCGGCCGCCACGGTGCCGATCGGATCGCCCGAGCAGTCGATGCTGGCGTAGAAGGTGGCGTCCTGGTCGGTGGAGTTGGTCACGGTGGTCGTGTCCAGGTCGGTGAGCAGGATCCGGACACAACCGGACGGGTTCACGAGAACCCTGCCGTTCGACACCAGGGTGCCGGTCGACGCGCCCGCGGTCGCGGGCACCAGCACCGCCACCATCCCGGCCACCGCGGCAGCGCCGAGTACTCCAGCAATACGCAACTTCATTGGATCCTCCGTGGTGAATCTGCACCCGATCGCTCGGGCACCGTAACCCTGGCAAAGTACACCGGCCGAAGGCGCCGCCATGTATCCAGAAAAATACGGCCGTGTTTCGGCATGCGACCGGATCGCTGCCCGCGAATGCCCCACCACCGCAGACGATTACCTTGGCACCGGTCTTTTCGCTTACTGCTCGGTCGAGCGAGTCGCGGCGGCTGTCGGACAACCGATCCAGACCGGCCATCCGGGGTTCGTCTTCACGCCGATCACGTACTGGCCGGGTCGGTTGGGACCGGTCACCGACCCGGACCAAGCGCGAGAATGGCCCGAACTGGTGCTGCTGTCGGCTCCTGGGCATGTGCAAGACGAGTCGCGGCGCCCAGTACTCGAGATGGTGCTGCGGGCGCTCGAGACCTTCGGGCCCGAGAGGGGTCTGATTTCCCATGACTACATCAGCGCGCGACTGCCTGAGGCAGCCCGTATCGAGCTGGAGGCCATCATGTCGATTTCGGTCGAGAACTACCAGTGGGAGAGCGAATTCGCCCGGCGTCACCAGGCGATCGGTCGGGCGGAAGGCAAGGCCGAAGGCCGGGCCGCGGGTGAGGCTTCGGCGATTCTCACGGTTCTGGCCGCTCGGGGGATCGAGGTTGACGGGGCTGCCCGAGAGCGGATTCTGACATGCGCTGATCTGGAGCGGCTGTCGGATTGGCTGTCACGGTGGCCGCGGTCGCCGAGCTGTTCGATTAGCCGTAGCGCCGGCTTGCTCCTGCGGATCTGGCCATGGTCACCCACGTCGAAGACAACGTCGCTGCCGCTGAAATCGCCTTCACCGAGCGGAATTCGACGCCCTGGCGACGCTGACCGAGTCGGCTACCGTGCGCCGCAGCGAGCGATGGTGCACCCGATTTGGCATGACGGTGGGTGGACGCGCTAATGTTCTCTCAGCCGGAGCGGGGGAGAACCCGAACCGGACAGTCGCCTCGAGCGACGACCTACGGTTCTATAGCTCAGCGGGAGAGCACTCGCTTCACACGCGAGGGGTCGCTGGTTCGATCCCAGCTAGAACCACAACACAGCGAAGCCGCAGGCCAGAGGGCCTGCGGCTTCGATGCATATGAGTATCAACCCGAAGCGCCGTCTCGTTCGTCGACTGTGACTGTGAATGGCCGAAATGCAGTCGGTTCGACGGATATCTCGGCAGCTCTGATCCTCCTGTGCGACATCCTTTGCGCCGGACAATCTCTCGCCGCTCACATCGTCCACGTCGATTTGCAATGGCGTGCCAGCCCACGCCCCGTGCGCCGGCAGCACGTCGCGACGGTGCGCAGTTCGGTTTCGACCTTCTGGTTGCAGCGCCTGCCACCTGGGCTCTGCCTTCGGTGTCGACGGCCGTCAGCTGATTCGGTTTCGACCCCGTAGTCTACAGCGTATGCTACTTTGACTCCGGGACCGCCGGAGGAGGCGAAATGGTGAGCGGAAGTGCGACTTCCAGGCGGCAGACGCCGCGCGGGACATTGAACAGGGACCGGATTCTCGCCGCGGCCATGGACGTCGTGGATGCGCGCGGGCTCGACGGTGTCACGATGCGCGCGGTCGCCGAGACGCTGGATGTCAACGCGATGTCCCTGTATCGGCACTTCCGCGACAAGGAGACGCTGCTGCTGGCGGTGCTCGATCGACTGCTGGGGCAGGTCGAATTGCCGTCTGCGGAGCTGCCGCCCGCGGAGGCCGTCAAGGAGATCCTGCGCGCGCACTATCGTCTGCTGTTGCGGTATCCGGGGCTGCACCTGCTCAATTCGGGGCAGGTGCCGATTCCGGCTCAGCTCCGGATCGACGAACACCTCGCCGCGATCCTGCTCGGATGCGGAGTCGGAGCTCCTCGGGCCATGGATCTGCTCGCGGTTTTCGGTCGATTCGTGCTCGGGTGCGCACTGTGTCATCTGGAACTGGAGAGCATGGACTCGGCGCAGTGGGTCGAAGCGGCGTCGCAGTTCGCCGCGCTGCCCCGGCAGCAGTATCCGGCACTGCGGCAACTCGGTCCGCTGCTCGCGCACCGGCCAGCGGAGGACGACATCTTCGAGGCTGGGCTGGCGCTGCTGGTCGCACCGCTCGAAGGGCTCGGAGGCAGAGCATGATCAGACATGCCGCGGCGATGGCGACGACAGCTATTGCGGATGCGCAGGCTGGGGAGTCCGGGACCGGCCGGCCGCACCCGCGTCTGGGTGCGATCGTCGATGCCCTGGGGAGCACATTGCTACGCCGGGTTACTGGCTCGCTCATGAGCGAGCGGCCGGTCGGATCGGTGTCGATCTACGATCCGGCGGACGGCGTCGAAGTCGCTCCCGATGGCCTGCTGCTGGGCGTCGGCATTTCCGATACCGACAGTGCCACAGCGCTACTCGCCGATCTGCACCGCAGTCGAGCCGCCGCGCTGCTGCTCAAGGCACCCGTGGACGGCGCGGTCCGGCAGGCGGCGACAGCGGCCGGAATCACCGTGCTCGAGGTCAGCCGGGCGGCGTCCTGGGAGCAGCTTGTCGTCCTGTTGCGCGGACTGATCGATCAATCCGGGCCTGCTCACCGCGGTGTCACCGCCTATCCCGATGGGGATCTGTTCCAGCTCGCCAACGCGATCGGCGCGCTGCTGGACGCGCCCGTCACGATCGAGGACCGATCGTCGCGGGTGCTCGCGTTCTCCAGTGGGCAGGACCAAACCGACGAGGGCCGGGTGCAGACCGTGCTCGGCCGGCAGGTGCCCGAGGAGTATCAGCGAATGCTCCTCGAACAGGGGGTCTTTCGCGAGCTCTACCGGAGCCGGGAACCTGTCTACGTGCCGGCGCTGATCGATGGATTCAAACCGCGCATCGCGATCTCGGTGCGCGCGGGCGAGGAGGTGCTCGGCTTCCTGTGGGCGGTCGTTTCCGAGCCTCTGACCGAACACCGCCGTCGCGCGTTCATCGAGGCAACCACGAGCGTCGCGTTGCATCTGTTGCGTGAGCGCGCCGGGCGGACGGGCGACGCGCACCCCCGGGCCGAGCTGACGGACCGCCTGCTCGAACGAACCGGCGATCCCTCGGAGGCCGCGCGGCTGCTGGGCATCTACGGCAAATCCGTCTGTGTGCTCGCGCTCGAGCTGGACCCGCCCGGCGACGACGGTGACGGGATCGCGCGCGCGGCCGAGATCCGGCGCGTGGCCGACGCGCTCACACTGCACCTCAGCGCACTCCATCCTTCGGCGACGGCGACCATGCTCGGCGATATTGTCTACGGCGTGCTGCCTCTTCCGGATCGCAGGGACGGCGAATCGACGGCGTTGCGGGTGGGCGGTGACTTCCTGGAGCGGATGGGCGAGCGCACCGGACTCCGCGTCGGCATCGGCCGGACCGTGCGGGAACCGGAAGCGATAGCGCTCTCCCGGGGCGATGCGGAACGTGTCCTGCGCATCCTTCGGGAGCGTGAGCGCGGAAATCGTTTGGCCACAATCCGATCGGTGCGGACGGACCTGATGCTGGTCTGCCTGGCCGACGCGGCGGTCCGGGACGAACGCCCGTACGGTGACGCGGTGGCACGGCTGCTGCACTACGACGCCGAGCATCGTGGCGATCTGACCGGCACGCTCGCCGCGTACCTGGAGGCGTTCGGCGACATCACCAGGGCCGCGAGCATGGTCCACGTGCACCCCAACACCTTTCGCTACCGGCTCGGCCGCCTGTGTGAGGTCGGCGGGCTGGATCTCACCGACCCCGACGCCCGCTTCGAGGCCCTGATCGATCTGCGCCTGCATCGGCTGCACCGTTCACGGGCGGCGGGGAAGCGGTCGGCGATCTGACGCTCGTCCAGCGCCACCGCCCGTGCGGAATGTGTTGTCACGCACCATCATCGCGAGCAGGGCCGTGAGCACGGCGACACCGGCGCCGGCGCCGTAGACGACATGGAGGCTGTCGAGAAAGACCCGATGCGCGACATCGGCGACCGCCTCCACGATCTGCCGTGCCTGCTCCGGCGAGCTGCCGGTTCGTTCCAGACTCAGGCCCAACGTCTGTTGCGACGTCGCCGGGAAACCGAGCGCCACCCCCTGCTGTATCGTCCGGTCGTCGGCCAGTCCGATCGCGGAGGTTCCGGTGAGGACACGCCGGGCGGCATCGGGAAACCTCGCACCCACCAGCGTCATGAGCACCGTCCCCGAGACGGCGACGCCGAGCGTACTGCCCAGTTGCTGAACCGATTCCTTCACACCGGCGGTGACGCCGGCCCGGCCGACGGGGGTGCTGGCGATGACGGACTCCACCGAGCCGACCAGCAGAAAACCGACTCCGATGCCCAACAGCCCCAACGGTACGGCCAGCGCCGAGAACCCGGACTCGATGTGCAGCCGCAGCATCAGCAGCATCGCGACGGCATTGCACAGCGCACCGAGCACGAGTGTGGTGCTGGCGCCGAGCTTCTGGGTCAGCACACCGGCGACCGGAGGTGACACGGCATACGCCGTGGTCAATGGCAGCAGCGCGATGGCGGACGCGGTCTCGCCCCGGCCCTGCACGCCTTGCAGGAAGAACACCAGGTAGAACATGACCGCCGACAGCATGGACACGGTCAGCGTCAACAGCGTCAATCCGGCGGTGAACGATCGGTTGCGGAACAATCCCAGGGGCACCATCGGGTTCCGGACGCGGCGTTCCACCATGACGAAAACCATCAGAGCGACCACGCCGACGCCCGCCGAGCCGAGGACCCGCCCGGAACCCCAGCCGTGATCCTGCGCGTCGGTGATCGCCCAGACGATACCGGCGATCGCGATCGCCGACGTGGCCGCACCGAGCAGGTCCGGGCGCTCGGCCTTGCGCACGGCGGACTCGGTCATCGCCCACGCGCCGACCGCCACGCCCAGCATGCCGAACGGGACATTGACGAAGAACGTCCATCGCCAACCTCCGTGCTCGACAAGCATTCCGCCCAACAGTGGACCGCCCGCCGCCGCGACCGCCGCGACCGAGCCCATGACGCCCACCGCCATCGGCAAACGGTGTGCCGGGAACACTGCCCGGATCGCCGCCAGTCCGGCGGGCATCAGCAACGCCGCGAAGGCCCCTTGCGCGACGCGGGTGGCGATCAGTACGCCGACCGACGGTGCGAACCCGCACAGCAGTGAGCACACCGCGAATCCGCCTATGCCGGTGAGGAATGCCTTCTTGCGTCCGATCCGGTCGGCGATCGTGCCCGCCGGGATCGTCAGCCCCGCGAGTGCGAGCAGCTGTCCGTTGCCGACCCACTGGACCCCGGAGGGACTCGCGTAGAGATCCGCCGCGATAGCAGGCATCGCGACCATCACCGCGCCGCCGTCGATGAGCACCACCAGGGAACCGACGGCGACCGCGAGCAGGGTCAGCCACGCGTCCGGCGACCGGACCTCGTCGGCGCTCGGCCGTGTGCGCGAGGGGCGCGGTACCGATGTCTCCCTCATTGGGGCGCACCGGATTTCGTTGTCCGGGATCTGGTCATGGCAGTACTCCTCACTGTCGTCGGCACTGTCGAGCATCGCCATGGGATCCGTGTTCGCCCTCGTCGAAAAACACGAATGCCGAGCCGTTGATTCGTCATCGGCCACGAGGAACGGACCTGTGATGGTCATCACCATGAAAGGCATTCGACGATCTCGAAGGAGACCCATGACAACCTCGATACGAGGCGACGACAGGTCCGAGGCGCCGCCGATCGGCGGGCGCATCACCGAGCTGTTCCGCACCGTCGGCGCCAGGGGATACCTGCATGCCAGGGAGGTCGACGGCGACCGCGAACTCGGGCTGGACGCCGACGACCCGGTGGTGCTCGCCTCGGTGTTCAAGATTCCTGTCGTGCTCACCTACGCCCGGCAGGTGGTGGCGGGCGAACTCGATCCGGCCGGACGAACCAGGGTGACCGCCCGGGACAGGATCGGTGGCGTCGGAACCGCCGGATGTGCCGACGACGTCGAGATGAGCTGGCGGGACCTGGCCCTGTTCGCACTGACCATGAGCGACAATGCCGCCACCGACGTGCTGCTGCGCCGGGTCGGCGTGGACGCGGTGCGGACCGTGCTCGCCGAGCTTGGGCTGCGGCGTACCCGAATCATCGGCGGCTGCGAGGACCTGTTCGCCACCATGGCCGACGAGCTCGCCGCGCAGTTCTCCGCCATCGACCGCACCGACCTGCAGGCCCTGTTCGCGGCGGCGACTCCCGACCAGTTCCGCGCGCTGGCGGTGTGCGATCCGGACCGCACCACGGCCAGCACGCCCCGGGAGATCACCACCCTGCTCGCCTCGATCTGGCAGGACACCGCCGGCCCGGCGCCGGCCTGCGAGCAGGTGCGCACGATCATGCATCAGCAGATCTGGCCGCACCGGATCTCCTCCGGTTTCGGTGACGAGGTACTCATCGGAGCCAAGACCGGCACCCTGCCGTACATCCGCAACGAGGCGGGCGTGCTCACCTTCCCCGACGGAAGGCGTTACGCGGTCGCGGTTTTCACCGTCGCCGACTCTCCCGCCCAGCGGGCCCCCGCCATCGACACCGCCATCGGCGAGGCCGCCCGCCTGGCCGTATCAGCCCTGCGCAACGAAGGAGTCGCAGCATGACCGCATTTCCCGGCACGGCACCCGCGGAACTGGATGCCGAGCACTGGCGGCACAGGCTGGCGGAGATCGCCGCCCGGCACGCGATTCCCGGTGCGGTGCTGGCGATTTCCCACGGCGACCGGTTCATCGAGGCCGCGCACGGCGTGCTCAATGTCGACACCGGCGTCGAGACCACCGTCGACTCGCTGTTCCAGATCGGTTCGATCACCAAGGTATGGACCGCCACCGCGGTGATGCGGCTGGTCGATCAGGGCCGACTCGATCTCGACGCGCCACTGCAACAGGTCTTGCCGGGGTTGCGGCTCGCGGACCCGGACACAACGCGGCGAATCACCATGCGGCACTTGCTGACCCACACCAGCGGCATCGACGGCGACACCTTCGCCGACAGCGGCCGTGGCGATGACTGCCTCGAACGTTATCTTCCCGGTATGGCGGACTTGCCGCCCATCCATCCGCTCGGCGCCACCTGGTCCTACGGCAACTCCGGTTTCATCCTGGCCGGGCGGGTGATCGAGGTGCTCACCGGAATGACCTGGGACGCGGCCATGGCCGACCTGCTCTTCGCTCCGCTCGGCCTGAGCCGCACCGTGACACTGCCCGAGCAGGCCATCCTGCACAGTGCCGCGGTCGGACATCTGCCGGGACCCGATGGCCGACCGCGCCGCGCGGCCGTGTGGGTCCTGCCCCGATGCGCAGGCCCCGCCGGGCTCATCAACTCCACCGTTCGCGACGTGATCGCCTTCGCGCGAATGCATCTCGATCACGGTGTGGCGGCGGACGGGCAGCGACTGCTCTCCGAAGACCTGGTCGGGCAGATGCAGGCCGAACAAGCGGTGCTGCCCGGCCCCGATCTGTGGCCTGGGCTCGATTCCTGGGGGCTGGGCTGGTTCCGCATGGACTGGAACGGGCAGCGGGTGATCGGCCACGACGGCGGCACCATCGGCCAGAACGCGCTGCTGCGGGTGCTGCCCGCGCATCGTCTGGCATTCACCTTGCTCACCAACGGCGGTCGCGCGATCGCGGCCATGACGGAACTGTGCGCCGAGATCGCCGAGCTGGTCGGCGTCGGCACGCCGAAACCGTTCGGCCCGCCCGACGAACCGGTCCGGGTGGACGCGAGCCGCTGGACCGGGGTCTACGAGCGGCCGAGCCTGCGGTGGGAGGTGACCGAGGCCGGTGACGGACTCGACATCCGGATGGTTCCCGTCGGGGCGCGCGCGAATCACTTCCCCGAGCGCCTGTTCCGGATGATCCCGGTGGCCGAGGACCGATTCGTCGGCTACGCCGAGAGCGACGACACGTGGCTGCCCGCGACGTTCTATCGACTCGCGGACGGCACCACCTACATGCAGTTCGGATCGTGCAGCATGCCGAGAACCGAGGGCAGTCCCGGCTTGTGACCGTCTCGATCTCCGTCCGCCGGCGCACTGTCGTTCCGGCGGACGGGATTCGGCGTTCAGCGCAGCGGGTCCAGCGCGGCGAGCTCACGAGGTCGCACCCCGGTGCACATCAGTTTCGCCAACAGCTGTCCCGTCAGCGGCCCGAGGGTGACACCCCACATGCCGTGACCGCCCGCGACGTACACCCCCTCGGTGGCCGTGCCGCCGATCAAGGGAAGACCGTCGGCGGTCAACGGTCGTGCGCCGACCCATTCCTCGCGCACATCGGACCAGTCCAAGCCTTCCACCAGCGGCCGCACACTGCGTAGCGTCGCGGCGATCCGGGCCCGGTCGAGGGGAGCGTCCGGGCGCTGGAACTCCATGACACCCGCGATGCGCACGCGATCCCCGCGCGGAGTCAACGCGGCCCGGGTCGCGGGAAGGTACAGCGGTCCACGCAGCGGCTCGACCGTCGGCACGCTGAAGCTGTACCCGCGGCCACCGAACTGCGGCATCCGAACGCCGTGCGGCCGAGCCAGTTCCGGCAGCCACGCGCCATTGGCGAGGATCACCGCGTCCGCCACCCGCTGAGTCCGGCCGGCGTGGATCGAGATCGTGCTGCCGCGCCGCTCCACGGCGGTGACCGCGATACCTTCGGTGATCTTCGCCCCACGGGCGCGGACCTGGTCCGCCAGCGCGCCGACATAGGCCACCGGGTCCAGATATCGCTGGCCGAGAATCTGTACGGCACAACCGATCCGGCCCGACAGCTGGGGCGTGAGCGCGCGCGCCTGCACGCCGGTCAGCATCCGGATGTCCACCGCTTGGCCACTGCCGACGATGCCCTCGAACTCGTGCAGCAGTCCGGCGGCCTGATGCGCTTCGGCGAAGGCGGCGACCACGTCGGTCTCCTTGTCGCCCACCGGGATTCCGCCGTCACGCTGGCGGTCGAACGAGGTGAGGATCTGCGCGTTCAGCCCTCGATAGATCGCCATCGCCTGCGCCCACCGGGCGCCGGTGCAATGCCGGATCGTCCGCAGCAGGAAACGGGCGAGCGCGGCGTCCGCGCGGACCGGCAGCCGGACCGGCGAGCGCGGATCGAGCACGGCGCGGATCCCGTAACGCAGCAGGGACGGCTCGGGGAGCGGCACGGTGAGCGAGGGCGTCAGATATCCGGCATTACCCCAGGAAGCGCCCGCGCCGGGATGCGCCCGGTCGAGCACCTCCACCTCGACGCCGCGCTCCTGCAGCGACCACGCGCACGACAGGCCGACGATCCCGGCTCCGACGATCACCACTCTTTCGGGCATCCGTGAGCTCTGCGATCCAGACATACCGCTCCTTCCTCAACCGGCCGCACCCCTGATCACCGAAAACGTTCCGGCGCAGTGCGGCTCCTCGAGCATCGAGCCGACGGCGGTGGCGCGCCTCGTCGGGACGCATGAATCCGGCGCCGCCGGTTCGTCGTCGGCCACGAGGCCGCCGCGAATTCTCGCCACCACCATGGAGCAACCGAACGGAGAAGGAGCAATGACGTGACGAATCCTCGACCCCTGGAGCTCGCCGACCTGGATCGGGTGGCGTTGCCGTCGGACCCGGCGATCGCACCCGACGGCAGCCGCGTGGTGTACGTGCTGCGGACCGTGGACCGCGACGGCGACCGTGACAACCGGTCGCTGTGGCAGGTCCGGCCGGGTGGCGAACCGGTCAGGCTCACCCGCGGTGTCGCCGACACCAGTCCGCGATGGTCTCCGGACGGACGCTCGATCGCTTTCTTGCGTGCCGATGCGGGACCGGCCCAGCTCTGGCTGTTGCCCGCCGACGGTGGTGAACCGGAGCGACTGACCGAACTCCGGCTGGGTGCCGGAGTGCCGGTGTGGAGCCCCGACGGCACCCGGATCGCGTTCACCGCGCCGGTCGATATCGCCGCACCACACGAAAGCGCGGCATCGGGCGGCTTCGACCCGATGGCCCCGGCACGGATCGCGCGGCGGCACTACAAGTTCGACGGCACCGGCATGCTGCACGGCCTGCGGTCGCACCTGTTCGTACTCGACCTCACCGACCGTTCGGTACGGCAGGTGACCGACGGCGACTTCCACGCCGGGACGCCGTCCTGGTCGCCGGACGGCACGCGCCTGGCCTTCGCGGACTCCATGACCGATGACCTCTCCGTGAGTGCCGCCGCGGCGCGAATCGTCGACGCCGCGCTCACCCGGACCATCCCCGACCGGATCGGCCCCCTCGACGGCGTTGCGGGGGCGGTGATCTGGGGTGCGGACGGCGACAATCTGCTCGCGATCGCCACTCCGGATATCGAGGTGCGCAACAACCGGCTGTACCGGATCCCGGTCGATGGCGGCGAAACCAAGGATCTGACAGCGGGATTCGATCGCAATCTCATGGCCGGCGCTTCCGGCTATCCCGGTGCGCTGCCGTACTCGATCGCCGGCGGCGGGGTGCTGTTCTGCGTGCGCGACCGCGGGTGCACTCACCTCTACCGGTGCGACGAGGCGGGCGTGCGCAAGCTGGTGGGCGGCGATCGCGTGGTGTCGGGCTTGTCGGTCGCCGCCGCGGCGGGCGTCGCCGCCGTGATCGTCTCCGGCGCGGGGAGTTTCGGCGAGATCATGGTGCTCGATCTGGACAGCGGCGCCGAAAGCGTCCTCACTGCGCATACCGCGACCGCCTTGCCCGATGTCACGCCGGTTCCGGTGCGGGAACGGGTGTTCACCGTCTCCGACGGTACCGAGGTGCACGGCTGGCTGCTCGGCGATCCGGCCGTGGCGAAAGGGCCGCTGCTGGTGGATGTACACGGCGGACCGCACAATGCGTGGAATGCGGTGTGGGACAGCGCCCATGCCTACCATCAGGTGCTGGCCGCCCGTGGCTGGACGGTGCTGCTGCTCAACCCGCGGGGCAGCGACGGATATGGAGAGACGTTCCTGCGCGCCGCGGTCGGCGCGTGGGGTGTGGGTGACGAACGTGACTTCCTCGAGCCCATCGACCTGCTGATCGACGAGGGGCTGGTCGATCCGAAGCGAATCGCCCTGTGCGGCTACAGCTATGGCGGTTTCGCGGCCTGCTGGCTGCCGGCCCGCACCAGCCGATTCGCCGCGGTGGTCGCCGGTGGCGTGGTCTGCGATCCGACGAGCTTCATGGGCACCTCCGACGTGGGGGACTACTTCGCCCGGGTCGAGTTCGGGACCACTTTCTGGGACGACCCCGCGGCCGTCGCCGCCCTGTCGCCGCTGGCTCATGTCGACAAGGTCAGCACGCCGACCCTGGTACTGCAGGGTGCGGATGATCTGCGCTGTCCAGTCGGTCAGGCCGAGCAGTGGTACAACGCGCTGCGGGATCGCGGCGTGCCGGCCGAGTTGGTGATCTACCCCGGCGCGTCGCACATGTTCATCCTCGATGGCAGACCATCGCACCGCGCGGACTACAACCGCCGAATCATCGACTGGGTCATCGGGCACACGCGAACACACAGCCCGGCGGGTTCCCGAGCCGCTATCGCACCGCTGGATGCCGCCCACTGGCAGCGGCGGCTCGACCTGCTCGCGGCCCGTCATGGCATTCCCGGTGCGGTGCTTGCCATTTCGCACGGCGAGGAGGTGATCGAGACCGCGCACGGCGTGTTGAACATCGAGACCGGCGTTCCGGCCACCGCCGACTCGCTGTTCCAGATCGGATCCATCAGCAAGGTGTGGACCGCGACCGCGGTGTTGCGCCTCGTGGATCAGGGCAAGCTCGATCTCGATACGCCGCTGGTCGAGGTGCTGCCGGAGTTGCGTCTGTCCGATCCGGACACCACCGCCCGAATCACCATGCGCCATCTGCTCACACACACCGGTGGCATCGATGGTGACGTTTTCACCGAGGAGTCCGGACGCGGTGACGACTGCCTCGAACGGTACGTCGAGGAGTTGGCGCACGCCGAGTGCATCCTCCCGGTCGACACGCTCTGGTCCTACTGCAATGCGGGATTCAGTCTGGCCGGCCGGGTCATCGAGGTGCTGACCGGGATGACCTGGGATCAGGCCATGCGGGAGCTGGTTTTCGAGCCACTGGGCTTGCGGCACACGGTGACACTGCCCGAGGAAGCCCTGTTGCACCGGGCCGCGACCGGGCACCTGCCGGGGCCGGACGGCGGGTACCGCCGAGCAGACCGCTGGGTTCTGCCTCGGCACGCCGGGCCCGCGGGGTTGATCGCCACTACCGCTCGCGATGTGCTGACCTTCGCCCGGCTCCACCTCGCCGAGGGCGTGGCCCCGGACGGCCAACGACTGCTCGCCGCCGACTCGGTCCAGCAGATGCAGGCCGAGCAAGTCGTTCTGCCCCAGCCGAATCCGCTCCGGGCCGAATCCTGGGGGCTGGGCTGGTGGCGCACCGACTGGAACGGCCATCGGGTGATCGGTCACGGCGGCGGAACCCTCGGTCAGACCGCCCTGCTGCAAATTCTCCCCGACCATCGGCTCGCGTTCGCCGTGCTCACCAACGGCATAGCCGTCGATCTGTTCGAGGAGCTCTCCGCCGAGATCGCCGCCCTGGCCGGCGTCGCCGCACCGGAACCCTACGGTCCTGCAACCGATCCGATCGAGGTGAACGCGCAGCGCTACACCGGCGTGTACGAGCAAGCCGGTGCCCGGATCGAGGTGGTCGATACCCCCGAAGGCCTGCTGCTGCGGACGACCGGCACCGGCATGCTCGCCGAGTACGAACCCGAAACCGAACTGCCACTGATACCGATCACCGAGAACGAGTTCGCGGTCCGCACCTCCCCACTCGGCCCGTGGAAGCCGGTGACCTTCCACCAGACGGCCGGCAACGAGCGGTATCTGCACTTCCAAGGCCGCGCCGCGCGGCTCCGCAACAGCGACGGACCCGCCCGGTAGCCCGGTTGAGGGCGGTCCTGACCGGTAGGTTTCAGGACCGTCGTCGATCGTGGTCGAGGATTCCGCCATCGCGGTCCAGGGGTTGTGGGGTGGTTCGGGTTGATCATGGTTGGAACCACCGATTCCGGAATGCGTTGCTTGGCAGCATGTTCCCGGTTATGGCTGAACGCCGGCGACTGGTAGAGACAGCAAGGGGATCGGCGGAAGATCAACTGGCCGTGGCCATCCGAGGCCGGCCGAACGCGCCATGATGCCGATGTGCGAGCGATTTTCCGCGGTCGCTGAAGCTCCATGCGGCGTCGCGCCGAAGTCGACGATGCACTGAAGCAGCTCGCCTGCTCATTCCTCGAGTGCTTCGCGTTGTGCCGGGCTCAGGCGGTCGGGTCTCGTGGTGAGGGTGTACGTCGTGGGCCCGATGGCTTGCAGGAGGAAGGGATCAGCGACAGCTGGTTGACGTTGGATCGCGTCGAGGGCTGCGATGGTGCGGTCCCGGGGCCAGTCGAGCGCGATGGCCAGCGCGCTCAGGTCGAGCGGTCGACGGGCGTGGACAAGGGCTGCGAGCACGGTCAGTGCGTCGTAGCCGAGGGTCTCGGCGAGGCGGCTGCCGCGCATCTGCTCGCTGAGCCGGGCGAAGAACTGGCCCATCTTGGCGAGGCGGGCGCCAGGGGTGGTGTCGGCACCGAAGATCTCGATGCCCTGCTGTGCGGCGATCGCTATCTCGCCGTGTGCGCCGGTGTCGGCCTGCCAGGCCCGGAGCCAGACGTCGTCGTCGATGAGGTACCGCTGGCGGCGACCACCCGAATCCGGTTGGCGCACCACCAATTCCATGGCCTCGAGGTAGCCGATGGACTTGGATACCGACGCCGGACTGACCTGTAGCTCGCGCACCAGGTCGGCTGCGGTCAGCCCGTCGGCGTCGGCGGTGAGCAGGCGGACGAACACCCGCGCGGTCATCCGGGGCAGGCCGGTCGCGGCCAGCAGGGTCGCGAACCGGTCCACGAAGCCGCGTACCGCCGCGGACGGCTGCGCATCGATCGTGGATGCGGCGGGCCGGGCCGGTTTGCGGCGGCGGGCGCGGTCGCCAGCGGCCTGCTGCGCGTGCTCGGCCGAGTAGTCGCCGGGTGTGCCGTTGCGTTCGACCTCGCGACTGATCGTCGAGGTCGGTCGGCCGAGCCGGCGGCCGATCTCGGCGTACCCGAGCCCGTCGGCCAGCCACGCCGCGATGCGGCGGCGGTCCGTGTGGGTCAGTCTGCCTCCTGGCACCGGCATACCTCCTGTCCTTGCGTTCATCCACAGTACATTGCAACGACAAGCTCAAGATAGTTGCATTTGTTGACAATTCTATTGCAATGATTGGCGTCTATCTCGGATTTTGTCCAGCCTTTCGTTGACGATGATTGAAACGCAACGTAGCTTTTTCTCATCTGGAAAGAGAGGACGTGACAATGCACGTGATGGCCGTGTCGACCGTTTCGGACGACGGCAAGTTCTGGGGTGGCCTGAAGAAGGCACACGCCAAGCTCCCCAAGGGCGCCACCTGGAAGGTGGCAGTCGCGAGCAAGGACGGCGCCAAGGCGGTGAACATCATCACCGCCGACTCGATCGAGGGTGTCCGGGACTTCTTCGAGACACACGCCGGTGCCTACGCCAGGACGGAGTACTTCGAAGCAGACGCCGCGAACGCAGTCGGTCTCCCGCGATGACAGTCGACATGGCACGGCTTCAAGCCCGGGTCACCGCACTGCTCGCGGAGTACGGAATCCCGAGCGCCGCGATCGGTGTGCTCCACGACGGAGAGATCGCCGAATTCGCGGTCGGCGTCAAAAACGTGGAAACCGGGGAACCCGCGATGCCCGACACCGTCTACCAATGCGGCTCCATGACCAAAACGTGGACCGCACTGGCCTTCATGCAGCTCGTCGACGAGGGGAAAGCCGATCTGGACGAACCGGTACGGACCTACCTGCCCGGTTTCACCGTGGCCGATCCCGAGACGAGCGCCAAGGTCACTGCTCGTCACCTGCTCAACCACACCAACGGCATCGAGGAAGCCTACGGCGATCCCGGCGAAGACGACGACGTCTACGAGCGCATGGTCGCCGACATCACCGACGCGCCGCAAGTGTTCCCGCTCGGTCACACCCATGGCTACAGCGCGGCGCTGGGCTATGCCGTTCTCGCGCGGATCCTGGAGGTGCTCGACGGCAAACGCTGGGACGATGTCATGCGGGATCGCCTCTTCGATCCCATGGGCCTGACCAGTACGAGCAGCCGGCGCGAGCAGGTGGACGAAACCCGGGCCGCGACAGGGCATCTGATCCGTTCCCTGGACGAGGGCCCCATCCTCACCCCGATCGACTACCTGCCGCGTGCCTTCGGCCCTGGCGGGGGCATCACCTCCACGACCAGGGAAGTGCTCACGATGGCGCACGTCCTGCTCAACGAGGGCATGGCGCCGAACGGAAAGCGCATCGTCTCGGCCGAAAGCATCCGGGAGATGATGCGCTCGCGGGTACCCGTACCGGATCCCTACATGTTCGGGCCGGAATGGGCGCTCGGGCTCATCGTGTGTGACTGGCACGGCGAAACCGTCTACGCCACCGATGGCAGCACGATCGGTCAGAACGCCAGGCTCCGG
Organism: Nocardia sp. NPDC051981; assembly: GCF_040680715.1. Taxonomy (NCBI): domain Bacteria; kingdom Bacillati; phylum Actinomycetota; class Actinomycetes; order Mycobacteriales; family Nocardiaceae; genus Nocardia; species Nocardia sp. NPDC051981. The sequence goes on along the minus strand of NZ_JBFAXK010000030.1, from coordinate 60,167 downwards.
CTCCTGCCGGACTCCAACACCGCCATCGTCATGCTGACCAACGGCGGCCCGCGGGAAAGCTTCTACCGCAAGGTGTTCAACGAGATCCTGACCGACCTCGGCATGGTCACCATCACGGACCTGCCCCTACCGGACACGACGCTGACACTCGACCTGTCCAGATACGAGGGCATCTACGGGCGCCCCGGCGCACGCTACGAGGTGTCAGTCGAAGGCGGAACGCTGTACCTGACCCTGGTCCTCGACCCGATGCAGGCACAGTTCCTACAGAGGCCAGATCGCATCAGATACAAGCTGCTCCCGGTGAGCGAGACACATTTCCTGATGCCACCGGCGGATCCATTGGAGGACACCCAGACGGTCGCTATCTACGACTTCACCAACGGCACCGCCCGATTCCTCCACACCAACTGCCGGGTGAACCCACGACTGAAATGACCTCCGAACGAGATTGAATACCCCTGCCGCCCTGGCTGTTTCGACACCTCAACCTCGCCTTTGGCACCATCCGGCGGCTTCACTCGACCAAAGTGATCGCTCGAGCCGCTGACGGGGCTGTTCGGACCCGTCAGGCCGCGGCCGGCCGAGCGCACCGTAATGCCGAGGACGCGGCGTCCGGATCGGCAACAGTCCGCCGGGTATCGTCGAGCCCAGGACATGGAGTGGCGGTTATGCCGTTGGTGTGGTTGGTCGTTGGCCTTGTTCTCTTCGCCGTTGTACTGGACCGCGTAGGCGTGTAGGCCGAGGCACGAGGCTGGATTTACTGGCGACGCAGATCAGGTTCCGGTGCTGTCTTCTCGGAGACATGCCGACGCTGGTCGCTCCTTCGAGCCAGCACACGCAGTAGGAACTTCGCAGCCGCCAGATACGTGGGGAACAGCTCCAAACCACGGATGACTCGCTTGGAATGGACCTTGCGTACGGTGTCATACACCTGGCCGCGAAACGTGGGACGAGCCAGTCGCACCCGGAGTCGGCACGATCATCGAACTTGTCGGCGAAACTCGGTTCACGCTCACTGTTCGACCACGGAGGGACTCGGGCGACGGAGAACGCCGCGGCGCGGCGTCAGTCGTCTCGTGCCAGCAGCCGAGCGGCTTGTTCGGGGTCCATGAGGTTGGACCAGACCTGTTCGGCGGGCATGAGTTCGCGTTCGGGGAGGGAGGATTCGGGAAACCAACCATCGGGTGCGCAGCCGGGGACTCGATGCAGGATGACGGCGATGAGGTTGGGCGGGACCGAGCCGGTGATTCGGATGGCCACATAGGCTTCGTGGCCATGGTCCGCGCGAACCTGAACGCCGAGGCGGAATCCGGCCAGATCGACGGCGTGTTCGTGGCCGTCGTGCAGTGATCCGATGACGAGTTCGGCGATCGCCGTGTTCAATCGACGCGCGAATCGGGTGGCTGATTGGAGCCGGTATCGGTCGTGATCGTCGTTGTCCGGCAAGAAATGTCGGCTATGGGTATCGGTAGTGAGTGACTTGTCGTTTGCGGCGTTGTAGCGCTGTCGAGCGTTCTGGCATTGATGCTGCAGGGCTGTGTAGAAGTCGTTGGCGGAACCGTCTTCGCGAGTTCCGGCACAGACGAGCCATGCCGGAATCTCGGCGTCCGGCTCGTCGAGGTAGACGGCGCCTCGCCAACGGTTCACCTTGACCTTGAACAGGACTGTGTCGTCGATGGCGCGGATGCGCTCGTGTGGAGTGCCGGGGTTGGCGAACTGTTCTCGCGCCTTGACCAGGATCGGGTGATCGATCAGGTCCAGCGGGATGTTGACGGGAGGAAGTGGAAGACGCAGGTCCTCGCGCACGCAACGCAGTGTCGGCCGCACGGTCATCGTCTCATTCCTCCCAGTCGCCGACGCCTCCGAGTTCTTCGATCTGCTGGGGGGATAGGCCGGTCAGCATCGCGACGCTGGCGCCGAGGGATCCGTCGAGGACTTTCATCGACTCGATCATGCCGCGACGGATCTCCTGTCTCTTCTGTTCCAGGTACACGCGGGCAGCCTCGGCGACGAAGTCCTTCTTGGTCATGCCGAGGAAGTGGGCTGCCTGGGAGATGAGTTCGTCGGTGGTTGCGTCGATCTTCAGGGGCGCTGGCCGCTTGGGTGCGCCGGTAGCTGGCGTGGTCATGGTGCCTCCATGGAACCATGGTACCCAAGTACCCTGAACGGTGGCGAAAAGCGCTGCCAGGCGCCGGGCCGGACATCACCGCGGTCGTGGACGTTCGACTAACCGCAGACCTCTGACCGGGTCCCGTTGGCGGCCACCGCCAGCTCGAGATGTCCGGCGAGTGCCCACCGGCTTGACCCAGAGTTTCGGGCCCGCTGCCGTCGGGTGGCTCGGATTGATCATGGTTAGACCGTGTCTCACGTGGTCGATTTCGCGAGTTTCTTGTAGCAGGTCAGGGCCGCGGCGAGGGTGAGGAACCCCAGAAAATGAGTGGCCTTGCGGTCGTAGCGGATGTTGAGCCGGTGGTAGCCGGTCAGCCAGGAAATCGTCCGTTCGATCAGCCAGCGGTGGCGTCCGAGGCGTTGTGAGGATTCGATGCCCTTGCGGGCGATCCGAGCAACGATCCCGCGCGCCCGCAGCCAACGACGCGATTCGGCGGAATCGTATGCTTTGTCGGCGTGCAGCTTGTCGGGTCGGCGGCGGCGTGGACCGCGCCGCGACCGGATCGCCGGCACGGCCTTCACCAACGGTTTCAGCGCCTCGATGTCGTTGGTGTTGGCCGCCGAAACCCCCACCGACACAGGGATTCCCGCGCGCTCGGACAGCACGTGGATCTTCGAGCCCGGTTTGCCCCGATCGACCGGACTCGGCCCGGTCAAAGGTCCCCCTTTTTCGCCCGCACCGATGCCGCGTCGATCACCACCCGCGACCAGTCGATCAAGCCGCGGCTGCCCAGCTCGTCGAGCACCGCACAATGCAGACGCCGCCACAGCCCCGCCTCGGTCCAGCCGGTGAAGCGGCGATGCGCCGTGGGCACGGTGACCCCGAACGACGGCGGCAGCATCCGCCACGCACAGCCGCTGGTCAGCACGAACACCACGGCGGTGAACACCGCCCGATCCTCGACCGGGGCGGTACCGCCGCCTTGGGGACGCGGCTCGAACTTCGGGATCAACGGCTCGACCAGAGCCCACAACTCGTCCGGGACAAGGCGTTTCGACAACTCGTCGGTCACGAATCGAACATCATGCGGCACACCGCATTCCGACGCGCCGTGAACGGATCACAACGACGTGAGACACGGTCTTAGGACCACTCAAATGGCCGGTCACCACATTCACCGTGGTGACCGGTCTTTTTTGTTGTCAGCGGTCGAAGCGGGTGTTGGTCCATGCGAGGAGGGCCGGGTAGCCGTTGTCGAGGATGGTGTAGTGGTCGTCGGTCGCGTATTCGGTGGTGTGGTAATCGACCGGTTGGCCGCCGGCGAGCAGGGCGGTGACGGTCGCGTCGGTGCCCAGGGGGAGGACGATGGTGTCGCGGCGGCCCTGCATGACCAGTAGGGGCCGGTCGAAATGGGCTGTGCCGGGCTCGTTCTGGTCGAGGATCGGGGACAGCTGGGACAGGTCCGCGGTCGGTTGCATCACCTGCTGGGGTGTGAGGTCGCCCCATTGATCGGGTTCCATCAGATCGCCGATGCAGTAGTCGTGCGCCAACGGTAGGCGGGCGATGGCCTCCGGAGTCAGGAAGCGGGCGGGGTCGATGTCAGCGGCGGTGCGGGCGCCCTCGACGAGCAGTGGGAGGAAAGCCAGTGCGCCCGGCGGGGCGAGGCGATTCGCGGCCGGGCCGGCGGCGGACGCGGCACGCAGGATCTCCAGGCGCGCACGGGAATTGCTGCCGGGAGCGATCGCCACGGCGCCGGCGAAGCGCAGTTGCGGGGCCCACTCCTGGCCGAGCGCGGCGGTGAAGACGGCCGCCTGGCCGCCCTGGGAATGGCCGATGGTCGCCCAGCGGGCGCCGATCTCGGGGGCGATCTCGCGGGCGGCCAGCGCCATGTCGGCGATCGCGCGGGCCTCGGTCACACCGATGAGATAGCCGTGCCGGCCGGGGGTGCCCAAACCCTGGTAATCGGTTTGCGCCACCGCGTATCCGGCGTCGAGCAGTCGCTGCTGGACGATGCGCACGCGGGAGGTGTAGCCGTGCGAGGGATAGTCCGGGCCGGTGTCACGGGACGGCGCGCAACCGTCGGCGATACCGGTGGTGCCGTGCGCCCACGAGATGAGCGGCCAGCCGCCCGGCGGGGGAGTGCCCTCGGGGACGGACACGGTGCCTGAGACCGGCACGTCGTTCCCATTCGCATCGACCGAGCGGTACAGGACCAGGCTATTGCGTGCGCGTTCCAGGCCCGGGTCACCAGTGAGCGAACGGGACCAGATCACCGATCCGTGCGGGCCGGGAACGAGATCGGCTGCGGGCGTGTAGAAGTCGAGACCCGCGGGGGCCTCCGCGGCGGCGGTGCCCGGACCGCCGATGGCCAGTGTGGCCGAAATCAACGTCGCGGCGGCGAGCCGGAGCGCTCGGGCACGGCGATCGGGGGAAGCGTGGGATGTCATCGGTAGTCGTCCTTTCGGCGGATGGCACACCAGCGCCACGTGATGATCGCGGCGGCCAGGGCGGCGGCGATCGGGAAATCGATGCGAATGCGATCGGGGAACCATGGTGTGCAGGAAAGTAATTGGGCGATCAGCCCTCCGAAGGCGGCGGCTGCGAGCGCGAACCCCGCCGCGAGCGCGGCCGGCGGCACCCGCCGCGGCCACGTCCACCGGGCTCCCCGGTGCCGAAGCCAGAGTCCGAGCAGGAAGGCGACGACCGCGGATGTGCCCGCGATCGATGTCAGCGCCGCCAGCGCCAGTTCGGTCCTGCCGGTGAGCAATCCGCCCACTCCCGCGCTCAACGCCGGCGCCAGGTAGGCGAACAGGACTTCCCGCCACAGCGCGAATCTGGGCGGCGCGACCGTTGTATGCACGTGATTAGCTACCTAACTATATGGTCGGCGCGAAGTGCCGGGAGGTAATTTTTCGCGCTCAGTCCGCCGCGAGTGCGCCGATGCCCCGGCCGATGCGTTCGAGTAGGTCGAGGAAGGTGGCGCGCTCCTGCGCGGTGAGCGCGCCGGCCATGGCCTGCAGGCGGCCGAAATGCTCGGGAGCCGTGTCGCGCAGCTTCCGTGCGCCGCGTGCGGTGAGCACCACCATCACGGCACGGCCGTCCTCCGCCGAGGCGCGGCGGCAGACCAGTCCCTGCTGTTCCAGGCCGGTGATGAGCCCGGTAACCGTTGCGCGCGTGACGCCGAGCACGGCTGCCAGCTGTGAGGGCGCCAGCTCGCCCTCGGCGTCCTCCAGTGCGGCGAGCAGGCGGTAGCGTCCGGCCGAGAGTCCGAATCGCGCGAAATGCGCCTCGGTCGCCTGGGTGAGCCTGGTACCGGTGGCCAGCAGCCGCACGGCGACGAGCACGACCTGCGGGTCGATGTCGTCTTCGAGGCTGTAGCGCCGGATCTGCGATCGCGCCTGTTCCAGGGTGGGAGCCACGAGATCGTCGTCCGGATCCATCGCCATGGATTTAATATGGCACCTAACTATCTGTTCCGTCAAAGTCGAAACGAGATCGCCGTGGCCCCCTGTCTCGCCGGTGTGCACCATCTGAAGCTGCCCGTGTCCGATCTGCCGACCGGCATCGCCTGGTTCGAGACCGCGCTCGGCGCGCGACGAGTGGAGAGCTTCGACCACCGCCATCCCGACGGCACCCTGTTCGGCGTCATCATGCTGCTGCCCGGCGTCGCGATCCCGGTGGAATTGCGCCTGAATCCGGTGGCGGCCACCGCGATCGCGGGCTTCGATCCGGTCACCCTCGGCGTCGACGGGATCGAGGACCTGCGGGCCTGGGTGGCCCATCTCGACGCGGTCGGCATCGAGCACTCACCCATCCTCACTGGATTCATCGGACACCTGATCGAATTCCGCACCCCCGATGGACTTTGCGTGAGGATCTACACCAACCCGTCGAACGGGTTCGCCGAGGCTCGCATGCGTAGTCCCCAGGAATTGGGGTGACTCAGCACCGGGCTCGCGGGCGGCACACGACCCAGCCGTGCCCATCGGCGCGGGGTAGGCGTTTCCATGTGGGCGGGTTGACGTCGCCGCCGTGCGACAACTGCGGCGGGCTGGATCCGGCCGACGGGCCCGGCGGGGTCGGGCTCTGATCGCCGGGGTCGGCGGATGCCGGGGCCGATCCGAAAAGCAGTGCTGCTCCGAGGAATCCGGTGCCGAGGGCACGGCGAAGGCGGATCTTGCCGGGTGTGGTGGACATGGGTGCTCCTGAGGTCAGCGCGTGGACGCGGCGGTGCGGGATACTCGTTCGACGACCACGGCGGGACCGTCGCCGATGTCTCCGAGATGGGGGCGCAGGTCGCGGAAGAAGCGGTCCGGGTCGATCACGGCTTCCGGGGGATGGACGCCCGGCCGGCGTGCGGTGCCGTCGATGACCTGGGATAGGCCCAGTGCCAGCGGGATTCCGGTCGCGCGGCTCATATCGTCGATGAAAAGCGGTGCACCGGAGGCGGAATCGTCGGCTACGCGGGCCAGGACCAGTTGCGATAGTCCGTCACGGCTGCCGCGGACCGCGGCGAAGAACAGCGGCAACGTCTCGGGGGAGCGGAACCGTCCCGCCGCGAGCAGGGACCGGATGCCGCGCAGCAGACCGGGTTTCATCATTTCCGCGGCGGCGGTCTCGTTGGTCAGCTTTCCGGTGTCGATATCGCGACGCAGCACGTCGAGAAATGCCGCGGTGCCCGGCGTGACGATCATGAGGGTTGCCGCCGCGCCCGAGGGCTGCAGCATGCGCTGGAGGGTCACGGGTTCGGGGTGTCCGACCGTGTAGCCGGTACCGCGCCGGCCGCCGGGCAGGTCGAGGGGCACCGGCCGCAGCGGGGACTCGTGGGTCAACCGGCCGGCGCCGATGACGGCGATGGTTCCGCTGATCTGTTCCATCCAGTGCACCACCGCGGCCGGCGGATGTCCGCCATTGCCGTTGCGCGGCAAGGACTCCGTGTGGCCCGCCGGCACATCGACCGGCCAGGCGGTGTAGAAGTCCTCGACGGAATCCAGTTCGCGGGCCGCGACGACGGCGAGCAGATTGCTGATCCCGGGGCTCGCGCCCATTCCGATGACGGCGCAGACACCCGCCTCCCGCGCGGCGGCGTCGAGGTCGAGCATCCGCAGCGTCGGCTCCCAGTCGTCGCACAGGTCGAGATAGTGCGTGCCGGTTTCGATCGCGGCCTCCAGCACTGGCAGGCCGAATCGGTAATACGGGCCAACGGTATTGAGCACGACGTCGGCGTCGCGCAGGGCATCGCGCAGGACGGTCGGATCGGTGACGTCGACGTGCCGCGCGCGGATCGAGAGGCCCGCGGCGGCTGCGGCCGCGGCGAACCGTTGGGCCGCACCGAGATCGCGGTCGGCCACCACTATCTCGTCGATGCCAGGTAGCCGCGCCGCGGTGCGCACGGCCACGGCTCCCATCGCGCCGGGTCCGCCCAATGCCAGTACCTTCATCAGGTCTCCTATCATATCTGAAACGATCGTATGGAGAATGATAGATATCGTGAGATGCTTTCCGCCAGCAGCGCTCGTGAACCGGGTCTGGCCGATGCAACACCTGGACCCGATGAGCCGGCGCCGCGCGCTCGAGGCGACGGCCGCGCAGGTGCTGGCGCTCGTCACCGTCCCCTTCGCTCATCCGGGCGTGCCGCGTGCGCCGGAGTGGACCCAACTCCTCGGTCTCGCGTTCCTGCTGGGCTCGTGCCTGCTCACACTGCACACGTGGCGGCAGCTGGTGGCAGGCGGCGGTAACCAGGCGCGGTCGGTGACCAGAGATGCCCGGTTACGGCGACAATTGGCGAGCGAGCGCCGACTACGCCGCGCCGCCCTGCTCTATTCGCTGGTCACGATCGTGCTGATTCCGTTGCCACCGACCTGGCAGTGGCTGTGGTTCACACTCACGATCTCCTCCGGCGCGATCGGCGCGCTGTCGTTGTGCCGATTAGCGAGATCGCTACCCACTGCTCGCTGATGCCCGCCCCGATGGAGCTGGCCCCGCCGCTTCGGTCCTTCCTGGCGAACCATCAGGTTCGGCCGATGGGGAGCACCCAACCGTGTTCGATGCGTTCGGGCTGTCGCCCACCGCACCGGCACGCTCTCCACCGGCCTGATTACGTTGACCCGCAACGAAATCCGACATCTGCTCACCACGCTGGTTCTCGCACCGGTCCACGCTGTCCGCCGATCGAGGATCCAGCCGCCGGCGCCGACGGTCGACACGCCGTAGATGACATCTTCGTTGCTGGTTCCGGCCGGAACGGGCCGAGTCGGCTGCCCGTGGAGCAACTCGTGCAATGGAGCGTGGGGCGGGACGACGGGGGCGATCATCGGAGGCCCCCGTACGCCACGAGCCCGGGTGTCGAGGGCGCTGGAACCTGGCGTTCGCGCCAGGAGTTTGTGCAGCACATCAGTGATTGCCACTGGTTAGCCTTCCGTGTGTTCCCGTGCACTCGAACACCGGTCCGTCAGAAGTGGCACGCATGCCGCGAAGGTGTGCGCGAGGCAGGACTCGAAGCCTTCTGCGTGGCCTCCGTGCCGGTCCGCCCGTGAAACCCGGGGCTTGTCCGGGAAAAGCCGCGATGGTGTCGTGGTCTACGCGGGAGGACGGGTTGACGTGCTCGCCGTGAGAGGTCGTTGAGAGGGAGTGTTGGTGGAGGATCTGGCGCGGGGCGTGTGGCATTGGGCGGAGCTGACGCAGGAGTTGCTGGCCTACTTCGGGTCGATGGCCGAGATCGAATTGGCGCCGGAGGACGACATTTTCGCGCTCGGGCTGGTGAATTCACTGCGGGCGCTGGAGATTGTCGTGCACGTGGAGAGCACCTACGGGATCTCGGTCGACGTCGATGATCTCGAGCTCGACAACTTTCGGAGTGCCGCGCGTGCGGCGGCCTTCGTTGTCCGCAAGCTGGGCGGGGACAGCCACTCGTGATCGAAGTGGACGACCTCGTGCAGGCTGCGACCCGCGATGCGGCACGGTGGGATCGGGACGGTCTGCCCGACGAGATGATCGAGCTTGCGGCTCGGAACGGGCTGCTGGGAGCGGATCGGCCCGCGTGCTTCGGTGGTGCGGAGCTCGATGCGCGGGAGCTCGGGCGATTGGCCGCGACGCTCGGGCACGCGTGCACCAGCCTGCGTTCGCTGGTGACCGTGCACGGCATGGTGGCCGCCGCGGTGGATCGGTGGGGTACGGCCGCGCAGCGCGAGGCGTGGCTGCCCCGGCTCACCGCCGGTGAGGTCATCGCCGCGCTGGCGGGGACCGAGGCCGGCGCCGGAACCGAGTTGTCCGCTGTCACTACGGCTTTCGAGCCCGAGGGCACGGATATCCTGGTGTCCGGCACCAAGCTGTGGGTGACCTTCGGTCAGCGTGCGGACGTCTACCTCGTGCTCGGTAGAGCGCCGGGCGGACTGTGTGCCGCACTGGTGGATCGGGATCGGCCCGGGGTCGGAGTGGAACCTGCCGAGAGCGGTCTCGGGTTGCGCGGTGCGCGGCTGGCGACCGTCCGGTTCGACCGCGTGCGCATACCCGCCACCCAACTGATCGCACCACCGGGGTTCGGGCTGTCCCATGTTCTCGGCACCGCATTGGATCACGGCCGCTACACCGTCGCCTGGGGTGGTGTCGGGCTGGCCCGCGCCTGCCTCGGCGATGCGGCCGCCCATGCGGCCACCCGCGTCCAGGGCGGCACCGCGCTGGCCGAACATCAGCTGATCCGCGCCACGCTCGGCCGCTGCTGGGCGGATGTGGAAGGTGCGCAAGCCCTCTGCGAACGCGCGGCCGATGCCCGGATCGCGGGATCGCCCCAGGCGCTGATCTTCACGATTGCCGCCAAATACGCCGCCGCCGGTGTCGCGGCGGCGGTCAGCGAACGGGCCGTGCAGGTACTCGGCGCGGCGGGCTGCGAACCGGACAGCCGGATCGGCCGCTTCTATCGCGACGCCAAAGTCATGCAGATCATCGAGGGAGCACAGGAGGTCGCCGAGGTGGCCATGGGCGAGCACGCCATGCGGGGTGCGCGATCATGAACGAACGCGTGCTACTGGGTCCGGTCGCGACCTGGTTCCCGGACCGGATCGCCGCGGTCGCCACGCTGGCGGAGTTGGCCGACTTGCCCACGAACCGCCGGGAACACGCTCTGGCCCTGGGCATCGACACGGTGCGCACCGCTGACGGCATGACCGAGGTCGATCTCGCCGCCGAGGCGGCGCGCGCGGCGCTGGACGAGGCCGGTCTCGCGGCCGCCGAGTTGGACGCGCTGATTCTGGTCACCGGCCGCGCGCCGCAGTACCTGCTCGCCTCGGAAGCGACCCGGCTGCAACACCGGATCGGCGCGGCCCGCGCCTTCACCACGGCGGCCGGGGACCTCGGCTGCGTATCCGTCTCCGCCGCACTGACTCTCGCGGCGAGCCTGGTTCGCGCGGATGCCCACTGCCGCAATGTCCTGGTGGTCACAGCCGCCAGGACGCCCACCCGGAATCGATACCGCGCCCCCATGACATTGCTCGGTGATGGTGCGGCCGCACTGCTGGTCACCACCTCCGGCCCCGGCCGCTGGGAGTTCGTCGACCAGATCGTGCGCAGCGAAGGCAAATACGCGGACCTGTTCCACATCGACTACCGCGATATCGGCTCCGGCGACTGGGCCGAGGTGTGCGCGGACGAGTCCACCTACTCGTTCCGGCTCGCGGTCGAGAGCAAGAAGCGATTCGACGCCATTATTCCGGAACTGCTGCGACGCAATGGCATTCAAGACAGTGAGGTGGGACCGATCCTCATGCAGAACCTGTCGGCCGGCGCCTTCGCCTTCTGGGAGGAGGCGCTGGATCGCCCGGTCGACAAGGTCTGCCGGACCAATCTCGCGGCCTACGGCCACCTGGGCTCGATGGACATGATGATCAATCTGGATGCTGCCGCGGCCACCCGTGCACCCGGTGCATACGCGCTGCTGTTGAACAGCAGCCCGGTCGCCGCGTGGAGCGCCGGCCTGCTACGGAGGGTGTAATGGCGGCGACAGTGAAATGCCTGGTGTGGGATCTCGACGATACGGTGTGGCCCGGCGTTGTGCTGGAGTCGGACGGCGGCACACCGAAACCGGAAGCGCTGCATGCAATCCGGACACTGGATGAACGCGGCATCCTGCATGCCGTCGCAAGCCGTGGCGAACCGGACGTTGCCACAGCACATTTGCGTAAGCATGGTATCGAGGAGATGTTCTCGGCCTTCGAGATCAGCTGGGGACCCAAGTCGGAGGCCATTCGCCGGATCGCCGAATCCCTCAATATCGGCCGGGACACGATCGCCTTCGTCGACAACGATCCGGCCGAGCTGGCCGAGGTGGCCGCCGCCTTCCCGGAGGTCCGATGCTATCCGGCCGACCGGATCGCGGAACTCCCCGACCTTCCCGAATTCATACCGGCCACAACGACATCCGAGGCACAGCAGCGCCGGTTGCTGTATCGCGCGGAACGGGAGCGCAAAACATCCGAAGCCGAATTCAGCGGCTCGGACGCGGATTTCCTGGCCTCGCTGGATCTGGTCATGACCGTCGGCGAGGCGACCGAGGCGGATCTGGTGCGCGCACACGAGCTGACCGAACGCACCCACCAGCTCAACACCACCGGCGTCACCTTCGACATGGACGAGCTGCGGGCATTGTGCGCGTCCCCGCGTCACGAGGTGCTCGTCGCTTCCCTGACCGACCGCTTCGGCGGCTACGGCACGATCGGGCTGGCAGTGACCGAACGGCGCGGCCCCGATGCGGTTCTGCTCCTGCTGCTCATGTCCTGTCGTGTCATGTCGCGCGGCGTCGGCACGACTCTCATCGCCGAGGTGGTGCGCCGGGCCCACACGGCCGGTTTGCGGCCTGCGGCGGAATTCGTCGCCACACCACGGAATCGGGTCATGCTCGTGACCCTGCGCTTCGCCGGGTTCGAAGTGGCCGAGAAGGACGGCGATCGCATCCTGCTCGTGTGCACCGTGCCCGCCGAGAACATCGGCGGCACCGGCCATGTCGAGGTGGTCCGATGAGCGTGGATCTGCTCGGCGGCCTGATGTGCCAGTTCGAGCGGGTGCCCGATCGTCTCGCGGTCGTGGTCGGGGATCGGTCGCTCACCTACCGCGAACTGGACACCGCGACAATGGCTCTCGCACGCCGCCTGCTCGTGGCCGGGGTGCGGCCCGGTCAGACGGTCGTCGTCTACCAGCGGCAGAACCTGGACACCGTGATCGGCATGATCGCGGCCCTGCGCACCGCCGCGGCCTGGTGTGTCATCGAACCCGGCCACGGCGGCGAGTCGTCGCTCGGCGCGGTGCTGGAGGCACTGGACTGTGCCGCGGTGATCATCGATGGCCGGGATCCGCTCACTCCGGGCGAGGCGGCGACGGCGCTGGCGGACGCGACGAATGGTCCGGCGGTGATCGACATCGCAGTGCCGGTGGATCCACCCGAGATCCCGCTGCCCGGCCCGCCGTCGCGGCTCGCCCCGGCCTATGCGATCACCACCTCCGGCTCGACCGGTGTTCCGAAGGCGGTGGTCGTGTCCCGTGCCAACCTCGCCACCCAGATCGGGTCCCGGGACAATGCGCACACCGACGGTGCGCTGGTCACCTTCTCGGCCCTGCGGCTGATCTGGGACGGTTCCCTGCTGGGTGTGGTCTGGCCGCTCGCGGTCGGCGGCACAAGCGTGTTTCCCGATTTCCGGATGGTGCGAGATGTCGACGCCGTCGCCGAACTCGCTCGCAGCCGGGGTGTTTCACATTTCATCGCGACACCGTCGTTCTATCGACTGGCGCTGCCGCGGCTGGCCGAGCTGCGGCCGACGCTGCGAACGGTGATCCTGGCGGGGGAGGCGGTCCCGCCGCGCCTGGTGGACGAGCACCGCGAAGTACTGCCCGCCGTGGCGCTGCACAACGAATACGGTCCCACCGAGGCGACGATCACCTGCATCGGCCCGTACGTCGCGGATACGCCGCTGCGGGTCGTCCCGATGGGAAAGCCGGCCGCGGGCACGACGGCTCACCTGCTGGACGACAAGCTGCGCCCCGTGCGCCGCGGCACTCGCGGCGACCTGTACCTCGGTGGCGGGCAGATCGCCGACGGTTACGCGGCCCGTCCCGGACTGACCGCGACTCGATTCGTGGCCGACCCCTTCGCCACCGAACCGGGTGCTCGCATGTACTGCACCGGCGACCTCGCCCTCGCGGACGCGAACGGAGATATCGAATTCCACGGCCGGGTCGACAATCAGGTGAAGGTCCGTGGCGTGCGGATCGAACGCGGCGCGGTGGAGGCGGTGCTGGAAGACCATCCCGCCGTGCGTGAAGCGGTCGTGCTGCCCGTCACCGATGTCGACGACTCGGTGTACCTGGCCGCCTTCTGGGTGCCGCTGGACACCACGGCGACCACGCCCGCATCGAGCGCGTTGGCCGGATTCTGCGCCGAACACCTCGTGCCGGAAGCGGTTCCGGCACGGTTCGTGACCGTCGATGCCCTTCCCATCACGCCCGGCAGCAGCAAGCTCGACGAGGCGGCGCTGCGCGCGCTGCTGACCGGTTCCACGGTCCGGCAGGCGGTGTCGCGGGACGACTGGACCGAGACCGAGCGTGCCCTCGGCGAGATCTGGTCGGAGGTGCTGCTGCACGACGAATTCGATCGCGCGGACCGCTTTCTCGACGTGGGCGGCAACTCCCACCGCGTGGTCGCGCTGCACATGCGCCTGCAGGCGCGCTGGCCGGACGCCATCTCGGTGGGCCTGCTGTTCGATCTGGACACCGTGGCCGCGCAGGCGGCCGCACTGCCCGCCGACCTGTTACAGCCCGCCGCACCGGCGGACGTTCCCCTGGCATTCGAAGTGTGAAGGACATCGTGACCGCACCCGCACCACGCGACGGCGACATCGCCGTCATCGGCATCGGCGCGCGCTTCCCGGACGCGGCGAACCTCGACGAGTTCCGCGAGAACCTCGCCGCCGGAAGGGATTCGATCGGCCCCATGCCGGAGTCTCGCGCCTCGGCGACCGCCCTGGACCGCCGCGTCCGGTATCTGCCCATGGGGCACCTCGCCGATATCCACACCTTCGACTACGCGTTCTTCGGTCTGTCCAAACGCGAAGCGGCCCTGATGGATCCGCAGCAGCGGATCGCCCTGGAGCTGGCGCACCGCGCCATCGAGGATGCCGGCTACGCACCCGCCACCCTGCGGGCGGCCACCACCGCGGTGGTGTTCAGCGCGCCCATGCCCAGCTATCACGCCATGGCCGTCGACCCGGGCCCCCTCGCCATGCTGGGCAATCTGCCCTTCGGCGTCCCGGCCCGCATCGCACACCTGCTCGGCTTCGACGGCCCCTGCTACGCCGTCGACAGCGGCTGCAACGCCTCTCTCATCGCCGTCCACCACGCCTGCCGCGAATTGCGCAGCGGCGAAGCCGACTACGCACTGGCCGGCGGGGTCAGCGTCCGCGCGCACGGCGCTCCGGCCTGGGCCGGACAGACCATGACCGAGATCGCCTCACCGAGCGGCCGGGTCCGTGCCTTCGACGCCGACGCCGACGGCACTGTCCCCGGCGAAGGCGGTGCGGCGCTGCTGCTGACCACGCTCGAGCGTGCCCGCGCCGACCGTGCTCCGGTCTACGCGGTCATCCGGGGCAGCGCCGTCCTGCACAACGGCCATGCCGCCGCAACCATCAGCACCCCCAGCGCCGCCGCACAGGCCCGGGTCATCGCGCGCGCCTGGCGCAAGGCCGGCGCCGATCCCCGTGACGCCGGATACCTCGAAGCCCACGGCTCCGCCACCCGGCTGGGCGACGCCGTCGAACTGGAGGGTCTGCGCACCGCATTCGCCGAGCGCGCCACCGCCCTCCCGATCGGATCGGTGAAGACCAATATCGGCCACCTCGATCACGCCGCCGGCGTGGC
This sequence comes from Nocardia sp. NPDC051981, assembly GCF_040680715.1. Lineage (NCBI taxonomy): Bacteria > Bacillati > Actinomycetota > Actinomycetes > Mycobacteriales > Nocardiaceae > Nocardia > Nocardia sp. NPDC051981. Next base: position 45,157 of record NZ_JBFAXK010000030.1, on the reverse strand, counting down.
CGGCCTGGTGAAGGCCGTCCTGTCGGTCGCCGACGGACAACTCTTCCCCTCTCTCCACTTCCACCGTCCCACCGGCGATCTCGACCTGGCGGCGGCCGGCCTCGAGGTGGTCACGCAACCGAGACCGTGGCCGAGCGACGGCCCGCGCCTGGCGGGTGTCAGCTCCTACAGCCTCGGCGGCGCCAACGCCCACTGCGTCGTGCAGCAGGCCCCGGACGCCGTACCGCAGCCGGAAGCAGAACCGGCCGAGGCGAGTCGCGAGCCGATGCCCCGGCTGATCGGGGTTTCGGCGCGGACGGCGACGGCGCTCGCGGACCTGTGCGGCTCGCTGGCGGCGCGTCTGCGGGACGATTCGATCGATCTCGCGGATGTGGCCTTCACGCTCGGCCGGGGCCGTGCGCACTTCGGCCATCGCATCGCGGTATGTGCGAGCAGCACCACGGAATTGGCCGATCTGCTCGAGACACGCGGCGCTGCCGTCGATTCGGACCGCCAGCAGCCGGTCGCGCCGCGAGTGGCGCTGTTGCTCTCGCCGGGTGCGCTGCCGATCGGTCAAGGTGGCGCAGCACTGCCGGAACAGCTGCCCGCGAACGGGGAGACCGCCGCGGTACTCGCGGCACAGCTCGCGGTGCACGATCGATTGCGTGCCTGTGGGATTCAGTTCGCGGCCGTGCTCAGCGGGGGCGCGTCGAAGTTCGCGGCACGCTATCTGCTCGGGTCACGAGAGCCTGTCGACCCGGGCGAATTGGCTGTTGCCGCGGGGACGCCCGCGGTGGACCGGTCGCGTCTGCTCGCGGCGGTGGAAACGCTGTTGCGGGATGGGCCGGTCGTCTTCGTCGATCCCAGCCGGGACGGCATGCTCGGGCGCTACCTCACCGAGGATCTCGCGGGTCGTGCGGATGCCGAGATCCTCTTCGGCACGGTCGATTCCGCGGGGACGCTCGGCATCCTGGCGCGGCTCTACGAGCGTGGAGTGGATCTCGACTGGGCGCGGGTGCAGGACGGGGACGGTCGCAGGATGCGGTTGCCCGGGCACCCGCTGCACGGCACCCGGTGCTGGGTCGAACCGCCCATTGCGGCGCAGCATGCCGAGATCGCGTCCGAGCCCGTCGAAGCTGTCGCCGCGCCCGAGCCTCCGGTGGTCGCCGTGCCGTCGGATGCGGCGCAGTGGTTGCGCGCAGTGCTGCGCGAACTGTTGCACGCGGAGACCGAAATCGGGCTGGATGACGACTATTTCGACGTCGGCGGCAATTCGATCATCGCCGTGCAGTTGGTCGAGCGGGTGGAGGAGGCATTCGGGTTCCGGCCGAAACTGCTCGATGTGTACGAGCGGCCCAGGGTGGCCGAGTTCGCGGACCTGCTGCGGGCAGGGGCGCGCCCGGCGCCCGAGGTGATGCCGGGAGCGCGCGGGCTGCCGGCCATTACGCGCACCGACGAGTTGGTCATGTCGCCCGGGCAGGAACGGATGTGGTTCCACCATCAGCTCGTTCCGGACACCACGCTCTACAACTATCCGGTCGTCAACGTGCTGCGCGGGCCGATCGACGTCGACGCGGTCAAGGGAACATTCGAGGATTTCGCGGAGCGGCACGAGCCGCTGCGCTACAACCTCGTCGAGGTCGACGGTATGCCGGCGGTGCGGGTGCGGCCCGCTCTCGGCGAGTTCTTCAGGGTCGTCGATGTGTCCGGTGCAGCCGATTCGATCGCCCGGGCGCGCGAGCTGGTCCGGGAGGCCGCGGTCCGGCCGTTCGATCTGGGCCGCGACCCCATGGTGCGGGTGCTGGTGGTCAAGCTCGCTCCGGATATGCATGTGCTGCAGGTGGTGTGCCATCACTGCGTCACCGACGGCCAGACGCCGGGGATCCTCGCGCGGGAGATTCCGGTGCTCTATGCCGCCCGGCGGGAGGGGCGCCCGGCCGAGCTGGAACCGCTGCCGATCCGGTACCGCGACTACGCGCGCTGGCACCGTGAGCTGCTCGACTCCGGCGCGCTCGCGCACGAACTCGAATACTGGACGCATATGCTGCGTGGCGCGCCGAAACTGCGGCTGCCCACCGACTTCCCGCGACCGGCGCGCAAGACGTTCGCCGGTGAGCTGGAGCCGTTCACGGTGCCGGCGACGCTGCTCGCCGCGGCCCGCACGGTCGCGAGGCGGGAGTCGGTGTCGCTGTTCGTGGTGCTGCTGTCCGCCTTCTATCTGCTGCTCGCCCGGCGCAGTGGTCAGCGCGACCTCGTCGTCGGCACGCCGACCACCGGCCGCACCCGCCGCGAGCTGGAAGGGCTGATCGGCTTCTTCAACAGCACCGTCGCGCTGCGCGCCAACCTCTCCGGTCCCGCGACGCTGGGCGATCTGCTCGAACGCGTGCGTGGAATCGTGCTGGGCGCGTTGGAGAATCAGGAGATCCCATTCGAGCGGGTGGTCAATGCCCTCGACGATCAGCGCGACATGTCCCGTACCCCGATCTTCGATGTGCTCTACGTCCACCAGGACCTCACCGGCGCCGGATCGGTCAACCCGCTCGGCGGCGGAGCGACGGAGTTCTTCGACTCGGAGCACACCATTCACAATGCCTTCGGCGGATTACCGCCCGGCACAGCGAAATTCGACCTCAGCCTGATCACCTACGATCGCAGCGACGACCTCGACATGCTGGCCTGCTTCGAGTACAGCACCGAGCTGTTCACCCAGCGCACCGCCGCGGGGTTGGCCGCGGCCTACCTCGGGATCCTCACCGAGGTCGTGGAGTCGGCTCCGGAGCGGTCGATCGAGGAGCTGCTCGTCACCGTGCCGTCGCCTGCCGGTGTGGGTGTGACGGAACAGGCTGTGGCACTGGATATTCCGACAGACCGGCCGTGCGGAACCGGCCCGGCCCGTTACACGCCGGGGACGGTGCGCGAGCGGCTCGATGCCGTGCCGGGCGATGCGGACGTGCTCGCCGCGTGGGCGGCACTGCTGAGCTGGTACTCCGGCTCCGATGACGTAGTGGTCGGCACGGCAACCGGTACCGCCCGAATGGACTTCGCCGACGAACCCACCGGGGCCGAACTGCTGGAACGAACCGCCGCGGAGTTGGCCGCGTCGGCCCAGGGCGACAGCCGTGCCGGGGCCATCTGGTTCGGCGACACCCCGCCGGACACTGCGGAACTGGCGCTCGGCCGGGAGTCCGGTGACCGCGCGGTCCTGAAACTGCTGTACGCCACAGAACTTTTCGACGAATCGACCGCGCAGCAGATGCTCTCGGATCTGACCAGGCTGCTGCGCGGTCTGCTGGAGACACCGAATGATCCGGTGCCGGACATCGCGGTGCGCTGCATCGCGGAAACGGAGATGACCCGATGACCGGAGTCGTAGCAGTGATCGGCGCGGGCACCATGGGCGCCGGCATCGCACAGTGCCTCGCGCAGGCGGGACGCGATGTCATCGTGGTCGAACCCGATCCGGCCGCCGTGGAGCGGGCGCGCCGCGGCCTGAACGAAGCGGTGCGCCTGGCGCTGCTGCTGGGTCGCGGTGATCGGCGGACGGCGCTCGAGACTGCTCGCCGGGTGCGCTGGACCGACCGTCTCGATGACCTCGACGCGGTCGAGTTCGTCATCGAGTGCGCGGTCGAGCGGATCGAATTGAAAGAGAAGCTCTTCGCCGAACTGGACCGCATCTGCCCGGCCGACGCCGTGCTCGCCTCCGCGACGTCGGCCATCCCCATCGCCCGGCTGGCCGCCGCGACCGGTCGCCCCGATCGCGTGCTCGGCCTGCACTTCATGAACCCGGCCCCACTCACCGATGCGGTGGAAGTCGTTCGCGGGGCGCAGACCTCGGCCGGCACCATGGCGCGCGCCACCGAACTGCTCACCGCGCTCGGCAAGGAATCGCTCGTGGTCGGCGACCGCCCCGGGTTCGTCATCAACCGCCTGCTCATGCTGAGCATCGCGCAAGCCGCCGCCACCCTCGATACCGGTACCGACGCCGCGACGGTGGACGCCCTCTTCGAACGCTGCCTCGGCCACCGCATGGGTCCGCTGCGCACCGCCGACCTGATCGGCCTGGACAACGTCGCCGACACCATCGAGGTGCTGCGGCGCGAGACCGGCGAGGACCACTACCGCATTCCGCCCGCGCTCGCGACGCTCGTCGCCGCAGGACATTTCGGCCGCAAGACCGGACAAGGATTCCATGACTATCGTTGAGACCACCCGCATCGCGACGGCCGGACCGCAGGTCCCCAGCGATGCGCAACGCGCCGCCCTCGCGGCCGGTGATCGCTATGCCGACCTGTACATCGAACTGACCGGCTCGGTGGACGCGGACGCCCTGCGACAGGCGGTCGACACCGTCATGACGGAATGCCCGTTGTTGCACAGTGTGTTCCGCGATGACGCCGGCGCGATCCAGGTGTGCCGGAACGCGCCCGCCCCGACCGCCGTGCTCAGCGCCGGCGGGACGGGCCCAGGAGATGTCGTCGCCGAGTGGATCGCGCAAGAACGTGTGCGCTCGATGGATATCGCGCACGGCCCGCTGTACCGGCAGGCCGTCTTCCGATTCCCCGATGGCCGACTCGGTTGGTATCAGCGCTACCACCGCCTGGTCAACGACCACCCGGGAGCGCTCGCGATCCTCGCCCGAGTGCGTGACCTCCTGGACGGCACGACCACCACCCCCGGCACGAATCCGCCGTTCGGCGCGACAGCGGACCAGCTGGAAAACGAACGCCGATACCGCGAATCAGGCGCATGGTCCACCGACCGGGACTACTGGGAGCAGACCCTCGCCGATGCCCCCCGGCCCGAACCTGCCGCCGCGGGTATCGCGCCTTCCGGTGGTACGTCGGACGAGGCGGTCTGGGCAGCGGTGGGGGCATCGGCGGAGCTCACCCGGATCGCGCGCACGTGCGGAGGCGGTGCGCCTGCGGTGGTGTTGGCGGCATCGGCCGTCTATGCATCTCGCCTGGCTTCTGCGGGGGAGTGCGTGGTCGCACTCGATACCGGGGAAACGACTGTGCCGCTGCGGATTCCGGTCACCGCGGAGGCTGGGTTCCTCTCGATCGCCGAACAGGTGGGGCGGGAGCTGCGCAAGGCGCGGCGGCACAGGTTCATTCCCGATATCGATGAGCCGTGGGTGAATTCGCCGGTGCATGGGCAGTGGCCGCTCGCGGTACGCATGCTCGCCGGTGCGGCGGTCGACGGTGTCGGCACGGCATCGGTGACCGAGTGTTTCGGGAGCGGCGACGAGTTCACCGTGTGCGTCGACGATCGGGCGGCCGGCGGCTGGCGGATCGCCGTTCCCGGAGCGCATCGTTCGCACCGGGACCGGCTGCTTCGGCTGCTGGAGCAGCTGGTCCGCACGCCGCATACGCCCATTGCCCGGATCGATATCGCCGCACCGGGGGAGATCGAGCATCTCATCGGCAGTCCGCCCGAGGACCTGGTCACGGCGTCCACGACACTCGCGGCTCTGTTCGCCGAGCAGGCGGCCCGGTCGCCGGAGGCGCCGGCGATCGTCGGACGCGATGCCCGCATGACCTATGCGGACCTGCACGGTGACTCGAATCGACTGGCGCGCAGGCTGATTACCCTCGGCATCGGGCCGGAACAAGTGGTGGCGCTCGCTTTCGGGCCAGCTGCCGAACAGATCCTCGCGGTGCACGCGGTGCTGGCAACCGGGGCCGCATACCTGCCGCTGGACCCGGAGCATCCGCGTTCGCGTCATGCTCAGGTGCTCGACATCGCACAGCCGGTGTGTGTCCTCACCACGCGGCGGGACGGATTCGACGCTCCCGATGGCGTCCGGGTGATCCGCATCGACGAACTCGACCTGGCCGCCGAGTCCGGTGCCACGGTCACCGACGATGATCGCATCGCCCCGCTGCGTCCGGAAAACCTGGCGTACGTGCTGTTCACGTCCGGCTCCACCGGGCAGCCGAAGGGCGTGGGCGTCACCCACGCGGCCGCGTGCACTCATCTCGCCTGGATGCAGCACCTGCACCGCCTCGACGACACCGACACGGTCGTGCGCAAAACCGCCCTGACATTCGATGTCTCGGCCTGGGAAGTGTTGTGGCCGTTCACCGTCGGTGCTCGGGTCGCGGTCGCCGGGACGGGTGCGCACGGCGATCCGAGCGAGCTGGCGCGAGCGATCATCGACCATGAGGTCACCACGGTGCAGTTCACGCCGTCCACGCTCGCGGCGCACCGGCAGGCGGTGGCCGCGCCGATGGCGCCGAGTGTGCGTCGCATACTGCTCGCCGGTGAGGCGCTCACGCCCGCACTCGCCGCCGCGCTGCCGACCGTCGCTCCGGGTGCCCGCTACGACAATCTCTACGGTCCGACCGAGGCGACAGTTGCCGTCACCCGGCACGCGATCGGCGAGAACGGCATTGCCGCAGTGCCCATCGGTGCACCCGCTTGGCGGGTCCGTGCCCACGTGCTGGACGCCCTTCTGCGGCCCGTTCCGGCGGGCGTTCCCGGCGAGCTCTATCTCGGTGGCGCGACGCTCGCGCGCGGCTACGTGCGCCGGGCGGGGCACACCGCCGCACGTTTCGTCGCCGACCCGTTCGGTGATTCCGGGCAGCGGCTCTACCGCACCGGTGACATCGTCCGGTCCACCGGCCACGGCGAGCTGGAGTACCTCGGCCGCAGCGACTTCCAGGTGAAGCTGCGCGGTGTGCGCATCGAACTCGGCGAGCTCGAATCGGTGCTCGCCGCACAGGAATCCGTGGCGCAGGCGGTTGCCGTCGTTCAGGACGCCGACCATGCCGGTCGGGCAGGTGGTCGCCTGATCGCCTATGTCACCCCGGCCGCCGGGCACAGCATCGATCCGGACGCTCTGGACCAGCGGTTGCGTGCGGTACTGCCCAGGCACCTGGTGCCCGCCGTGATCATCGGTCTACCCGCACTGCCGGTGAACCGTTCCGGCAAGGTGGATCGGAAGGCCCTACCCGCACCCGATGCCGAGACGGTGGCCTTCCGGGCCCCGCGCACCGACACCGAAGCCGCGCTCGCCGCCGCCTACGCCGAGGTGCTCGGCCGGGACGGCATCGGTGTGGACGAATCCTTCTTCGCGCTCGGCGGCGACAGCATCATGTCGATCCTGCTGGTGTCGCGGGCACGGTCGCGCGGTATCGCGGTGACCGCGCAGCAGGTCTACGAGCACCGCACCGTGGCCCGCCTGGCGGCCATTGCCGAAACCGCGGGCGGAGAGGAGATTCCGCCGCTCGCCGAACTGCCGGGCGGCGGTGTCGGCGAATTGCCGCTCAGCCCGGTCCTCCGCTTCCTGGTCGAGCGCGGTGGCGCCTTCGACCGTTTCTGCCAGTCCATGACACTGGACCTGCCGACCGGAATCGACCGCGGTGCCCTGGTTTCCACCCTCTCCGCGGTCGTCGATCACCACGACATGCTGCGCTCACGGCTCTATCGCGACGGCTCGGGGGACTGGCATGCGCGGGTCACGCCGCCGGGCAGCGTCGATGTGGACTCCCTCGTCCACCAGGTCGCCTACGACGTCGAACTCACCGGTGACGAACTCCGGGCACTCGCCGAAACCGAGCTGAACGCGGCCATCGACCGGATCGACCCGTCCGTCGGCGCGGTAGTGCGGTTCGTCTGGCTGACACCGGATTCGGGCACCGCCCCCGGAATGCTCGTCATCGCCGCGCACCACATCGCCGTCGACGGCGTCTCCTGGCGAATCCTGTTGCCCGACTTCATTGCCGCATGGGCGGCGGTCGCGGCGGGGAACACCCCGCGGCTGCCCGCGGTCGGAACATCCATGCGCCGATGGGCGCACGCGCTGGTCGACATCGCGCACACCGAGGCGCTCACCGCCGAGCTGCCGCTCTGGCGCGAGATCGTCGAGGGCCCCGCGCCGTCCTTCGGTGAGCGGCCCTTCGATCCACACCGCGATATGGCAGCCGACGTAGCGCACACCTCTGTCGAACTGGACGAACGCGATACCGCCGCCATCCTCACCGCCATTCCCGAGCGCTACCGGGCCCGCGTCGCGGACGCGCTGCTGACGGCGCTCGCGCTGGCGGTGACGCGCTGGCGATCGCGGCGCGGCGAGGACGAGCGGTCGGTGCTGCTGCGCCTGGAAGGCCATGGCCGCGAACAGGATGCGGTGCCCGGGACTGAACTGTCGCGCACCGTCGGCTGGTTCACCTCCATCGTCCCGGCACGGCTGGACCTGACCGGAGTGGATCTCGACGACGCCTTCGGCGGCGGCCCGGCCATGGGAGTCGCGATCAAGGCCGTCAAGGAACAGCTGCGGGCGGCGCCGCACCATGGCTTCGGCTACGGCCTGCTCAGATACCTGAACGAGGACACCGCCGCCGCATTGCCGCCCGGCGAGCCGGGGGAGATCTCGTTCAACTACTTCGGGCACATCACCGGCCTCGACATTCCGGAGGAGCTGGCCGGTATCGGCTTCCTGCCCTCCACCGACTTCGGCATGCTGGCCATTCGTCCCGACGCCCGCCGGGGCGCGCTGGGTGCCGTGGAAGTGGATTCCATCGTCCTCGGCCACCGCCTGGTGACCGGCTTCGGTTACGCACGTGGCATCTTCGGCGAGGCCGCGGGTGAGGAACTGGTCGAGCTGTGGCGTGCGGCGCTCGGCGCGGTCGCGCGCCACGCGCGCGATCCCCATACCGGCGGCGGGCACACCCCGTCCGACTTCCCGCTCGTGACCGTCACCCAGGGCGACATCGACACCTGGGAACAGCGGTACCCGACGCTGAGCGAGGTATGGCCGGCCGCACCGCTGCAGTCCGGCATGATGTTCCACGCCCTGTTCGATCCGGACGCGGTCGACGTGTACACGGTGCAGCTGGTGCTGGGCCTGGACGGCGCGGTCGACGCGGTGCGGCTGCGGTCGGCCGCGGCGGCCGTGCTGGAGCGACATGCCAACCTGCGCACCGCCTTCGAGGTGGATGCCGCCGGGACCCCCGTCCAGATCGTCACCGGCGATGTGGTTCTGCCCTGGCGCGAGGTCGATCTGTCCGCGGCGGGCGGCGATGACGAGGGTCTCCTCGACGCCGAACGGACGATGCCGTTCGACCTCACCGCGCCGCCGCTGCTGCGCTTCCTGCTGCTCCGCCTCGGCGATGGGCGGACCCGGTTCGCCGTGACCTGCCACCACCTGCTCCTCGACGGTTGGTCCATCCCCCTGCTGCTGCGCGAGATCATGGCCGGTTACGCCGGTCTCGCGGTCGAACCTCCACATCCTTACCGCCGCTATGTGGAATGGCTTGTCCGGCAGGACAACTCGCTCTCGCGACAGGTGTGGGCCAAGGCCCTGGCCGGGGTCGCGGAGCCGACGCTGCTCGCGGACACCGCCGCCGTGCACGCCCCCACCGCCCTGCCCCGGGAGCGGGCGTTCGACCTGGACGAGGCGCAGACCCGGGCGCTGACCCGGCTGGCGGCCGAGTTCGAGGTGACGATCAATACCGTCGTGCAGGCGGCCTGGGCGATCCTGCTGGCGCGCACCACCGATCGCGACGACGTCCTCTTCGGCACCACGGTCTCCGGCCGCCCCGCCGACCTGGCGGGCGTCGAGAACATCGTCGGATTGTTCATCAATACGATCCCGGTGCGCATTCGACTGACCCCGGGCGAGTCCGTGGGCGCGCTACTGCGTCGCGTACAGCGTGAGCAGTTCGAACTGACGGCCCACCACCATCTGGGCCTGCCGGATATCGGCGCGCAGACGCAGGTCGGTGAGCGGAACCTGTTCGACACACTCCTGGTCGTCGAGTCCTACCCCGTCGACGAGGCGAAACTGCGGTCGGACGCCCTCGCATTCGCCGGTTTGGCCATCGGCGGATTCGAGTCCAGGGAGGCGACGCACTACGCGCTGACACTGACCGTCCGGCAAACCGATCGGCTGCACCTGCTGGCCGGCTGGTGGCCCGAGCTGCTCGACGCGGAGACCGTGTCACGACTGGGCGAACGGCTGACCCGGGTGCTGGCGGCGCTCGCCGCGAATCCGAATGCCGCTGTGGCGGACATCGATCCGATCGGCGAGGTGGAACACAGCCGGGTGCGGGCCTGGCAGCGCCCCGCCGCGCCGGTGGCGGACGTGACGCTCGTGGATCTGTTCCGTGCCCAGGCCGCGGTGCGCGCAGATGCCGTCGCGGTGCGCTGCGGCGACCGCGCGCTGACCTACCGCGACCTCGACGCGGCCTCCGATGACCTGGCCCGCGCGCTCGCGGCGCACGGTGTCGGCGTGGAATCGCTGGTCGCCGTAGGTGTTTCACGTTCAGTGGAGCTCATCGTGGCGCTCCTGGGAGTTCTCAAATCGGGCGCTGGCTACGTTCCGCTCGACCTCGGCAATCCGCCGCAGCGGCTCGAATTCATCCTCGGCGAGACCAACCCGGTCTGCGTCGTGACCACGGCCGCCGACCGTGCGGCACTGCCCGCGAGCGACCGGCCGTATCTGGTGCTCGACGGTGCCGACCGCGGCGGCGCCAATGGCGTCGAGCTCGCCTCGATCGCGCCGGGCCCGGACAGTATCGCCTACGTGCTGTACACCTCGGGTTCCACCGGGCGTCCCAAGGGCGTGAGCGTGACGCATCGCAATGTCGTCGCCATGCTCGCCGCGACGCGGGGTCTGCTCGATACCGACCACACCGATGTGTGGACCATGTTCCACTCGCATGCCTTCGACTTCTCGGTGTGGGAGATGTGGGGTGCGCTCGCGAGCGGCGGCACGCTCGTCGTCGTGGACGCCGGGTTGACACGCTCGCCCGACGAGTTCGCCGAACTGATTGCCCGCGAAGGCATTACGGTGCTGAGCCAGACACCGTCGGCCTTCGGCGCGCTCCTCGGCACCGGACTGCGCCCCGCCGCCGTGCCCGCGCTTCGGCATATCGTGCTCGGTGGCGAAGCGCTGGATCCGGGCAGTCTGCGGGCGTGGTACGACACGGATCGGGCGGGGGCGGCCCGGATCTCGAACCTGTACGGCATCACCGAGGCGACCGTGCACGCCACCCACTTCGCGGTGGACCGTGCGCACGCCGAGTCGGCGCATACCAGCGTTGTCGGTCGTGGCCTACCGGGAATGACTGTGCGCGTGCTGGATTCGCGGCTGCGGCCGACGCCGGTCGGCGGGCGCGGCGAGGTCTATCTCACGGGAGCCCAGCTCGCCCGTGGCTATCACGCCCGCCCCGCGACCTCCGCGGAGCGCTATGTGGCCGATCCGTTCGGTGCGCCCGGTGCCCGCATGTATCGCACCGGTGATCTGGCGCGCTGGAACGGTGACGGGCAACTCGAATACCTCGGCCGTGGCGATCAGCAGGTGAAGATTCGCGGCTACCGCATCGAACCGGGGGAGATCGAAGCCGCGCTGCTCGAACACGAATCGGTGGCCCGGGCGGTTGTCGTGGCCCGGACGGGGGATTCCGGATCGGCACGCCTGATCGCCTATGTGGTACCCGCCACCGAGGCCGCGCCCGCGGTCGGGGCATTGGAAACGCATATCGCACAACGTGTTCCCGTCTATATGCGACCGGCCGCCATCGTGCTCGTCGATTCGCTGCCGCTGACTGGCAACGGCAAGCTCGACGTGGCCGGGTTGCCCGACCCCGTCCTGGCGCCGCGTTCGGATCGGGCCCCGCGGACCCCCGCCGAACAGATGGTGGCCGAGCTCTTCACCGAGGTGCTCGGTGTCGACCGGCCGGGCCTGGACGACTCGTTCTTCGCGCTCGGCGGGGACAGCATCATCTCCATTCAGCTGGCCTCCCGGGCGCGGACTCGCGGCCTGCACTTCACGCCGCGCGAGGTGTTCGAGCACCGGACGGTAGCCGGGATCGCGTCTATCGCAAGGACACCGGAGGCGGAGGCCGACGCGCCTCGCCTGCTGCCGGAACTGCCCGGCGGCGGTATCGGCGATATGCCGCTGACGCCCGTGGTGCGGTGGCTGACCGAACGTGGCGGCAGTTTCCGCCGGGTCGATCAGACCCTCACCGTCGAACTGCCCGCTCGGACCGGGCACGACACCCTGGTCCAGGCGGTCTCGGCGCTGATCGACCGGCACGATATGTTGCGCAGCAGGTTGTTCCGCGACGACTCCGGCGAATGGCGATTCGAGACCATGCCGACGGGCGCGCTGGACGCAGCGGAGCTGGTGCACCGCGGCACCTTCGAGGATGCCGCGGACGCCGATACCCTGCGCGAGCTCGTCACCGCGGAACTCGACGCCGCGTTGGATCGCCTCGATCCCGCGGCCGGGGTGATGGTGCAGTTCGTCCGGCTCGATGCCGCGCGGGGGAGTGTGCCGGGCCGATTGATCATCTCCATACACCATCTCGCCGTGGACGGCGTGTCCTGGCGCATCCTGCTGCCCGACCTGTTCGCGGCCCTCGCGAGTGCCGCGAGTGGCGTGGTGCCGCAGCTGGATCCGGTGGGAACCTCCATGCGCCGCTGGGCGCACGGTCTGGTTGACGCGGCGAACGCGCCGGAGCGGGCCGCCGAGCTCGAATTCTGGCGGCAGGTGTGCGCGACACCGGATCCCCTGCTGGGCTACCGGCCGCTGGATCCCGCCGTCGATAACGCCTCCGGGCTCCGGACGGTCGAGGTCGCCGTGGACGAAACGGTCACCGAGGCGCTCGTGCGGACTGTTCCCGCACGCTTCCACATGGGTGTCGACGAGGTCCTGATCGCCGCGCTGGCCGTGGCGCTCGCGGTCTGGCGTGCCCGGTGGGGCACGCACGCTCCGGTTTCCCTGCTGCGGCTGGAAGGCCACGGGCGAGAGGAACAGATCGCGCCGGGCGCGGACCTGACCCGGACCGTGGGATGGTTCACCTCGCTGTACCCGGTTCGGCTCGATCTTCGTGAGATCGGTATCGAGGCGGCGTTGGCCGGGACCGAGGCGATCGGTGCCGTGCTCAAGACCATCAAGGAACAGCTGCGTGCCATCCCGGACCACGGAATCGGCTACGGATTGCTGCGCTACCTGAATCCCGAGGCCGCCCAACAGCTCCCGGCGGCCATGCCCGGACAGGTCGGCTTCAACTACCTGGGCCGCGTCGACGACCTGGGTGCGGGAGTGCTCGCGACACCGGCCGCCGACCCGGATCCGGACCTGCCCGCGGCTGTCGCCGTCGACGTGAACGCGATCGTGACGGGCACCGAGTTGCGTGCCGGATTCACCTATCCCACCACGCTTCTCGACGACGCGGCGGTCTCGCACCTGGCGCAGCTGTGGGTGACCGCGCTCGGAGCCATCGCCGGCCACGCCCGGGACGAACGCGCCGGTGGGCACACGCCGTCGGACTTCCCGCTGGTGCGGGTGAGCCGCGAGGACATCACCGGCTGGGAGCAGGACTATGGCGCGCTCACCGACGTGTGGCCGCTCGCTCCTTTGCAGTCGGGGCTGTTCGTCCACGCCGTCATAGCCACGGCGGCCGCCGCCGACGTCGCCGATGTCTACAACGTGCAGACGGTGTTGCGGCCCGGTGGCGCGATCGACCGCGACAGGCTGCGACAGGCCGGGCAGCGCATCCTGCAGCGCTATGCGAACCTGCGTGCGGCCTTCGTCTTCGACGCTTCGGGCATGCCCCTCCAGGTGGTGCCCGAAACGGTCGAACTGCCCTGGCGTGAAGTGGATCTGGCCACCGCGGACGATCTCGTGGAGCTGGCCGCACAGGAGCGTGCACGTCGATTCGATCCGGCCCGTCCGCCGCTGCTGCGCTTCACGCTCGCCCGTGTCGCGGGGGCCGAGACGGTGCTGATCGTGACCTATCACCACATCCTGTTCGACGGCTGGTCGCTACCGCTGGTGCTGCGCGATCTGCTCGCGCTCTACACCGGTGGGGAGCCGCTGCCCGCGCCGGCAGGATCCTTCCGCGACTACCTCGCCTGGAACCACGACCGGGACGCGGCCGCATCCACCCGGGCCTGGCGGCGAGTCCTGGACGGCGTGAGCGCACTGACCCTGGTCGCCCCGCCCGCCCGCACTCGCGAAAGCACTGTCACGACAGGGGAATACCGCTGGTCGCTCGATGCGGAGACCACCGGCGGACTCGGTGGGACCGCCGCCGAACTCGGCGTCACTGTCAACACCGTGGTGCAGGTGGTCTGGGCAATCCTGCTGGGACGCAGGCTCGGACGCGGTGACGTCGTCTTCGGAGTGACCGTCTCCGGCCGCCCGGCCGCGCTGCCCGGCGTGGAATCCATTGTCGGACTGTGCATCAACACCGTGCCGGTACGCGTGCAATTCGGTCCGAACACGCCCGTGGCGGATCTGCTGCACGCGGTGCAGGCCGAACAGGCCGAAATGATCGAACACCACCAACTCGGGCTGAGCGAGATCCACGCTGCCGCCGGCCTGCGCGACATGCTGTTCGACACCGTGGTCGTCTTCGAGTCCTATCCGGTGGATGCCGAGCAACTCGACGCCGCGCTCGCCGGGCTGGACGGTGTGACCGGCGCGCGCCTCGAACTCACCGACGGCACCCACTATCCGCTGTCGGTCACCGTCGATCCGGGACCCGAACTGAGAGTCCGAATCGGTTATCTCCACAGTGTTTTCGACGAATCACAGGTGGCCGAGATCGGATCCGTCATGCGAGACCTGCTGACCGCCATCGCCCGAAATCCCCACGCGACCATCGAGGAGCTAGCATGACCCGGCGTCTACCGCTGACGCGCGCGCAACAACACGTGTGGGTCGCACAGCAACTCGACGACACCGGGCATCGTCTGATCGTCGGCGGCTACGTGCAGATTCACGGCGCGCTCGACGAGAAGGTGTTCGAGCGGGCGCTGCGCCTCGTCATCGCCGGGGCGGAATCACTGCGCGTGCGCTTCGACACCGAGGCCGACGGATCGCTCGTGCAGGTGGTGGAGGACGTGCCGGACTGGCCCCTGCACCGCAACAGCTTCCGCGCCGCCGCGGACCCGCACGGGGACGCGTTGCGGTTCATGGATGCGGCCCTGCAGCAGCCGTTCGACCTGGGGCGCGCGCCGCTGTTCGAACACCATCTGCTCGATGCCGGCGAGGCGGGCACGCTGTGGTTCATTCGCTCGCATCATGTGGTGCTCGACGGGGCGTCCTCGGCCGCCTTCATCCGGCGTGTCGCCGACACCTACACCGCGCTGCTCGACGGGCGTCCGATGGAGGAATCGGTATTCGACCGGGTGGCGGATCTGGTCGCGGAGGACGAGCGGTTCCGGACTTCCACGCGGTTCGCGGCCGACCGCGAATTCTGGGCGCAGCGGCTCGCCATCGGCGGGTCCTACGAGCCACCGCAGTTCGCCGCCGCGCCGACGGCCGCGGACGGCAATCGGTACCTGCGGCAGGCCGGAGTGCTCGCCGAAGCCGAGTGGAAGGCACTGCGCGCCCGGGCGGATGCCACCGGGACCCCGTGGCCGGTGTGGATGCTCGCCGCCATCGCGCTGCTGCTGCACGCGGATTCGGGCACGCGCACGGTCACTCTCGGTTTGGCCGTACCCGCCAAGCGCTCCCGGCACGCACTCGGTATGACGGCGAACATCCTGCCGCTGCGGATCACGGTCGATCCGGCCGCCACCCTCGGCGAGCTACTCGCCGCCGTGCGCGCCGAATCCCTGATCATCCTGCGCCACCAGCGTTTCCAGTACGGCGATATGCTCGCCGACCTGGGCGGGAGCGGGCTCGAAGGTGGCATCCTCGGGCCCACCGTCAATGTGATGCCCATGCAGAAGGATCTGCGCTTCGGATCCGAATCCGCCTCCCTGCGGCATTTGGCGGCCGGCCGCTCCGACAATCTGAACATCAGCGTCTACGACAACGGCGATCCGGCGCTGTCGGTGGTGCTGGAATCGACGGCGCTGCGGTACTCCGAACGCGACCTCGCCGCGCACCACCACCGGCTCACCGCGACCGTTGCCGCCCTGGCCGTGGCGCCGGAGGAACTCCCGCTCGGCATGCTGCGGCCCACACTCGATCCGGCCGGGCCGTCGGCCACCGACGAGGTAGCCGAAACACTCGTCGATCGATTCGACCGCATGGTGGCCGCGAACGGTGGGGCCGTCGCCGTGGTGCACGGCGACGAGCAGCTCACCTATGCCGAACTCGACGAGCGGGCTCGCAGACTGGCCCGGATCATTGCCGGATACGGTGTCGGCCCGGGGGAATTCGTCGGTCTCGCACTGCCGCGCTCCATGGACCTCATCGTCGCCATCATCGCGGTGCTGCGCGCGGGTGCCGCCTATGTTCCGCTCGATCCGGGCTATCCGCAGGGGCGGCTGCGTGCGATCCTCGACGATGCCGCACCGGCGCTCGTACTCACTGGTGCTGGAGTCGAACTCCCGGAGGGAAACTCGGCCACGCCCGTCCTGCGCATCGGGGACCCGTTGCAGGTCGTTCCGCGCGAGCGCGCTGTGGCGCGGTCGCCGCACTTGCCTGCCTACGTGATTCACACCTCCGGAACGACCGGCCGCCCGAAGGGCGTGGTCGTCACACACGCGAATGTGGTCCGGCTGCTCACCGCGACCCGGCCGTGGTTCGAGTTCGGGCCCGACGATGTCTGGACCCTTTTCCACTCCGCCGCATTCGACTTCTCGGTGTGGGAGATCTGGGGAGCGCTGGGCCACGGCGGCAAGCTGGTCATCGTCGACGCCGAAACGGCACGATCGCCGCGTGAATTTCTCGAACTGCTGGTGACGCAACGAGTCACGGTGCTCAATCAGACGCCTTCCGCGTTCGGCATGCTGGTCGACGCCGAGGCGAGCCGGCCGGCCGAAAGCGACCGGCTCGCACTGCGCTACGTGCTGTTCGGCGGTGAGCCGGTGGAGCCGTGGCGGCTGGCCGAGTGGTGGGCGCGGCATGATCCGCAGGCGCCGCGCCTGGTCAATATGTACGGCATTACCGAGACGACGGTGTTCACCACCGGAACGCCGCTGACCGGTGTCGCGTCGGCAGGCGAAATCGGCACGGCTATACCGGATCTGGCCGTGTACATCCTCGACGCCGCACTGCGACCCGCCGCGCCCGGGGTGCCGGGTGAGCTCTACGTCGCCGGTCCCGGCGTCGCGGCGGGATATCTGCGCCAGCCGGGCCGCACCGCCGTGCGCTTCACCGCCGATCCCTTCGGCGGATCCGGCACTGTCATGTATCGAAGCGGCGATGTGGCGCGGTGGACCGAGGACGGGACACTCGAATACCTCGGGCGAGCCGATCGGCAGGTGAAGATCCGTGGCTTCCGCATCGAACCGGGCGAGATCGAGGCTGCCCTGTGCGCACTCCCGGCGGTGCGTGCGGCGGTGGTGCTGATCGTGGAACACCGGCCGGGTGACCGGCGGCTGGCCGCCTATGTCGCCGGCCCGGGCATCGACATCGGCGCGGTGCGCACCGCGATCGCCGAACGGCTTCCCGCACATGCTGTTCCGTCCATCATCGCGGCGGTCGACGCCATCCCGACGACCTCCAACGGCAAGATCGACGAGCGCGCTCTGCGCGCGCTCACCATTGATGGCACAGCACCCGCCGGCGGTGCTTCGCCACGCGGCGATGCCGAGGCACGGCTGCACGCGGTGTTCGAGGAAGTGCTCGGGCACCAGGGTTTCGGCGTCGAAGACGGCTTCTTCGCCATCGGCGGGGACAGCATCCTCGCCATCCGGCTGTCGGACCGGGCCCGTGCCGCCGGGATCGCGATCACACCGCGGGATGTGTTCGAACACCAGAGTATTCGTGCGCTGGCGCGCACGGTCGGGACGTCTTCCCCGGTGCCCACCCGAGCGGCGGTGAGCCCGTTCGCCATGCGCGACGGCCGTACCGTCCTCCCCGCGACGCCCTTGCAGGCCGGGCTGTTGTTCCACTCGCTGTACCAGGGTGGGGAAGGCGAGGACCCCTATCTCATACAGGTGGTGCTGACGGTGGGCGGCCCGATCGACGCGGAGCGGCTGAGCGCTGCCCTGCGCGCGGTGCTCGATCGACATCCGCACCTGCTGGGCCGGTTCGTCGTGGATGGCGACACACCGGAGTACGAGATTCGCGCTGACATCGAGTTGCCCTGGCGGGTAGTGGATCTCGGCGATCCGACTCCGGGCGAGCGTGACGACGCGGTGGAGCGGGTGCGCGCCGAGGACGCGCACACGGAGCCGCTGGTGGGTCCGTTGCTCACGGTCACTCTCGTTCGCACCGGGCCGAACTCCGCGACCCTGCTGGTGACGCATCACCATGCCCTGCTCGACGGCTGGTCGCTGGGCATCCTGCTCCGTGAACTGCTGCTGGGCTACCGCGGCCTCGAATTGCCCGCTGCCACACCGTTCACCGCATTCCTCGAATGGTCCGCGGCGCAGGACCGCGACGGTGCGAGCCGGGCCTGGGCACAGGCCCTCGCTGGAGCCGAACCGTGCAAGGTCGCGCGGGCCGACCAGAGGCGGTGGCGGCGGCCCGATGAGCGCAGCTTCATCCTGCCCGCCGCCACGGTCACCGCGCTGCGCGAACAGGCGGCATCGCGCGGGCTGACGCTCAACTCGATGATCCAGGCGCTGTGGGCGCTGGTGATGTCGCATCTCACCGGAAGCGATGACGTCGTCTTCGGCATCACGGTCTCCGGCCGCGATGGCGGTGATCTGGACGGCGCCGTCGGACTGCTCATGAATACCGTGCCGCTGCGGGTGCGCTCGCGCATGTCGGAGACGCCGATCGAACTCGCGGTCCGGATTCAGCGGGAACGCGTGGCGTTGATGGAGCACGACCATCTCGGGCTGCCCGACATCCTGGCGGCGGCGAGCGCGAGCGACCTGTTCGACACCTCGCTCGTCTTCGAGAACTTCCCCATCGATACCGCCCTGCTCGACGATCCGGACGCGGACTTGCGGGTGACCTCCGTGAATGTTGTCGGCGGAACACATTTCCCGCTGACCGTCATCGTGGAGCCCGCTGCGGGCGCGCTGACCTTCCGAATCGCGGTGCAGCTCGAACAGGTCGATGCCCTCACCGAGGTCGACGAGCTGTGGTCGCGCATCCTCGTCGCCGCGGCGGCGCTCACCGCACCGCGGCAGTCCCCGGTCGGGCAGCTCGACCTGCTGCCGCCCGCGCGTCGAGCCGAATTGCTCGCCGCCGGACGCGGCACGGCGGCCGATATCGACAATGGCGGGCTCGCAGAGTGTTTCGAGTCGACCGTGCGGGTGCACGCACACGATGTCGCGCTCTGGTGCGACGGCGCGGAGCTCACCTACGCCGAGTTGAACGCGCGCGCCAATCAGGTCGCCCGCTGGCTGCGCACCCGCGGTGCGGGACCGGGCGTGCCGATCGGCATCGCATTGCCGCGCTCGGTCGATCTCGTGGTCGTTTTTCTGGCCCTCGCCAAGTTGGGTGCGGTCTGCGTGCCGCTGAGCGACCGCTACCCGCCCGCGCACGTGCGGCGGCTGCTGGCGTTCACCGGTGCCGAACTGGTGATACATGAAATCGGCGGTGCGGCAACCGAGTTCGACGTCAGCGATCTCGGCGTCACCGTGCTACCCGATGCCGTGGCCACGCTCATGTTCACCTCCGGATCGACCGGGGCGTCCAAGGGCGTCGAGGTCACCCACCGCAATATCGTGGCGCGCGCTCGCGACCGGATCGGCCGGGACGAAGGGCATCAGCGAATGCTGATGCATCTGCCCTACACCTGGGACATGGTGGTGTGGGAGCTGTGGCTGCCGCTGCTCAACGGCCACACCGTGGTGCTCGCGCGATCCGGCGTCCTCGATGTGCACGACTACACCGAGGTGCTGCGCGCGGGCCAGGTCACCTCGATCATGCTGCCGCCCGGTTTGTTTCACCTACTCGCGGAGCAGATTCCGAATGAGCTCGCCGAACTGCGGATGATCGCGTCCGCCGGGGATGTGCTGCCGCCGCGGGCCGCCGCGACGGTACGGCGGGGCGAGCACCCGCCGGTGGTGAGAAATCTGTATGGGCCGGTCGAGGCGACCAGCTTCGCGCTCCACTTCGCCATCCCGGACGACATGTCTCCGGACGGTCCGGTACCGATCGGACACCCGGCCGACAATACCCGGGTCGTGGTACTGGACTCGGGCCTGCGACCGGTACCCGCCGGGGTAACCGGGGAGATCTACCTGTCCGGCGCGGGACTCGCCAACGGCTACCACCGGGACCCGGTCCGCACCGCGGAACGCTTCGTCGCCGACCCGTTCGGCCCAGCCGGTGCGCGCATGTACCGCACCGGTGATCTCGGGCGCTGGGGCACCCGCGGCCGGCTGCACTTCCTCGGGCGTGCCGATCGGCAATTGAAGATCAACGGTTTTCGCGTCGAACCGGGAGAGGTCGAGGCGGCCATCCGACGTGAGCCCGGCATCACCGCGGCGATCGTCACGGCGCGCCGGGCCGCGAGTGGACAATCGCTCATCGCGCACGTCGTCGGGGACAGCACCGTCGACACTGCCGCGCTGCGGACCCGGCTGGCGGCGTCCCTGCCGTCGTACCTGGTTCCGTCGGCCATCGTGGCCATGGACGAATTGCCATTGACTCCCATCGGCAAGCTCGATGTCGGCGCATTGCCGATGCCGGTCGCCGGTGATCACGTTCCGGTTCGCACGCAACGGCAGCAGGTCATCGCGGCGGCGTTCGTGCGGGCGCTGGGTGTGGCGGAAGTCGGTGTCACCGACGACTTCTTCGCGCTCGGCGGCAACTCGCTGTCCGCGATCCGCGTCGTCGCAGGCTTGCGGTCCGCCCTCGGAGTCGCGGTATCGCTGCGCGATCTTTTCGAATCGCCGACCATCGCCGCCCTCGAGCAGAGCTTGGACCGGCGCGAATCCCGGGATCTCCCGCAGCACATCGCCGCCGTGCGCCGCACGGACCCGATCCCGCTCGCGCCCGCACAGCAGCGGCTGTGGACCGTGAACTATCTCAGCGGCAACCGCCCCGACTATCTGATCGCCACCGGACTCGAGCTGCACGGGCCGCTCGATGTGACGGCGGTGGACGCGGCGGTGAACGATGTCGTCGAGCGGCACGAGATCCTGCGAACCGTCCTGCCGTATGCCCTGGACGGTCCCGTTCAGCGCATCCTGCCCATGGAGTCCGCGCGGCCGGATTTCCGCGTCGTGGACGTCTGTGACAGCGAAACCATCGATAGAACAATCGATTCCGAGCTGCGACGCGGCTTCGACCTCACCACGGAACCGCCCCTGCGCATCCGCCTCTACCGTTCGAGCCCGGAGCATCACGTCCTGCTCGGCGTACTTCACCACGCCGCCGGCGACGGCGAATCCCTGGCCGTGCTCCAGCGGGACCTGTTCACCGCCTACCGTGCGCGCGCTACCGGGCAAGCACCCCATTGGCACACTCCGGCAACACAGTTCGCGGACTACACCCTGTGGCTGAGGCAATCGCTCGACGCCGCCGGCGCGCACGGTGGCCTGCTGACCCGGCAGGCGCGCTACTGGCGCACCGCACTCGACGGTCTGCCACCACATCCGGTGCTGCCCACCGACCGTCCGCGCGCCGAACGTCGGGAGAACATCGCCGCAGCCGTCCCCGTCCACATCGCCGCCGCCACTCACCGTGCCCTCGACCGCACCGCCCGCACCCACCGCGCCAGCATCTACATGCTCGCCCACACCGCTCTCGCCCTCGCCCTGTACGACCGGGGCGCGGGCCCCGACCTGCCCATCGGCGTCGCCCTGAGCGCCCGCGACGCCGAGGGCCTGCAGGACCTGGTCGGCTGCGTAGTCGACACCGCGATCGTCCGCGTCGACCTCTCCGGCGACCCGCCGCACTCCGACCTCGTTCAACAGGTCCGCGAACGCGTCCTCGCCGCCTACGACAACAAGGAGTTCCCGTTCGACAACCTCGTCGAACTCCTCAACCCACCCCGCGCCCGAACCCACCACCCGCTCTTCCAAGTCATGGTCACCTACCTTCGCGGAACCGAAATCGCCACAGCCGGAGCCGAACTGACCATCCGCCACCGCCCGGTCCCGGTTCGTCACACCCCCTGGGAACTCCTACTCAACCTGCGTGAGGAGTACACCCCCGACGGCGACCACGCCGGGATCCACGGCGAAATGATCTACGCCGCCGAACTTTTCGACCACGCCACCGTCGAATCCATTGTCACCGCCATGACCTCCGCCCTGGAGACGCTGTGTACCGAACCGGCGGCCACCACTCACCCGCACCACCGGGCAGACCCCGGCGATCAGGTCCCACCCCGGTAGGCCGGCGGCCGATCCGGAGTCGGTGATCTGCGAGTCGCGGCGAGCACACACCGGGTGAGGAGCCGGGCGGGATCTCCTACGGTCTCGCCGTACAGGGCGTTGAACCGCTCCGGCGTGCCGTCGGACGTGGCCTGGCGGGACAACACCGTGCCGTGACCCCAGCGCCATCGACAATGCCTTCGACCACGGCGGATCCGGCCAGGCAACCTGCGCCGCGTTCATGGTGGTGGCACTCGACGAAGAGCCCGGAACCCGCGCAGGGTTATTCACGCCTGAAGAGTGGGCCGAGCCGGAGCGGTTCTACAAGGCCCTCGAACGCGTCGGCACCCCGCGCGAGGAGATCTTCGAAGTCGCGCACTCTTCTATGTCGTGATGAACGCCCTGACCACCTTGTTCCTGCTCCATTTCGCGTGGCGGCTGTGGCTCATCGGTGAGCGCGGGAACGCGATCGCGGTAGCGGCCGTCTCGGCCGAGGCAGCCGCGATCGCCGGGACGTGCGACTTCTACCGCATACCCGGCGACGACGAGCACCACACGATCTTCTACATCCTGGCCCTCACCACATGGGCCTCCCAGATGGTCGTGTACTACTTCGGCTATCGCGCGCTGCAAAACAGCAATGACCGAATTGCAGCTGGTCGAGCACCAGGGTCCTCGGTCGTGAGTTCGTCGGCAGTGTTCGACTTGATGCCGTCGCCGAGGCCACCTGGTTGAAGGACCTCGAACGCGAAAATTCCACCCTGAAAGGGCTTCTCGCCGAAGCTGAGCTGGAGAAGGCAGTCCTGAAGAAGATCGCCAAGGAAAAGGTCGGTCCATCGCAGGTTTGTGATGGACCGACCTCCTTCATGCCCACATTCTGGCGAGGCTCGGGGGTGTTCAGTTCCCGACGGAACGCGCCTGGCGCCCGTCCAGCAGGTCCTCGGCCAATGCCCTCAGGCGGATGGCCGGTCCGCCGGTGGGGTAGATCCCGCCGACCGCGAAGGCGCCGACGATGGCGAGGTGGAGCTGATCGGCGAGCCGATCGCCGTCCGGGACGCCGAGGCGTGTTGTCAGCGCGCGGAGCCGTCGCGCGAGTTCGTGTTCGTGCTCCGCGCACCGTTGCCGGATTTGCTCCGATTGCGCATTGCTGAATTCCGCGGCTGTGTTGACGAAAGCGCAGCCGCGGTAGCCCTCTCGCGTCGCGACGTCCTGGATCCAGGCGAGCTGGGCATCGAGTTCGGCCCGTGCGTCGGCGTGGCGCGACGCGGTCTGGTCCCAGCGGGCCCAGAACCGGTCGTCGCGCTGCTGCAGCACCGCGAGAACGAGGTCGTCCTTGGTGGGGAACCAGCGATACAGGCTCGCCTTCGCCATCCCTGCCCGTCGCACCACCTCATCGACACCGATGGCACGTACACCGTTGTCGTAGAAGAGGTCGGTCGCGATGCCGACAAGCTTGTCGCGCACCGCGATTCCGCGTAGCTGCTTGGGCTTTTCGGTCACGCCGGATCCGTTGCGCTCACCGTGATCGCGGCCTTGCCGAAGCCACGCCGGTCCTTGACCCACTGCTGGGCATCGGCGGCCTGGGTGAGATCGAACTCGGCGCCGACGACGACGCGGACCGCGCCCGAATCGACCAGCTCCGCGATGGCCGCGAGGGCCGTGGGATCGGGTTCCACCAGGCAGGAGGCCGCGTGGATACCTCGCTCCGCCGCGGCGGCCTGGTATCCCTTGACCGACCATGCGGTCGCCAAGGCGATCGCGCCTCCGGGCGTCACGCGGTCGAACAGCGAAGCGCCGAAATCGAATCCGACCAGATCGATCGCCGCGTCGACCTTCCCGATCGCCGTGACAGCGTCCGGGTCGGTGTAGTCCACGCAGGTGTGCGCGCCCAATTCGTACAGTGCGGCATGGTGATCGGGACGCACCAGGGCGGTCACCGTGGCGCCGCGCGCGACCGCCAGCTGCACCGCGAGGTGACCCACGCCGCCCGAGGCGCCACTGATCAGAACGTGCTGGCCGGCGCGTGCCCCGACCGCGTCGAGCATCTGCCAGGCCGTCAGCGCGGCCATCGGCAAGCACGCCGCCTCCGCGAAGGAAGCCGACTTCGGCATCGGCACCAGGTGATACGCGGGCACCGTCATGTATTCGGCATACGTGCCCGCGGGATAGGGGAACCAGGCCAGACCGTAGAGGCGGTCGCCCACGGCATAGCGGGTCACTCCGTAGCCCACCGCATCCACCACACCGGCGACGTCCCACCCGGGGATGCAGGGCAGCCGCATGGACTGCTCATAGCCGGAATTGTTGCCGGTGTGCATGTCGATCGGATTCACGCTGGTCGCCCGCACCGCGATACGGACTTCACCCGCGGCGGGTTCGGGCCGTTCGACGTCGCCGATCTCCAGTGGCGATCCCCAGTTCTCGTGCCGAGCCGCGCGCATGGTGGTGGTGCTCGGCCGGCGAGCGCCGACGATCATGACGCCCGCACCAGGGCGCTCGCGTCGACACCGCACTGACGGGCGACCCCGGCGACGTCGAAGTGGAAGCTCTCCCAGCTCACCCGGCCGTCCCGGAAGCGGAACAGAATGAAGACCGGCACCGAGACCCGATTGCCGTTCGGCACTGCGCCATTGAAGGTGAACGCCGGAGTGAAGGCGATCTGGCCCCAGCAGCACAGCGTCTCGTCATCGAGCCCGTGGCCGTCCAGCCGGACCTCGTAGTCGGGCGCGAACGCGAACCACCCCCTGATCGCGCCCTCGACCTCGGTTCCGGCGTAATGGGATTCGAGCGACGGCGATTCGAGTACGGCATCCGGGTGGTACACGGCCATCGTGGCCGCCACGTCCTGTCGGCTTTTCGCCGCTGCCAATCGTTCGACGATCTGGACGGCTTCCCGCACGTCCAGCGCCTGCGTAACCATGTTCGACTCGCCTCCATCGGGCCAAAATCGAGACTGATCTGTCTCGATTTCAAGATAGCGGCGGGGCCGCGTACGAGTCAAGACTGGCGTGCGTCGAGCGGCCGTGGACTTCGCATGCCGACCAACGCGCCCGGATTCGTTGGTTCCCAACGCCTCTCGCCGACTCGAGCGGGCACCCACGACAAAGGCCGCAGGTTCCTGATCTGCGGCCTTTGTCATTTCACGCCGCTAGACCGGCGCGCTGGAGGTGAGTTTCGCTCGGCGCAGGGCGCGTAGTTCGTCCGCGCGGGGGTCGGCCACCTCATGGGATTCCGGTGCGTCGAAGACGCGAACGGTGCGGGTGGTGGTGTCGAAGCGGGACCAGCCCGGGTCGCCGTGGGTGGCGAAGCGCACCCAGGCGCGATGCACCTCGCCCCGTCGGACTTCGGCTCGGCGGCGGCTCGTCCAGGCCCACCCCGGACTGGATTCGGCTGCTGGTACAGCACCAGCCGATCTCGGTCACCATCGATGCCATCCGCGCGCTCGCCGAGGGCGGTCGCCGGCCAGGCCGTTGCTGGTGAGGCTGGTGTGGTCGCTGGGGGCACTGCGCGGGTTCGCGGTTCCGGCCGCGGTGGGCAACGATCCGCCGATCGGGCATACCCGTGGTTACGATCGGGGGGGTCGGAGCCCAACTCGTCGAAGCAAATGAGCGGGCATGGTCGAACGGGAAAGTAACGGTACGCAGCCTGACCTGCGGATAGCGGTCGCCGAGGAACTCGCCGCGGCCGGGTTGGACGATGCCCTGGAGATCGGGCGGGGTGGTTTCGGGGTCGTCTACCGGTGTCACGAGCATTCGCTGGATCGGCTGGTCGCGGTGAAGGTGCTCGATGCGCGGTCGAGTGGGGATGAGCGGGAGCGGTTTCTCCGGGAACAGCGGGCGCTGGGCCGGTTCGGCGGGCATCCGCACATCGTTCAGGTGCTGTCCGCCGATGTCACGGTCACGGGGCGGCCGTATCTGGTCATGCCCTTCTATGCGCTCGGGTCGCTGCAATCGCGGATTCGGGAGCGGGGGCCGCTGCCGTGGCAGGAGGTGCTGTCGGTCGGGGTGAAGATCGCCGGTGCGCTGGCGGCCGCGCACGGGCACGGGATGGTGCATCGCGATGTGAATCCGGCCAATATCCTGCAATCCGACTATGGCGAGCCGTTGCTGAGCGATTTCGGAATCGCCCGCATCAGTGGGGCTTTCGAGACCCGGTCCGGACTCATCGCCGGGACACCGGCATTCACCGCGCCCGAGGTGCTGCGGGGAGCCGAACCTGCCGAGGCCGCCGATATCTACGGCCTGGGCGCCACCCTGTTCTGCCTGCTCACCGGGCACGCCGCCTTCGAACGCCGCGAGGGCGAGTCGATGGTCGCGCAATTCGTGCGGATCACCTCCGAGCCGGTGCCCGACCTGCGCAGCAGTGAGGTACCGGCAGCGCTGTGCTCGGCGCTGGAATCCGCTATGGCACAGGATCCTTCGGACCGGCCCGAGACCGCGAGGGAGTTCGGTGACCGGCTGCGCAATATCGAATTCGCCTCCGGGCTCGTGGTCGACTCGATGGCGCTGCCGGCCGACGCCGGAGCCCGGACGGTCACACCGCCTGTTCCCGTCCCGCCGCCGCGTTCGAGCCCGGCGCCGGCACCGACGCCGTCCACCCGGTACCGTCCGCCGAGCGCGCCGCGGCAGCCGGTACTGCGCGGGCGCCTGCTCGACCGGCTGCGGGAGGGGCAGGGCCGGCGGCTGGTGCTGATCCACGGACCCGTCGGATTCGGGAAGAGCACGCTGGCCGCGGAATGGGTGGATGTGCTTGCCGCCGATGGCGTTCGAGCGGCCTGGCTCAGTGTGGACGACGATGACGACAATGTCGTCTGGTTCCTGACCCATGTGGTGGAGGCGATCCGCTACGCCCATCCGGGTGTGGCCGCGGATCTGGAGCAGCTGCTGGAGGAGCATGCCAGTGATGCCGCGCGGCACGTCATGACCACCCTCATCGACGAGATCCATAACAGCGGCCAGAACGTGGCGCTCGTGATCGACGACTGGCATCGGGTGACCAGCGCCGCGACCGTGGCCGCGATGGAATTCCTGCTCGATCACGGCTGTCATCACCTGCGGGTGATCGTCACCAGCCGCCACCGTACCGGACTTCCGCTGGGGCGCATGCGGGTTCGCGACGAGCTCACCGAGATCGACGAGTCCGCACTGCGATTCGACGACGCGGAGACCGCCGCGTTCTTCGCCGACACCAGCGGGCTGACCCTCGGCGCGGCGGAGGTCGAGCGACTGCGCGAATCCACCGAAGGGTGGGCGGCGGCACTGCAACTGGCCTCGATGTCGCTGCGCGGCCGCGACGATCCGGGCGCGTACATCGATCAGATCTCGGGACGGCACTACGCCATCGGGGAGTACCTGATGGAGAACGTCGTCGACACCCTCGAACCCGAGCTGCTCGAATTCGTCATGCGGACATCGGTTCCGACGCGCATCAACGGTGAGCTCGCCGAGGTGTTGACGGGTGTGAGCAACGGCCAGGACATGCTCGAACAGGTGCGGCAGCGAGATCTGTTCCTGCGCAGCATCGACGACGATCTGCGCTGGTTCCGCTACCATGCGCTGTTCGCCGACTTCCTGCGCGAGCGGCTGATCCGGCAGTATCCGGGACTGCTCGAGGAACTGCACCTCACCGCCGCGCAGTGGTTCGAGGCCCACGACCTGCTCACCGAGGCCGTCTATCACCTGCTCGCCGCGGACGAACCGCAGCGGGCCTGCCGGCTGGTCGCCCAGCACGCCGGGCAATTGATAGAGCAGTCGCGCATGGGGACGCTGCTCGGGCTGGCGGCCAAACTGCCGGGCTCGCTCACCGCGTCGAATCCGCAGCTGCAGCTGAACATCGCGTGGGCGAACGTCGCCATACAGCGCCCGGGCGCCGCGGAGACCGCCTTGGCACGCGCTGAGACAGCGCTCGCCGCGGCCCGCGACCGCGACGGCGAATCCGCCGACCTCGAGCTCGAGATGAAGCTGGTGCGTATCAGCCTGGCGCTCGCGACCGACCAGACGACGGTACTGCCGCCGGAGCTCGCTCAGGCACGGGATTCAGTGCGGCCCTTCATGGCCCACGGACTGGCAGTGGGGGCGATGATCTCAGCGCTGTATCGCTTCGACTTCGCCGAGGTGCACAGCTGGTATCGCTGGATCGAACCGTACCGCGACCGGGCGCGTGGACCGTTCGGCCCGGTGTACTGCGACTGCGTCGACGGGAGCGCCGCCTCCGAACAGCTCGATGCCGGTACCGCCGAGGCCCGGTTCCGCACCGCGCTCGGTCAGGCGCTGCAGACGGGCAGGCAATCGCAGGCCACCCGGCTCGCGAGCGCGCTGCTCGGCGAATTGCTGTACGAGAAAGGCCAATTCACCGAGGCCGAGGAACTGCTCGCGGGCGGGCTCGGCGTCGAGGGCGGGGCGGTCGAGTTCCAGATGGCGGGCTACGGCACCGCCGCCCGCCTGGCCGCGGTGCGCGGCGATATCGACGCCATGAACGAGCGATTGGACGAGGGAACCAAGCTCGCGGCGAACATGAACCTGCCGCGGCTGGCAGCCCGCATGATCAACGAACGCATCCGGCTGGGTCTGCCGATCACCGACACCGACCGCCGCGACCTCGAAAACCTCGAGCCGTATATCGCCCATCCCGATGCTCCCACCGCGGTGGCCGCGGAACTGGCCCACGACTCGGCCATCCGGCTACTCCTCGGCAAGGGCACCCCGGCAGCGGCCGAACGGGCATGCCGCCAAGCGCAGCGCCTCGTCGACGTGATCTCCACCCAGAACCGCCCGCGCGCGCTCACCAATGCCGAACTCCTGTACGGCTGCTGCCTGTCGGCCGCCGGCCGGACCGCGGACGCCGCGAAGTTCCTCGAGCCGACCCTGACCCGGTGCGCCGAACAAGGCCTGGTGCGCCTGGCCGTCGACACCGGCCCGCAGCTGCAACCGGTAATCGAAATCCTGTACAGCGCAACGACATCAGCCCAGAATCTGATTCGAGCATTCCTCCGTCACGTGCTCACCGAGTTCGAAGATGTACCGCTCCACCGCAACAACTCACCTGAAAACGGCTGACACGGCACAAGGCCGGCTTCGCCCGGGACTCGCAGGTTCGCGCCCGCCGGCTCGGCGTTGCGGTCGGAAATCCGGGTGGGTTCGGAGTTCGGCGGCTCCGGTGCGGTCGGCGTCCAGCTCTCGACCGCTCGTCCGTGCGTGCGCTTTCGAGGCTTGGCACGCCGAGGAGGAGGGGATGGCAGCGGAATCGTGCGAATTTGTGGCAACCTTGCCGGGGCTTCAGCGAAGGCTGGGATTGCGGATCGAGGAGCGGTGCATGGCGAAGATGAGTAGACGGAAGCGGTCTCGGCTCATTACCCAGGGGGTGATCAGTTCCGGGAAGGCACCGCGGGTGCTGGATGCGCAGGGGGCGAAGGCGGAGTCCGTCGTTTCGGAGGCTGCAGGGTCAGCCGTTTCGGAGCCGATGGCGGTGGCGGCGGTTGCCGAGATTGGTGCCGCGGCGACGGGCGGAGCGCCGGATATCACAGCGCTGGCCGAGCGGGTGAAGGCGCGGCGGCGGGAGAACGGGTGGACACAGGCTGAAGTCGCCAAGAAGGGCGGGCCGTCGGCCGGGGTGATCAGTCAGATTGAGCGGTGCCTGGTCGAGTCGCCCGCGGGGGATGTGCTGGACAAGCTGGATGCGGCGCTCGAGTGGCCGGCGGGGACGGCGGACGGCATTCTGCGCGGGGCGTTGGCCGAACTGGTGGGTGCCGGAAAGTAGTTGCGGCAGTAGGCCCCGATCGGATCGTCGATCGGGGCCTTGCCGTATCGATCGGGGCCTTGCCCCGTATTTACGTGTGGGCAGCGCCGTCGATGCGGATCTCGGTGCCGCTGATGAAGCGGCCGTCGTCGGAGACCAGCATGGCGATGACGCCGGCCACGTTCTCGGGGCCGGCCAGTTCGGCCGGATTGTCCTGGGGCAGAATGGCGATCAGGCGGCCGAACAGCGACCAGTCGGCGTCCTGGGGGAGGTAGCCGGGGGTGGCGTCGGTGATGCCGGACTTGATGCCGCCGGGGGCGACGCTCACCGCGCGCAGGCCCTGCTTGCCGTATTCGAGGGCCAGGACATGGGTCAGGGTCTGGATGCCGCCCTTGCTGGCGGAATACGCGGCCATGTACGGGTGGGCGAAGTTCGCCGAGGTCGAACTGAAGTTGACGACCGTGCTGCGCGGGTTGGCGAGCAGGGCGGGCAGGGCCTCACGGATCACCAGGAAGGTGCCGGTGAGGTTGACATTGATGATCTGGTTCCACAGATCCAGCGATGTCTCGTGGGTGTGGGCCGCGCGCAGCATCCCCGCCGCGTTCACCACCGCGTCCAGTCCGCCGAGGGCGTCGATGGCGGTGCGCACGCCCGCGACCACCTCGGACTCCACGCCGATATTCATCTCGACGGTGGCCAGCCGCGCGGCGGTGCCCGCCTCGGCGGCCTGCTTGCGGGTCAGGGCGAGGCCCTCGGCACTGACGTCGGCGCCGGCGACGACCGCGCCTTCGGACAGCAGACGGAGGACGGTGGCCTGGCCGATACCGGATCCGGCGCCGGTCACCAGAATGCGGCGCTGCTCGAGACGGTTCATGGATCACTTCCTGATCGGTGGAACTAGTTTCTGACACGATATGCCGAAAATGGCACGCCACGCCATCAAACGTTTTCGACCTCGGTACAGTTCCCGGGTGACGAGCGAGCGAAACCGTGCCGGACGCCCGGCGCTCAGCGAGACCCGACGGGCGGCCACACGCCGGGAAGTGGCGCTGGTGGCCGCCCGGCTCTTCATCGAAAACGGTTATGCCGCAACGACCGTGGACGAGATCGCGGCGGCCGCGGGGATGGGGCTGCGCACGTTCTACCGGTACTTCGCCGGGAAGGAGGACGTCGTCGCGCCGCTGCTCGCCATCGGAACCCAGGCCTGGGCCGACGAACTCGCCGCCTGCCCGCCAGAACTGTCGCTCCGGGAGGCCCTGAGCCGCTCGTATCGCATCGCCACGGTCGGCACGCTCGCGATCGAGGGCATCGCCGAGAGCCGCCTGCGCCCATTGGTCCGGGCCGCGACTCAACTGCCCGCCCTGCGCGCGACCTGGCTGCGCGTCCAATACGACTGCGAAACCCAGCTCATCCCGATCATCGCCGCCCGCACCGGCCGCCCCGCCGACGACCTGGACGTCGCGCTCGCCGCCGCCATGGCCAATACCGCCGTCCGTCTGGCGACCGAACTCTGGGCGGCGGGGGAGGCGTCCGGCTCCGCCGCCGACGTCGTCGACACCTGCCTCGCCCGCCTCGCCGCCAACAGCTTGCTCTAGCACCCGCCGCCGAATCCCGCCGCGCCCACACCGCTGGTTCTCACGCGTGGTTCACCCGGCTCGATCCGAGGTCGTTTCCCTTGCCGGAGCGCGGTTTCGGCTGGGTTCAGGAACAGCCCTACGACCGCTGAGCGTCGGCCGGGGTGGCGCGCAGGCCGTCGAGGGTCACCGAGATCAGGCGTTCGGCGGCGTCGGGTGTGCTCTCGCAGGCGACGCCCAGACCGTGCCCGAGCCGGATCAGATCGCGCGGCTCGATGTCGGCGCGAATGGTGCCCGCGTCCCGCGCCGCTTGGACCAGCAGGGAAGCCGCCCCGGTGATCGCCTCGCGGCACAGCGTGAAGGTCGGCGTGTTGTGGTCCATGCCCGCCTTGAGCGTGGTGGCGAGGACGCGATTGGCCATCACCCACTCCACCTGTTCGCGCATCCAGTACTCGAAGGCCGTCCCGGCCGTGTGGGTTTCGAGGAGGTCGTGGGCGCGTTGGCTCAAATGCTCGATGCTGGAACGGTAGACGGCCTCGATCAGCGCCTCGCGATTGGGGAAGTGTCGGTACAGGGTGCCGATGCCGACCCCGGCGCGGCGCGCGATTTCCTCGAGCGGCGCCTCGGGGCCCAGTTCGGTGAAGGCCTGCTGGGCGGTGGTCACGATCCGCTCGTAGTTGCGGCGCGCGTCGGCGCGCATCGGCTTTCCGGTCGACGGTGCTTCCACGAACCCTCCACTAGAAACGGATGGACCCTCCGGTTAGGCTTGCGCAAGTGGAGGAACCCTCCATATGATAACTCCATCGGAAACGGAGGCTTCCTCCGCTTGTATCTATCCCATTCGATGGAGCATTCCTTGTCGACCACCCTTCCCTCGAACGCTGCCGTGCGCGTGCCGGCACCCGCTCGAGCCCCCCGACTCCGGTCGGGAACTGTGCTGGCCACCCTTTTGACCTGCCAACTGATGATCGTCCTCGACATCACCGTGATGAATGTGGCGCTGCCGCGCATCCAGACCGACCTGCACTTCAGCGCCACCGGCCTGTCCTGGGTGATGAACTCCTACAGCCTCGCCTTCGGCGGATTACTGCTGCTCGGCGGGCGTGCCGGCGACCTGTTCGGCCGCCGCAACCTGTTCATCGCCGGCGCTACCCTGTTCACCCTGGCCTCGCTCGCGGGCGGGCTAGCGCCCTCCGCGGGCTGGCTGCTCGCCGCGCGCGTCGTGCAGGGAATCGGCGGGGCCATGGCCGGACCCAACACCCTCGCCCTGCTGACCACCACCTTCAGCGATCCGAAAGCCCGGATGCGCGTACTCGCGCTGTTCTCCGGAATGTCCAGTGCCGGTTTCGCTATCGGCCTCATCGTCGGCGGACTGCTGACCGAATGGCTGAGCTGGCGCTCGGTGCTGTTCATCAATGTGCCGTTCGGGTTGATCGTCGTGGTGCTGGCGCTGCGCTACCTGCCCAGGGCCGAACGGCAGCCGGCCCACCTCGACCTGCCCGGTGCGCTGACCGCCACCACCGGTGTGGCCGCTCTCGTCTACGGCTTCATCAACGCCGCCTCGGACGGCTGGGGGACTGCCACCACCGACATCTCGCTGGCGGTCGGCGCGATCCTGATCGCCGCGTTCCTCGCCATCGAATCCCGTGCGGCCCAACCGCTCCTGCCGCTGCGCCTGTTCGCCGACCGCAATCGCGCCACCGCCTACGCGAACATGTTCCTGGCGCCGATGGCGGGCATGTCGATGTTCTTCTTCCTCACCCAGTTCCTGCAGGACGTGCTCGGATTGAGTGCGCTGGCAACCGGTTTCGCCTTCCTGCCCACCGCTCTGCTGATGTTCACCATGATCCGGCTGATCCCGCGCCTGCTGCCCCGCTTCGGCCCGAAACCGGTGACTATCACCGGTGCGGCCCTGATGATGGCCGGCCTGGTCCTGCTCACCCAGCTGACGGCCGACAGTGGCTACTTCCCGCTGCTGTTCATCGCCATGATCCTGATGGGATGCGGTATCGGCCTGTCGGTTTCGCCTCTGAACGTCATCATCATGTCGAATGTCGACACCCACGAGGCGGGCGCGGCCGGCGGCGCACTGCAAACTCTCCAGCAGACCGGCGCGTCCCTCGGTCTGGCCATCCTGGTCACGGTCTTCGGCACCGCGTCCCGCAGTGCCGGCGGCTCGCTCCAGCACGCGCTGGTCGCCGGCATGACCACCGCCTTCGCGGCCGCCGCCGCCATCGCTGCCCTCACCTTCGTCGTCGCCCTCACCTTCCGAGCCGTCGGTCCGGTAACCACAGCGGCCCGGCGGAGCTAGTCCCGGCGATATCGCCCACGTCGGAGTGGATAACCGGCGTTCGGCCAAGGTTTCATCGAACGGTCGGCCCACCACGAATCGTGGTGGGCCGACCGTCGTCTACCGAATCCCGATGCCCCACACGGCGGTCAGCCACACCTGCCGGACGGCGGCCATAAGCCAACGCTGACAGCATTCGACGCACTCGCGAGCGCGGCCGGGCCGGGAATGGCAGGATCGGGATTGTGAGTGAGCCGGTGCACCCCAACGACATTCGGATCTCCGACGCCGAACGGAAGAAACTCGAGGAGACGCTGCGCCGCGCCGTGGACGCCGGTGTGCTCGATCTCGGTGAGTTCGACAGCCGGGTGCAGTCGATCTGGCAGGCTCGTACCCGGGGCGAGCTGGCCGAGGTGTCCGCTGATCTGCCCGAGATGAAAGAGCCAGGGCCATCGGGCGGGCGGATCGCCATGATGGTGCTGACCATCGTGTGGTTGTCGCTCAGCGGGCTGAACTTGATCGTGTGGCTATTGCTGGGCCTCACGCTGGAGTGGTTCTATCCGTGGTGGGTGTGGGTGCTGGTGCCGCCGGGGGCGGTGCTGGGGACCTTGTGGGCGTGTGGAATCGGGCGGAAGCCGGGCAACGAGTGACGGATCGTTATCGCAGCATCATCGATGTCCACATCGTCCTGTGGCGCGATGGCCTGGTGCTGCTCGGCGAGCGCGCGAACACGGGCTATGGTGACGGCCGGCTGAATCTGCCCAGCGGCCACCTCGAGGAGGGCGAATCGGTGGTGGACGGCGTGATCCGTGAAGCCTTGGAAGAAATCGGAATCACCATCGACCCCGCCGACCTGCGCTTCGCGCACGTACTCCACCACCGCGGCGAGTCCGGGGCCGCCCGCATCGGCTTCTTCTTCGAAGCGCTCCGCTGGACCGGAGAGCCGGTGAACATGGAGCCCCACAAATGTGCCGGTCTGCTCTGGGCCGACCCGAATGCCCTGCCGCCCAATATCATCCCCTACCAGGCCGCGGGCGTCCGCAACTGTCATCTCGGCACTTCCTTCGCGCTGCACGGGTGGGACTGACCCGCCCGTCAGCTCTCCTGCGGGGCCGGGGTGCGCAGGTGCCGGCTCATGTCGCCGGTCAGCGTGATCTGCACCTGGCGCTCGGCGAACCGCCACTGCCCGGCACTGCGCTCGAAGCGGTCCCGGTAGCGGCCGGCCGCCACCGGCTGCAAAGGCAGGTCCGGTGTGGCCTGGAAGACCGTGAAATAGGAACGCGCCGTGGCGGTATCGGCATCATCGCCGAATTCGACGGCAATGTTCGTGGTGACGTGATGGGTGCGCGGCGTCCCGTCCTCGTACACGATCACCATTCCCCGAAACATCTTCTCGATCCGCTCACTCCCCGCGACCGACCCACCGCTGCCGCTGAACACCCCGTGCGCGAACAATGCCCCCACTCCAGCGAAATCCCCGCTATCGACCAACTCGGCATACTTCGCGATCAAGTTCGTCACGGCGGTTGTATCAGCGACTGAGCTCATGCCACCCGAGAGTAGGCCACCGTCACCCCCGACCACGGGTCCGTGCGCGTCGATCGCGTGTAGGAGCGGCGCGGCGGAGATGAACAACCTCGGCGGTGTGAGAACCGCGGTCGAATGGGCGGAAGGTTGTGTGAAACGCAAAGATTTCACTGCCTTGTCGTACCGGTGGTGGGACAGTGGGGTGTATGGCGTCCGGAGTTTTGCTCACGTGATGCGGGGCCGGGGTGGCGAGCCGTGACGGTGTTCGTCGGGACATCGGGGTGGCAGTACGCCGACTGGCGGGAGCTGGTGTATCCGCGAGGGATCGGGCAGCGGCGGTGGCTCGAGGTGTATGCCCAGTCATTCGGGGCCGTGGAGTTGAACGCGGCCTTCTATCGGCCGGTGGCGCGGACGACCTTCGAGGGGTGGCGCGGACGGACGCCAAAGGATTTCGTGATGGCGGTGAAGGCCAGTCGGGTGGTGACCCACTATCGCCGGCTGCGCGACGTCGAGATCCCACTGGAGCGGATGATCGATGCGGCGCGCGGACTGGGGGATCGGTTGGGGCCGATACTGATTCAGCTGCCCCCCACCCTCACCGCCGAACCCGAGCGGCTCGACCAGGTGCTAGGGCTGATCCCCGCCGAGTTGCGCGTGGCGGTCGAGCCGCGCCACGAGAGCTGGTGGGGCGACCGGGTCCGGGCCGTGCTCGGAGCGCACCGTGCGGCACTGTGCTGGGCCGATCGGCTCGGGCGGCCGATCACGCCGCTGTGGCGCACGGCCGACTGGGGCTACGTCCGTTTCCATGAAGGTCCCGGCCGGTCCGCACCCCGCTACCCGGAACGCGTTCTGGCCGAGTGGGTCCGGCGCATCGAGGACACCTGGGACGGGAATCACGATGCCTACGTCTTCTTCAACAACGATGTCGGTGGCGCGGCCGTCCGTGATGCGATCCGGATCGGTGATCTGGTCCGCGCCGCAGGACGGCCGGTAGCCCGCACGCCCGATCGACTCCCCCTCACACCGTGACTGTGACTCGCAGGCTTAGCTGGTGCAATGCACGGGTAGCGGCCGGGGTGTCCTCGACGGATTCCACTGTCGCGGTCTCGCTCGCGATGGCGAGGACATCGGAGGACTGAGAGCCGGTGGCAATTATCCTGCTGGTCGAAGACCAAGTCCCCTGACCAGCTCTCGAATCGCCCCTACCGCACGCCAACCTGGAGGTACCAACTCGTGCGTGTCCTAGTCACCGGAGCCAGCCGTGGAATCGGCGCCGCGATCGCCACCTACCTCGTCGCCGAGGGGCACACGGTGTGGGGCACCCACCGCGGCAGCGGCGTTCCCGAGGGCGTGCGCGGCGTCGAATGTGACGTCACCTCCACCGAGTCGGTCGACCAGGCGTTCAAGCAGATCGAGACCGCGGACGGCCCGGTCGAGGGACTCGTCGCCAACGCCGGGCATCACCGCCGATACGCTGATCATGCGGATGAGTGAAGAGCAGTACCTGAGCGTGATCGAGACCAACCAGCACGGCGTCTTCCGCGTCGTCAAGCGCGCCACCCGCAACATGCTCGAGCACCGCACCGGCCGGATCGTCGTGATCGGATCCGCCTCCGGGCTCTCGGGCATGCCAGGCCAAGCGAACTACACCATGTCGAAAGCTGCCGTCGTGGGCCTCGTCCGCACCGTCAGCCGCGAACTCGGATCGCGGAACATCACCGCCAACGTCGTCGCTCCCGGGTTCATCGACACCGACATGTCCGCGCCGGTCAGTGACGAGGTGAAAGAGAAGGCCAAGCAAATGACGCCGCTGGGGCGTTTCGGCCGGCCCGAGGAGGTCGCGGCCACCGTGGCGTTCCTGATGAGCCCGAACGCGGGATACATCACCGGCCAGGTCATCAACGTCGATGGTGGAATCGGCATGGGCCACTGAGCTTCTCGCCCAGTACCAGGCGGTAGTGGCGCAACCGCCGGATCCCGGGCACTTGCACCACTACCCCGGACATACGTTAGGGGCTTGTCCAGCTGGATATTTCACTCTTTGATATAGCCTGGCTATCTGGAGGCAATTGGGGCGAGGCTCTGAGGTGCTGCTTTGCGTTCGACCCCAGCTCGCCCCTGCCGAGGTCCTCGAGATGCCGGATGCATTCGGGGAGGTCTGGCGAGCCCTTGCGCATCCGACCGGGAACGCGGGTCCGAACCGGGCCTGGGCCCGTAACAGCGTCTGTGCATGGCGTCGTGGCCGCCGGTTCCGCGGTTGGGGATAGCTCAGCTGATATCGGACTGGCTCGCGCAGCCGCCGGCTGCCGGCAGTGTCAGTACGAGGAGAGTCGGCGCGCAGAGGCTACGGCGGTGCCACTGCGTGGCTCGGTCGGACATCGGTCGTCCCACGCTCCTGCTTTCCCCATGAGGACGGCTGCGCGCCCTGATGCAGCTGCGGGACAATCCCCGCAGCTACTCCTTCTGAACGGGCACTCTCGACAGGATGGACGGTCGCGGCAAGTTGCGGCGACCGTTGCTTTCAGCGGTTTTCGCGCTCACCCTGCAGACGAATTCAGGCCACTCGAGTACGAGCCCTTCAGTCTCGCATCCGCAATCAGGAGGCGGGCTTGGGCTGGGTCAGCTTCTGGACACCGGTGATCGCATCGAGGATGTTGTCGATGGTGTGGGTGCCCTCGTCGAGTGCCGAGCTGCCGGAATCGAGCATGGAGGAACCGGCGGACGAGCCGGCCGAACCCGAGGACGAGCCGGCCGAACCCGAGGACGAGCCGGCGTCAGCCGAACCCGCGCCCTGACTGGTGGCGGGGGAGCCGGCGGCGGAGGCCGCCGCGACCGGGCCGAGGAACAGGGCGGCGGCAGAGAGGGTGGCGGCGGCAACGATCTTGCGGGAGAACACGTATGGAGCTTCCTTTCATGTACAGATAACGACGCCATCACGGCGCATATCAAAATGTTATGAGGAAGAAATCTGCAAATCCACCGCTATTATTGTGGGAATAATCACCGTTAATAATGAGCTAACGGAACGTTGTGCCGAGGTGAAGCTATTTGATCTTCATTCGGCCCGCGAATTCAATGATCAAATTCGATTGCATTTTCTATGGTGCCGCGTATCGGCCTGCGGCGGAGGAGATCTCGTAGCGGACCTCCGATCCCGGCACGGCGCGACGTCGAGCTGAACGACACGCTCGGAGACCCGCCGGCATGACGGCGATCCGGCGTTCTCGAGCGAGGTATCGCGCAACGCGAGGGTGCGACGCGCTCACAGCGCGATGCTGTCCTGGACGTTTCTGCCATGCTGTGCTATATAGGCCGGCGGCTCGGCGTGGCCCCACTGCAGCGCGTGCAGCGCGCCGCCGCACCCCTGGATGGTCGCGTCGGTGCCCGTTGACGCGGCGTCTGGCTGCAACGGTAAGGAGGAGATCGTCCCCGGTCGTACCCACTATGCGAACCTGTTCAGCGAGTTTCCGTGGGTCAAGCTCGGTGCGGTGGTGCCGGACCCGCCACCGCCGGCGCCGGTGGGCATACAGCTGGCGTCGACTTCGTTGGACGCCCTATGCGGCTGCGGGGCAATCCCGGCAGCTGGGCGCATCGGGGCATGTGGACACGGGCCCCTCGGCGAGCGGGCAGGATTGACTGTTGGGTACCGCGCCCGCCGAGGAGGACTGCCGTGTACAGCGTCCGGCCCCGGTGTTTGCCCGGGCCGTGGAGGCCGCCAAGGGCCAGCGGCCAACGGGGATCAGGCTATGTCGACAGCGCGAGTTTGCCCGCGCGGTCCGAGGCCATGCCTCTGCTGATTTGGGCCATGCTCGCACCCACTGTGACCAGGCGACACGCCCGGAGGAACGCGACATTAGCTAATGAATTGCTGAATTGGGCCGGCGGTGGGGATCGGGTGGGAGATCATCGTCGGCATGCTCGACGACTCCTGGTGTGTCCGGTCGATACACAGCGCGGCCGTGCTGGTCGAATTCGCCGCCGGCCGCTCGATGTCCACAGCCGCCGCACTGGCCGAGACCGGGCTCACCGAAGCCGACCTGGAGGACCCGGAGCTCGAGATCGACATCGGCCAGGAGTTCCGGATCATCGGCAACATCCTCGACACCACCGGCGACGACCCGGGAATGGGCCTGCTGGCGGGGTTTTCGGTGCACCTGCCCATGCTGGGCAGCCTGGGCATCGCGCTGAGCAGCTGCTCCACGGTGCGCGAGATGGCCGAACTGTGGGCCCGCCACGCCGAATTGTCCTTCGCCTACTGCCGATTCACCATCGCCGACGCCGGTGACCGGGTGCTGGTGTCCCTCGACACCGAGCCCGTCCCGCCGCGCCTGCGCCGCTTCGCCCTCGAACGCGACCTGGCCGCCCTGCGCACCATCCAGCGCGAACTGCTGTCCTGGGACGTCCTGGTGCACCGGCTGGAGCTGACCCTGCCGTACGCTCCGGTGTACGAGGCGGTCGGTGTGCTGCTCGGCATCGGCGACATCGTCTACGACCAGCCCGCCGACACCCTCTACCTCGACGCCACCGATCTGCAACGCCCGATGCCGCAGGCGAATTCGATGCTGCGCAAGCAGTACGGGCAGCTGTGCGCGGAGATCGTCGAACGCCGCCGCGCCCGGGTCGGGCTGGCCGGTCGGGTCCGGGCCCTGCTGATGCGGCACGGCCGCGCCATCGATCAGGTCGCCATCGCCGCCGACCTGCACATGAGCGTCCGCACCCTGCGCCGCAGACTGGCCGCGGAGGGCACCACCTTCCGCGAACTGGCCTGCGAGACAACGGGCCTGCTGGCCGAGGAGCTGCTGGCCGCCGGCTTCACCGTCGACACGGTGGCAGCCCGGCTCGGCTACACGAGCGCGTCAGCGTTCGCGACCGCTTTCCGGGACTGGAAGGGGCAGACCCCCGGCCAGTTCGCGCGTTCCGACCTCGCCCCGCGGCACCGTCGCCGCACCGGCGGCGTCGGCGCGGCGGGACGCCCCGCCCACCCGCACCCCGCCACGCATGAGCGCCGCCCTACCGGAGAGCATGAAATCTAGGACGATTCGGGCGATCTGGACGCTGAACCGGTTGCGGCTCAGGCCGGATCGAATCCGGCGAGCCGCGCGGCGTGCAGGGCGATGTACAGCTCGGCGGCGGCCTTCGGGTCCGAGCACCGGCGATCGGTCAGCGTCTCGATCCGCCGCAGCCGGTAGTGAATGGTGTTGCGGTGGTAGTGGAGCCGTTGTGCCACCTCGGTATTGGAGCCACCGCATTCGAACCACAGCTCGAGGGTATCGAGGAGGGTGTCGCGTTCCTCCGGCGGTAGTTCGAGCACCGGGCCCAGGACATCGTCGGCCAATTCCCGTGACGCCGAGGGCGCATGCGCGAGAACGAGCGGGATCGGCGTGCTGCCGTACGCGGTCACGGCCGGGCTGCCGGGTGGCGCACATCGCCCCGCGAGTTCCGCCTCGCGCAAGGCGGTCCCCGCGGACCCCGGCGTCGGGAAGGGGCGGCTCACGCCGATGCGCCCGGTGGCATGGGCGCGCAGGCGCGACAGCACCCGCTCGTGCGAGCGTGCGGTGGCCACATTGAGCAGCCCGATCCGCGCGCCCGGCTCGGTGAGCCAGATCGACTCGACGAAGTCGGCCCGCAGCCGATCCTCGATCCCGAACAGCGGTTCGATTGCGCCGGAATCGGTTTCGGCGTGCACGACGACGAAACTGCCCAGCGGCGGCAGGTGCAGGGCCCGGGCGATGTCGCGCTGGGT
The DNA here is from genome assembly GCF_040680715.1 of Nocardia sp. NPDC051981. Classification (NCBI taxonomy): domain Bacteria; kingdom Bacillati; phylum Actinomycetota; class Actinomycetes; order Mycobacteriales; family Nocardiaceae; genus Nocardia; species Nocardia sp. NPDC051981. Next base: position 4,173 of record NZ_JBFAXK010000030.1, on the reverse strand, counting down.
GGGATCGTCGGCCTCGCCGTCGAACAGCCGCCGCAGCATGGCGCGGCGCTCCACGTCGTGGCGGCGGACCCGCTCGGTGAGGTAGTCGGCGTACGCGTCGGCGGCGGCGCCGGAATAGTCGTCCAGGAGCCGCCACATCTCCGAGCCGAGTTGCGGCAGCGCGTCCAGATTCGTCCCCCGCGCCGTGACGAGCGCGCGTTCCCACAGCAGCCGTCCCGCCAGCCGGTACGCGTGCAGCACCGCCGCGATCGGCACGCCCAGTTCCGCCTTGACCCGGCCCACCACGGTCGCCGGTTGCAGCTGCCGTCCGGCGCTCCCGGAGAGTTGCTCGAGCAGGGCGGCCAGATTGTCGCGGACGACGAGGTGCAGCTGCGCCTCGGTGAGGGCGGCCTCCGCGTAGGCGTTCTCGCCGGTGAGGATGCGGCCGACGAGTTCGGTGGTGAGGTCGTCGACCTCGACGAGCAGCGTGCGCGCTACTGCGGTCGAATCGCTCGGCGGCACTGCGGTGGAGCCGTTGCGCGGCGGGCCGGTGAGCGCTGTCATGGGTTCGATAGTAGGCAACTGCTCTCGACGCCGACTGTGCTCGAGCACAGTCGGCCGGGCGGTATCGCCAAACCCGCGCACATGGTGGGCGGATGCGCCCGACCCGCAGTATCGACACCGACAGCGACAGTGACCCGGGTCATAGCCGACCCGGGTCGATCGATGAGGTGGAGAGAGGTGCCGACCGTGTACGACTACATCGTCGTAGGCGCGGGGTCCGCGGGATCCGTGCTGGCCAGCCGATTGTCCGAGGACCCGGCGATCCGGGTGGCCGTGATCGAGGCCGGGCCGCGGGACACCGCCGAGGAGATCCACCTGCCGGTCGCCTTCCCGTCCCTGTTCAAGAGCCCGCTGGACTGGGACTACGACACCGAACCCGAACCCCGGCTGCACAGTCGCCGCGCCTACCTGCCGCGCGGCCGCGTCCTGGGCGGATCCAGCTCCATGAACGCCATGATCTACATCCGTGGCACCCGCGCCGATTACGACGCGTGGGCCGCGGCCGGCGCGGACGGGTGGAGCTACGACGAGGTGCTGCCGTACTTCGTGCAGGCCGAGGACAACGAGCGCGGCAAGGACGCCTACCACGGTGTGGGCGGGCCGCTGTCGGTCAGCGACAGCCGGTCGAATCATCCACTGGGCGAAGCATTCCTACGCGCCGCCGAACAGGCCGGGCACATCCGCAACGACGATTTCAACGGCGTCACCCAGCTCGGCGTCGGCCGCTACCAGGTGACCCAGCGCAATGGCATGCGATGCAGCGCCGCGGTCGCCTACCTGCACCCGGCGCTGGAGCGCGAGAACCTGACGGTCATCACCGATGCCCTCGCGCACCGGATCGTCATCGAGAACGGCCGGGCTACCGGGGTGGTGATCGGCCGCGGCGGCAGCACCGAGACCATTCGGGCCCGGAGCGAAATCGTGCTGGCCGCCGGCGCTTACGGCTCCGCGCAGCTGCTGTTGCTTTCCGGTATCGGCCCGGCCGAACAGCTGGCGGCCTTCGGCATCGAGACGATCCGCGACCTGCCGGTCGGGCAGAACCTCCAGGATCACCTGTCGGTCTTCCTCAACTATCGCACCGACCGCGAATCCCTGATGACCGCGCTCACGCCCGAAAACCTGGGCCTGCTCCAGGAATCCGGCCGCGGCCCGCTGACCTCGAATATCGGTGAGACCGGCGGCTTCCTCGAAACCCGCACCGGACTGGCGGGCCCGGACATCCAGTTCCACCAGGCCCCGGTCCTCTTCCACGGTGAGGGCATGGGCGCGGCGACCGAGCACGGCTACGCGTTCGGCCCCTGCCTGATCAACCCCACCAGCCGCGGCGAACTCACCCTGCGCTCGGCGGACCCGGCCACCGCGCCGCGCATCCGCCACAACTATCTCGACACCGAGGCCGACCGCGCGAGCATCATCGCCGGACTGCGCAGCGCCCTCGACATCGCCGGCCGGCCCGCGCTGCGCGAGCTCACCACCGGCGAATTCCTCACTCCCGCCGGTGATTCCGACGCCGAACTGCTCGATTTCGCAGCCCGCACCGCCCAGACCCTCTATCACCCCACGTCCACCTGCGCCATCGGGGCGGTCGTGGACCCGCGCCTGCGCGTACTGGGCGTCGCGGGCCTGCGGGTCGCCGATGCCTCGGTCATGCCGTCGGTGGTGCGGGGCAATACCAACGCGCCCACGATCATGATCGGCGAGAAGGCCGCCGTCATGCTCGCCGAGGACGCCGACTCGGAAGGAAACGCATCGTGACCACCACCGCCGCGGCGACCATCGACGCCACCGTCTCCGCACTCCGGCAGGGCGAAATCGACTGGGCCCGAACCCCGTTGCCCGCCCGGCGGCAGCTGCTCGAACAGATTCACGCCAATACCGCGCGCTACGCGCGGGAGTGGGTCGAGACCGCCGCCCGCATCAAGAAGCTGCCCCTGGACTCGCCGCTGCTCGGCGAGGAATGGGTGAGCGGCCCCTACTCGCTGCTGACCGGCGCGGCCGCGCTCGCGGAATCGCTGCGGGCACTGGAACAGGGCCGCAGCCCGGTCGACGGCTACCCGATCCACGCCGCCCCCGGCGGCCGCACCGCGGTCGACGTCTTCCCGCACGGCGTCTTCGATTGGCTGCTGCTCAACGGATTCCGCGCGGAGGTCTGGACCAGGCCCGGCGTCGACGCCCAAACCGTCCGCGCCCGAGCCGGTCTGGGGCAGCGCATCCCGGACGAGACCGGCGGCGTGGGCGTGGTTCTCGGCGCGGGCAATATCTTCTCGATCGCGCCGCTGGACGTGCTCTACCAGCTCTACGCCGACAACCGGGTGGTGGCGCTCAAGCTGAATCCGATCACCGACCCGCTGCTGCCGGTGCTGGAGAAGATCTTCGCGCCCCTGATCGAGGGCGGCTTCGTACACCTGCTCACCGGCGGCCCCGAGGTCGGCACGGCGCTGGTGCACCATGCCGGCGTGGACGCGGTGCACATGACCGGCAGCGCGCTCACCCACGACGCCATCGTGTTCGGCACCGGCGAGGAAGGCGCGCGGAACAAGGCGGCGGGCACGCCGAAACTGGACAAGCCCATCACCAGCGAACTGGGCGGCGTCTCACCCACCATCGTGATCCCGGGCCGCTGGTCCGACGCTGACCTCCGGTACCAGGCCGAGCACCTGGCCACCCAGCGCCTGCACAACAACGGCTACAACTGCGTCGCCGCGCAGGTCGCGGTGATCTCCGCGGACTGGCCCCAGAAAGACCGGTTCCTCGCCGAACTGCGCGCCGCGCTCGAGCGGGCGCCGCAGCGTCCGGACTACTACCCGGGCTCGGCCGCCCGCGTCGACGGCGCGCGCACGTCCTATCCCGACGCCGAGCGGATCGGCGCGCGCACCCTCATCACCGGACTGGTGCCGCACCGGGACGAAACCGCGCTGCGCACCGAGTATTTCGCCCCGGTGCTGGGCGTGCTCGAATTGAACGGCGACGCAGCGGAATTCCTCACGCAGGCGGTCCGCGTGTCCAACGAGGAGTTCGAGGGCACCCTCGGCGTCAACATCATCGCCGACCCCGCCACCATCGACCGGCTGGGGGAGCAATTCGAGCGAGCCATCGCCGATCTGCGGTACGGCACCGTCGCCGTCAACGCCTGGACGGGCCTCGGCTATCTGACCGCCCGCGCCTCCTGGGGCGCCTTCCCCGGGCACACCCTCGCCGACATCCAGAGCGGAATCGGCGTGGTGCACAACGGCTTGCTGATCGCCGATCCGGAGCGCACCGTGGTCCGCGGCCCCTTCCGCCCCGTCCCACGGTCGCTGCTGCGCGGCGAGTTCGCGCTCTCCCCGAAACCGCCGTGGTTCGTCACCAACCGCACCGGCGCCACCACCCTGCGGCGACTGACCAACTTCGCGAAGCGACCCGGCGCCGCCGCCCTGCCGGGCATCTTCGCCTCCGCGCTGCGCGGCTGAGCGCAGCGAACCGGACTTCCCGGTCCTCGACGAGCGCTCGGCCGCCGCCATGTGCTACACCTCCGGCACCACCGGCGACCCGAAAGGTGTTGTCTACTCCCATCTGAGGAGTGTGCGCCGCCGCGGGGGGGGGCCCCCGGCGCGGCCCCCCAGCAAAAATGAATCAGGAGAGAGGCGCCGG
>NZ_JBFAXK010000029.1:0-107501 GCF_040680715.1 Nocardia sp. NPDC051981 | reverse complement strand
CGTCGCCTGGAAGTGTCGCTGCCGGGCCAGTTCTCGGTCGGCACGGCCGCTTCCGGCAATGGCGTGGGTGGTGCGGTGCGCAAGAAGCCCAAGCCGCGCAAGCGCGGTGGCGCGGGCGCCGGTGCCGCCTCCGGTGACGCCGTGACCGCCCCGATGCAGGGCACCGTCGTCAAGGTCGCGGTCGAAGAGGGTCAGTCCGTCGAGGCGGGCGACCTGGTGGTCGTGCTCGAGGCCATGAAGATGGAGAACCCGGTCACCGCCCACAAGGCCGGTGTCATCACGGGTCTCTCGGTGGAGGCGGGCGCCGCCATCACCCAGGGCACCGTTTTGGCCGAGATCAAGTAGCGCAACACAATTCGCATGAATTAGCGCAACGCACGTCGCCGAGTGGCCGCTCACCTGCAGGTGGGCGGCCACTCGCGCTAATGTCATGGCATGGCTGAACCACCCGAGATCCGTATTGGCACCGCCGAGCGTGAGGACGCGATGAAGCGGCTGTCCGATCATTTCGCGGCGGGGCGGCTCAGCGTCGCGGAGTTCGACGAGCGCAGTGGGGTCGTGGCCGCAGCCCTGACGCGCGGTGACCTCGAGCGGGTCTTCACCGATCTGCCGGAGCCGGTGGCGGAGAAGAGCGTTCCGGCGGAACGGGAGTCGCGGTTCGGTGCGCACTGGCGTGATCGGGTGATGCCGGTCGTCCCGATCATCGCGTTGATCCTGTTCTTCGTGACCCACCAGTGGTGGATGTTCCTGTTGATCCCGCTGGCGGGCGCGGCGCTGTACGGCGGCCGCAATCCGGGGCAGCGGCGGGAGCACCGGGAGCGCCGGCGGCAGCGGCGACTGGATCGGGGATCGGAGGACTGATGGAGCCCATCGAGATCAATGCGGGCAGTTGGTATCTGCGTGCCCTGCGCGCGGACGAGCGCATCGACGACCGGCCCGCCCTGGCCGACGCCGGCATCACCGAGCCCGGCTATGTGGCCCGGCGCAGCGCCGAATGGGCTGAGGAGACCCACTTCTCATGGGCGGTGTGCATCCCCACGACCGCGGAGATGGTCGCCGAGATCGGTGTGCGGCCCAATGCCGACGGCACCGCGACCGTGACCGGCTGGGCCCGTGCGGGATACGACGCCGCGCTGGCGGACGGCCTGGTGACCGTGCGCCGATTCACCGCGGGCGCCCTCGGCCTGGAACCGGTCGACGCCTGAATCCGAGCCGCCGGACCCGTCCCGCTGTCCGGTCCGGACACTGATCTTCGTCGTGAAAGTCCTTATCTACCAGCCTTGATGCCGTCCGCACCCGAAAAAACCGGTCGTGCTCGGCCCCGGTCGTGGGTCACTCTGGAGTCGCATCCGAAACCGACGACCTGGGGAGGCGGTTATGTGGAGCTGGAGTGAACACCAAGCAGATCGGGCAGCGGCGGCATCGTTCACCGCGTGGCGGATCCGTGATCCGGAGCCGGCAGTGACCGATCCGGCATTCAGTGAAACCTCGGACGACGACGGCGCGAGCGGCGGCGGGCGGCTCGCCCCGCTCGCGGGCGACGGCCGTAGTGGGGGTGGCGGCGAATTGACGGGGGACGCCGCCGCCCCTGCGTACGCGGAGATGCCGTGTGCGGGTCGGGTGATGCCGGTCCCGGGCACCCCGGTGGCGGGCGCGGGCACCCCGGTACTCGTGTCCGCCGCCGCCGAGTCCGACGCGGCCGAGCCTGCGCGCGAGGACATTTCCGAGCATGTGCTCACGGGCCTGTTCGAGGCCCTCGCGGGCATGTTGCAGGCGGTGTCCACGCCGCGGTAGCGCGCCGGGCGAGAAGGGGCGGGTCCGATCCGGACCCGCCCCTTGTCGTTGCCGTGTGGATGCGGGCGGGGGAGTAGCGTGCGGTGCATGGACAGGTCGCCGCTGGATGTTGACGTGCTGGGCCGGAGTGTTGCCGAGGTGCCCGAGCTGGGTTTCTTCTCGGCCGTCGAGGTGGTCGAGTCGACCGGGTCGACCAATGCGGATCTGGTTGCGCGGGCCGCGGATTCGAGTGCCGATCGGCTGGTGCTGATCGCCGAGTCGCAGGAGCACGGCCGCGGCCGCCACGACCGGCGGTGGGTGAGCCCCGCGCGGGCGCAGATCGCCATGTCGCTGCTGGTGCGGGTGCGCGGGATCGATCCCGCCGTGCTGGGCTGGCTGCCGCTGCTGACCGGCGTGGCCGTGGTGGACGCGGTGCGCGCGGTGGGCGGGCTGAAGGCGGTGCTCAAGTGGCCCAATGACGTGCTGGTGGACGACCGCAAGCTGGCCGGGATCCTGGCCGAGATCGCCGCCGCGGGTGCGGACCCGGCGGTGGTGGTAGGGGTCGGGCTGAACGTGTCCCTCACCGAGGCCGAACTGCCTGTCCCGCACGCCACGTCCCTGCTGCTGGCCGGGGCTCCCGAGATCGATCGCACGGTGCTGGTGCAGGCGATGCTGCGCGAGTTCGCCCGCCGCTTCACCGCCTGGGAGGGGTCCGGCTGGGATATCGCCGAGCTGTCCGCGGCCTATCGCGAACGGTGTGCCACCCTCGGCGCGCAGGTACGCGCGGAGCTACCCGGCGGGGAGGTTCTCACCGGAATTGCCACGGGCATCGACGAATACGGCAGGCTGCTGATCGGCGATAGCGCCGTCTCGGCGGGCGATGTCACCCACCTGCGCGCCGAGTACTGACAGAAACGCCTTTCCCGCAACCTGATTCGCGCCGGTCCCCGAACAGGTTCGGCGCGCGGGCTATTGGCTGTTCTGTCCGTGCGGGCGGCCGCCGTGGCGGTTGCCGCCGGCGGGCCCGGGAAAGCCCGGAAGGGTGAAGCCGGGAGCGGGAAGACCGGGACCGGGGATCTCGAGTCCGGGCAGCCGCGGGGCGTCGATGGTCGGCGGTTCGGCGGGGGCCAGTGTGTCGTCCGGCGTCGGTGTGACGGATTCGGCCGCGGGGTCCTCGGGAGGTTTGATCGTCGACTCGGTGGTCGGTGGAAGCGCCTCCTGGACGGCAACTTTCGTGGTCGGTACGGCCGAGGTCCGGGCGCGTTGCTCGGGTTCCGCGGCCCGGCTCGTGAACAACGCGGCGCCGATCGCGATGGCGGTGGCGGCGGCCGCGAAGCCCGCGGCGGCGAGCAGTCGTTGCCGGGTCCAGCGGCGAGCGGGCAGACCCAGATCGGCTTCCTTGGACAGTGCGACGGTCTGAACATCCATTCCGGCCGGGATTCCCGCGCCGGGCGCCGGGCGCGGGAGGGCGGTGGTGCGGGCGTCGGTGCCGGCCGGGTTCGGGATGGCCACGGTCACCTGCGCCTCGGGACCGGGCTCGGCCGGTACGGCGGGCGCGGTGAGGGCGGCCTTGGCGGCGGCAGCGAATTCGCCTGCGGTGGAATACCGTTCGCCGGGTTTCTTGGCCAGGGCGCGCAGGACGACGGCGTCGAGGGCGGCCGGAACGGCCGCGTCGATGGTGGACGGCGGCTTGGGTGCGAGGTCGAGGTGGGCGCGCATGAGCTGCGCCGGATTACGTACCCGGAAGGGCCGCTGCCCGGTGAGGCATTCGTAGAGGACGCAGCCCAGGGAGTAGATGTCGGAGCTCGGTGAGGCGGCGCCCTCGAAGCGTTCCGGCGCCATGTAGGCGGGGGTGCCGACCAGCATGCCGGTCTGGGTGATGGCGCTCTGGCCGTCCTGCAGGGCGGTGCCGAAGTCGATGAGGTAGGCGACGTCGTCGGGGGCGACGATGATGTTCTGCGGCTTGACGTCCCGGTGGATCAGCCCGGCGGCGTGGGCGTCGTCGAGCGCGGAGGCGATCTGGGAGATGAGGTCCACGGCCGACTCCGCGGCCATCGGGCCCTCCCATTCGAGCAGGGCCTCGATATCGAGGCCGTCCACGAATTCCGAATCGATGTACAGCCGGCCCTCGAGTTCGCCGTAGCTGTGCACGGGCACCACGTGTGGTCCGTGCAGCAGTGCGGCGGCCCGGGCCTCCCGCTCGAAGCGCCGCCGGTATTCGGGATCGGAGGTCAGGATTGGTGCCAGCACTTTGAGCGCGACGGTGCGATCCGCCACGGTGTCGTGCGCACGCCACACTTCCGCCGACCCACCGCTGCCGAGCAGTTCGTCGAGGCGGTATCGGCCCAGGTAGCCATCCCCCAACGGATTTCCTCTCGTCACACTGGGGGACACCTTAGCGAACCGAATTTATTTCAATCGCACACAACGTCCCCCCGGTGTCAGACCGTTTGCTATTCGTCGCGGGCGGCTTCCCGGGCGGGCATGCGGTCGCGGTGTTCCTCCGCCACCGGATCCACACCACGGGTGACCACCAGGTAGTCCCGCATGACGATGCCGTGCCGGTTCTCCTCGGCGGTCCAACGGCCCACCCAGGCGCCGTCCTGGGAGAAGTTCTCGGCGATCTCGCGGTGGTACGAGGGCAGATTGTCCTCGATGAGCAGATTGGTGATCATCGAGATCTTGGCGGCCTCGGTCAGCCGCGACTGCGCGGGATCTCAGTCCTTGCCGCCCATGGGGGCGAAATTGCGGCCCTGCTCCCACGGCACGTAATCCTGCGGGTGCCATTCCTCGGCCATCGAAAGATGCCGATTCAGATTCGCCTCGGCGACCGGTTCGAGCTCGCGAAGTATCTGGAACTGCGTATCGTGCCTGCCGATGCTACCGGCAACCGCACGATTGTGGCCCGGCCCGCAGGTCGCCGTGCGGCCTTCCGGCATCCGGCCGCGATAGGGTTTCGGCATGGGTTATCCGGAGGAGGCATTGGCGCCCGAAGAGGTGCTGCTGCTGCACCGCCATCCGCACTGGAAGATGTTGTTCTGGCCCGCCGTGACTTTCATCCTGATCACCGCGTTGGCCGGATTCGCCGCGGGGGTGACGGCGCGCAATACGGGCGGCACCCTCCAGACCGGTTTGCTGCTCGCCATTCTGGCGCTGTGGCTGGGGATCGTGGTGTGGCGCAGTCTCGCTCCGCTGATCCGGTGGAAGTCGACGCATTTCATCGTGACCGATCGGCGGGTGCTGATCCGGCAGGGCGTGCTCACCCACACCGGCATCGACATTCCGATGAACCGGATCTCGAATGTGCAGTTCCGCCATGGGTTGTTCGATCGCATGCTGGGTACCGGCACGCTGATCATCGGTTCGTCGTCGGAGGATCCGCTGGAGTACGACGACATTCCGCATGTGCAGCAGGTGCACGCGCTGCTGTATCACCAGGTCTTCGATGTGGTGCAGAACAATCCGAACGGTGGCGGCTTCTACGGATCCGCCGGGTCGTACCCGTAGTCTGGTGCCGTGACCGCAGTACTGCTGGCCGAAGACGACGAGGCCATCGCCGCCCCGCTGTCGCGGGCGCTGGGCCGTGAAGGCTATTCGGTGACCGTGGAGAGCTACGGTCCCGCCGTGCTCGAACGGGCCCTGGAGGGTGGTCACGACCTGCTGATCCTGGATCTCGGCCTGCCCGGTATGGACGGGCTCGAGGTGTGCCGTCAGGTGCGGGCGCGCGGCGCCGAGCTGGCCGTGCTCATGCTCACCGCGCGCACCGACGAGGTGGACTTCGTGGTCGGCCTGGACGCCGGCGCGGACGACTATGTGGGCAAGCCGTTCCGGCTGGCCGAGCTGCTGGCCCGGGTGCGGGCGTTGTTGCGCCGCAGCGGAATCGGGGACGAGGCCGTGGAGGTGGGCGGCATCCGGCTGGAGCCGGCCGCGCGGCGGGTGCTGGTGAACGGCATCGAGGTGAACCTGGCGAACAAGGAGTACGAGCTGCTGAAGGTGCTCATCGACCGGGCCGGGCAGGTGGTCTCGCGCGAGATGATCCTGCGCGAGGTGTGGGGTGACGCCGATCTGCGCGGCTCCAAGACCCTGGACATGCACATGTCGTGGCTGCGCCGCAAGATCGGCGACGAGGGGCCGGTGGCCGAGCGGCGTATCGTGACCGTCCGCGGCGTAGGCTTCCGGTTCAATACCGACTAGCCGCTCAGTTCGAAATCCTATTGTTGTGCTGTTCCGCGCGCGTCCGAACCCCGAAAACCCGGCGAAGCGAGGCATCTCGACGATGAGACGCAGGATCCTGCTGTCCATGGTGGCCGCCTTGACCCTCACCACTCTGGTTCTCGGTGTGCCGCTGGCGTTCACGGCCTGGAAGTGGGTCGAGGACATCAATCGCAACGAACTGCGCAACCGGCTCGACGGCATCTCCGAGGAGGTGACGCGGCAGGAGCGCGACGGCGTGGTGTACGGCGAGCTGGACACCAAGGCGGTGCGGCTGCTGATCCCTGCCAACGGCAAGCTGACCATCATCTATCCGACGCCGACCGAGCCCAACAAGAAGGTCGACATCGGCGCGGACACGGTGCGCGATCCGCTCTCGGAGTCCTGGTCGATGGGCACCGACGGCTCGCTGCGGCTGGAAGTGCCCTCGGCCCCAATGCATTCCATGCAGCGGCAGGCGCTCGGCGCGGTCTTGGGCCTGGTGCTCATCTCGCTGGGCGCGGGCATCGCGGTGGCGGTGGTGACCGCGCGCCGGGTGGCCGACCCGCTGCGGGACGTGGCGGCCCGCGCGGCACGGCTGGCCATGGGCGACTTCCGCGCCGATCCGCGCCGCCACGGCATCACCGAACTGGACCGGGTGTCCGACGTCCTGGATTCGGCCACAGTGGAAATCGCGGGCCGGCTGCAGCGCGAGCACGCCCTGGTCGCCGATGTCTCGCATCAGCTCCGCAGCCGGCTCACCGCCGTGCGCCTGCGCCTGGACGAGCTGTCCGCGCACGCCGATCCGGCGGTGGTGCACGAGGCGGAAGAGGCCATGGCGCAGGTGGATCGGCTCACCGAGGCCATCGACGAACTGGTGCGCGCTTCCCGCGACGAGGGCGCGGCCGAGCGCGATCCGCTGCCGGTGGTGGCCGAATTGCGCAGTGTCGTCGCGGAATGGCGGCATCCCTTCGCCGAGGCCGGGCGCAAGCTGGTGCTGCTCGGCGACCCGACTCTCAAAGCGCCCGTGACGGGTTCACGCCTGCGCGAGGCGCTCGCGGTGCTGGTCGACAATGCGCTCATGCACGGCGGCGGCACCTGTACGGTGTCGGTGCGCACGGTGACGGGCCGCATGGACGATCACGAGCCGCTGGTGGTTGTCGAGGTCGCCGACGAGGGCGACGGCGTGCGAGATGAACTGGCGCCGCATATCTTCGATCGCGGCTTCTCGGCGGCGGGCTCCACCGGCGTCGGGCTGGCCCTGGCCCGCGCGCTGATCGAAGCCGACGGCGGGCGACTGGAACTCCAGCGTCGCCGCCCCGCCCTGTTCGCCGTGTTCCTCGGCTCCTCGGGGGTGGCGTCGCGGCCGATCGCGGTCGGCACCGAGCCGCGCTGATCTTCTATCCGTTCTCTAACCGTTCGTTAGCCGGTCCTGAGAATCCGCTTCCTACCTTTGGATTCGTCAACCGGAGCCGGCGCACGATCGCCGGTGAGAGAACAGGAGACGCCATGCCGATCTTCACCGTCCGCCGCACCGTGACCGCTGCGGTCCTCGGGACCGCCGCCCTCGGGGCGCTGGCGCTGCCCGTGGTGGCGCAGGCCGCGACGCCGTATTCGATTGCGGGACTGTCGGATACGGGCAGTAGCGAGCCCGCCGCCCCGGCCGCCCCCACCGGGCCGGGCGTGCTGATCGTCAAGGATCGCGACGGCAATGTGACTGTGCGCCAGGCCGAGCCGGGTGTGCCGCCCGGCCCGGACGCCGTGCCGGCTCTCCCGTTGCAGCCGGGCCTGCCGGCGCCCAGCGTGGTGACCGTCCAGCCGGGCGATCCGGGCGTGGCGATCCCGCCCGGCAAACCGTCGCAGACCATCGTGGTGAACCCGGGTCGCTGAGGCTCCACTCTCAGCTCGCGTCAGTATCGTCTGATCTTGTGACGGGTCCCCGGATTCTGATTGTGGACGACGATGTCAGGGTGCTGTCGTCGGTGGCGCGGGGGCTCCGGATGTCGGGTTTCGACGTCGAAACCGCGGCAGACGGGGCCGCCGCGCTCCGCCAGATCGCCGCGTATGCCCCGCAGGCCATGCTGCTCGACCTGAACATGCCGAATCTGGATGGCGTGCAGGTCGTCACGGCCCTGCGCTCGCTGGGCAACGACATCCCGATCTGCGTGCTCAGCGCCCGGGCGGAGGTCACCGATCGCATCGACGCCCTGGAGGCCGGGGCCGACGACTACCTCACCAAGCCCTTCGACCTGGGCGAGCTGGTGGCCCGGCTGCGCGCCATGCTGCGCCGCGCGCCCGCCCCGGCCCACGTCACCGACGATCACATCACCGTGGGCCCGCTGACCATCGCACCCGGAGCGCGGCGCGCATGGGTTGACGGCACCCCCCTCGACCTCACCAAACGCGAATTCGATCTGCTCGCCGCGCTGGCCGCGGCGCCGGGGCAGGTCTTCTCCCGCGCCCAGCTCCTCGACCGGGTCTGGGGCTACGACTTCGAAACCCAGACCAAGGTGGTCGATGTGTTCGTCTCCTACCTCCGCCGCAAGATCGAGGCCGCCGGATCCCCGCGGCTCGTGCACACCGTCCGCGGCGTCGGCTTCGTACTGCGGACCGAGCCGTGACCAGGCTGTCGCGACGGCCGGTGTCGCTGCGCGCCCGGGTCGCGCTGGCGAGCGCCGCGACGGCCGCGGTGGTGGTCGCCGCCATGTCGGTGGTGCTGTTCGCGTTCGCGCCGGACGACGCGGCGAATCAGGTCGGCCGGGTGGTCAGCGCGATCGCGCTGACCCCCGCCCAGCCACTACCCGGCCGGTCGCTGCCGGAACCCGTGCTGCCGAGTCTCCCCGTGCCCGGCGGCCCGGCTGCTCCCGAGTCGGGCCTGCCCGTCGTCACGAAGCCCGGGGTGCTCATCGTGCGCGGCGAGCCGGGCAGTCCGGAGCCGGAGTACTCGCGCACGGTGGCGCTCGACGGCCACCCGGTGGCGGTGACCGTGCCGACCGGCGTGGCCTCGGATTCGGCTGCGCAGCAGCGGATCCGGATCGTGCTCATCGGACTGGCCGCGGTGCTGCTGGCGGCGGTGCTGGGCTGGTATTTCGCGCATCGGGCGGTGGTCCCGCTGCGGCGGCTGACCGCGGCGACGGCCGGGCTGGGCGAGGGGCTGGCCCTGCGGACCCCGCGTCGTCCGGTGGCCAGCGAGACGACGGAATTGGCCGAGGCCATGAACACCATGCTGGGGCGCATCGCGACCGAGCGCCGGCACACCGGCGAAGCACTGGTCACGGCACGCGATTTCGCCGCCACCGCCGCGCATGAGCTGCGCACGCCCCTGACGGCCATGCGCACCGACCTGCAGGTGCTGCGGTCCATGCCGCTGTCGGATGCCGAACGTGCGGAGATTCTCGACGAGATCCTGAGTGCGCAGAGTTCGGTCGAGGCCACCCTGCAGGCCCTGGAACGGCTGGCGGTGGGCGATCTGGCCACCGAATCCGATCGGGAGGATCTGGAACTCGGACAGCTCATCGATCAGGTGGTGGATGACGCCCGGCGCTCGAATCCCGGCGTGCTCATCGACACCGAGGCGGTGGAGCCCATCGTGCTGCGCGGGCTGGCCGCGGGGCTGCGTTCGATCGTCGACAATGCGGTGACCAATGCCGTCCGGCACGGCGGGGCGCGGCGCATCGAGATCGCGACGCGGCGCGACGACGATCACGTCGTCCTCACCGTCGACGACGACGGTCGCGGCATCCCGGCACCGGATCGGGAGCGCGTCTTCGAACGGTTCTACCGGGCGAGCACGACGCCGGGCAGCGGTCTGGGTCTGGCCCTGGTCGCGCAGCAGTCCCGCTTACACGGCGGTGCCGCGACCATCGGGGAAAGTCCTGCGGGCGGCGTGCGCCTGACCGTCACCCTCAGCTGTGACCCAGCTGCTCCTCGTTCTCGGTGACGAGATCTTCGGCCTCGTTGACGAGGTCCTCGAATTCGGTTTGCAGTTCCTGCATTTCGTCGGGGAACACCCACCGCTTCATGGCCCAGAATCGGAATGCCATTTGCAGCAGGTTGCCGATGATGAAGGCGCTGAAGAAGTCGGCGATGTTCTCGACGGTGAAACTCACATTGGGCTGCCGGAGGTCGAACACGTAGCTCGACACCCACAGCGGCAGCGCGGCGAGTCCGACGCCGATTCCGCTGACCAGGAAGAACAGCAGCGCTTCGTGGTGCTTCTCGCGCCCACCGCGCTTGTCGAAGGTCCATTCCCGGTTGAGGATGTAGGACACGATGACCGCGATGGTGCCCGACATTATGCGGGCCACGGTCGGCTTGGTGTCCATGATCGTCCATTTGAGGACGTAGAAAATGCCCAGGTCGATGACGAACGTGGTCGCACCGACTATCGCGAACTTGAGTAGTTCGTAATGGCGGTCCGCGAGGGCCCGCAGAGGGGTGGGCAGGCGGTTGACCACTTTGTCGACAAATGACACGGAGCGAGTCTACGTCTCTGACCCACACGTTGTCCGGCCGGTACAAATCGGGGCAGATACCTGTCGTGCGACCCGCGGGTCAGTAGCCGGTGGGTGTCATGACAACATGGTGCAGCGTGAGCGCCCGTTCCTTCGATTCCTCCGCGATGCCCACCGTCACCATGATCGGTGGTGGCCAGCTCGCGCGCATGACCCATCAGGCGGCCATCGCGCTGGGCCAGCGGCTGCGCGTGCTCGCCGAGCGCCCCGACGACCCGGCCGCCCAGGTGACGCCGGACGTGGTCCTCGGCAGCCACGACGATCTGGCCGCACTGCGCAAGGCCGCCGTCGGCTCCTACGCGCTGACCTTCGACCACGAGCACGTGCCGACCGCGCACCTGGAGGCGCTCATCGCCGAGGGTGTGAACGTGCAGCCGCCGCCGCAGGCGCTGATCTACGCCCAGGACAAGCTCCGGATGCGGCGCAAGCTGGCCGAGCTGGGCGTGCCGATCCCGGCCTACACCGAGGTGACCTCGGTCGCCGACGCCGTGACCTTCGCGGACGAGCACGGCTGGCCGTTCGTGCTCAAGGCCGTGCGCGGCGGCTACGACGGCCGCGGCGTGTGGATGCCCGCCGACGCCGCCGAGGCCGCCCCGATCATCGAAGACCAGCTGGCCCACGGGGTCTCGCTGATGGCCGAGGCCAAGGTGGACCTGAAGCGGGAGCTGTCGGCCATGGTGGCGCGCTCCCCGTTCGGGCAGGCCGCCGCCTGGCCGGTGGTGGAGACCGTGCAGCGCAACGGCCAGTGCGCGGTGGTCATCGCGCCCGCGCAGGACCTGAACGAGGCCAGGGCCACCGAGGCCGAGGCGCTCGCCCTGCGCCTGGCCTCCGAGCTCGGCGTGACCGGCGCCATGGCCGTGGAGCTGTTCGAGACCCACGCCGGTGAGCTGCTGGTCAACGAGCTGGCCATGCGCCCGCACAACTCCGGCCACTGGGGCATGGACGGCGCCTGCACCGGCCAGTTCGAGCAGCACCTGCGCGCGGTCCTGGACTACCCGCTGGGCAGCACCAGGCCGCTGGCCCCGGTCACCGTCATGGCCAATATCCTGGGCGCGCCGCAAGCTCCCGAGATGTCCATGGACGAACGGCTGCACCATCTTTCGGCCCGTATCCCGGAGGCCAAGGTGCACCTCTACGGCAAGGGCGAACGCCCCGACCGCAAGATCGGCCACATCAATGTCCTCGGCGACGACGTGGCCGAGACCCGGGAGAAAGCCGAGCGGGCGGCGCACTGGATGTCGCACGCGATCTGGACCGACGGATGGGATCCGCACCATGACTGACACCGCACAGGTTGGCCTCATCATGGGGTCGGACTCCGACTGGCCCACCATGGAGGCGGCCGCGGAAGCCCTGGCCGAGTTCGGCATTCGCTTCGAGGTCGGCGTGGTCTCCGCGCACCGCACCCCGCAGCGCATGCTCGACTACGCCAAGAACGCGGCCGACCGCGGCATCAAGGTGATCATCGCGGGCGCGGGCGGCGCGGCCCACCTGCCCGGCATGGTCGCCTCCGCCACCCCGCTCCCGGTCATCGGCGTGCCGGTGCCGCTGAAGTACCTGGACGGCATGGACTCCCTGCTGTCGATCGTCCAGATGCCCGCCGGCGTCCCGGTCGCCACCGTCTCCATCGGCGGCGCCCGCAATGCCGGCCTGCTCGCGGTCCGCATCCTCGCCACCGCCGACCCCGAATTGCGTTCCCGCATGGAGCTTTTCCAGGCGAGCCTGGAAAAGCTGGTCCTGGAGAAGGACGAGGCGCTGCGCACCAAACTCCTGGGCTAGCGCCGCGATTCGGCGACGGGACGAGGCGGTGCGGCAAGCGCCGCCTCGAACTGTTTCGGCGCGATGTGCACATGCGCCGGGACCACGTCGCACTGCGTGCTCGTCGTCGGTGAGCGTGGCGCCGGATCGGTGGAACGGCGTGCCATCGCGAGGCGGTGCCGGGGCGGGCGGCGGGGTCGCTACGGTTGGCGGATGCCTACCGACCAGCCCGCACGGCCGCGCGCCGACGCGGATTCGACCCAGCGCCGTCTCACCGTGGTGGATCAGGCGCTACGGCTGTTCGCCGAAAAGGGTTACGAGGCAACGACGGTCGATGAGATCGCGGAGGCGGCGGGGATTTCGCGGCGGACCTTCTTCCGGCAGTTCCGGTCCAAGGAGGACGTGGTCTTCGCCGATCACGAGTCGCAACTGGCGCAGGCGCGGGCCTTCTTGGAGAGCACGCCGCAGGGGGATCCCTGGGATGCCGTGTGCGAGGCCGTGGTCGAGGTGTTCGAGCGGTTCACGCAGTGGCGGGAGATCGCGGCCCGGCGCTACCGGGTGGTGCGGCAGGTGCCGACACTGCGGGAGCGGGAGATCGTAACGGTCTTCCGGTACGAGCGGTTGTTCACCGACTATCTGCGCGGGCGATTGCGGGGGACCGCGGATCTGGAGTTGGTGCAGTTCACGGCCGCGGTGACGGCTACCCACAACTATCTGCTGCGGCGCATGGTCCGGGGTGAGTCGGCGGCGAGCCCGGGGGATCTGCGGGCGGCGCTGGCGGCGATTCCGCGCGGCGGACGCGGGCCCGCGCCGGCCTCGGACGAGATGGTGGTGGCGGTGTTTCCCCGTGATCTCTCGCCACGGCAGGTCGCGGACCTGCTGGCCCGTCGCCTCGAGACGCTGTGAGATGCCTACAGTGGCACAAATGACACTGCGTGCCACAGATTATTGAGCGGGTACCCGCACGTAACTGCGATTTCGCGGCGTATACTCAACTTCGACTGGCACTGAGTGCCGCACAAGTTGGCGATGCTGGGCAACCAGCGGCGACCCCCGAAGACCAGGAGACGAACCCATGGCGGGCAACCCCGATTTCAACTTGTTCCAGCTCGAGGACTTCCACCACGAGCTGCGCGAGGCCATCCGCGGCCTGTCCGAGAAGGAGATCGCCCCCTACGCGAAGGACGTGGACGGCAACGCCCGCTTCCCCGAGGAGGCGCTGACCGCCCTCAACGCGGCCGGCTTCAATGCCGTGCACGTGCCGGAGGCCTACGGCGGCCAGGGCGCGGACTCGGTCGCCACCTGCATCGTGATCGAAGAGGTCGCCCGCGTCTGCGGTTCCTCCTCGCTCATCCCGGCCGTCAACAAGCTGGGCACCATGGGCCTGATCCTGAACGGCTCCGAGGAGCTCAAGCACAAGGTGCTGTCCGACATCGTCGCGGGCAAGATGGCCTCCTACGCCCTGTCCGAGCGTGAGGCCGGCTCCGACGCCGCCTCCATGCGCACCCGCGCCAGGGCCGACGGCGACGGCTGGATCATCAACGGCTCCAAGTGCTGGATCACCAACGGTGGCCGGTCCGACTGGTACACCGTCATGGCCGTCACCGACGCCGACAAGGGCGCCAACGGCATCTCCTCGTTCATGGTCCACAAGGACGACGAGGGCTTCGTGGTCGGCCCGCTGGAGCACAAGCTGGGCATCAAGGGTTCCCCGACCGCCGAGCTGTACTTCGAGAACTGCAAGGTTCCCGGCGACCGCATCGTCGGCGAGCCCGGCACCGGTTTCAAGACCGCCCTGCAGACCCTGGACCACACCCGCCCGACCATCGGCGCGCAGGCCGTCGGCATCGCCCAGGGCGCCCTGGACGCCGCGATCGCCTACACCAAGGACCGCAAGCAGTTCGGCAAGGCCATCGCCGACTTCCAGAACACCCAGTTCATGCTGGCCGACATGGCCATGAAGATCGAGGCCGCCCGCCTCATGGTCTACACCTCGGCCGCCCGCGCCGAGCGCGGCGAGAAGAACCTCGGCTTCATCTCCGCGGCCGCCAAGTGCTTCGCCTCGGATGTCGCCATGGAGGTCACCACCAACGCCGTCCAGCTCTTCGGCGGCGCCGGCTACACCACCGACTTCCCGGTGGAGCGCATGATGCGCGACGCCAAGATCACCCAGATCTACGAGGGCACCAACCAGATCCAGCGCGTCGTGATGAGCCGTCAGCTGCTCCGGTGATTTCGTAAGCCCTGGAGGCGGTTCTGAGTTCCATCTCAGGCCGCCTCCAGGCCGTCATCCGACTCAGGCCGCAAGGCGACGCACGCGGGCGACGGCGCTGCGCGCCGCCGCCACGCGGCGACGCACAACGCTGGCTGATAGTGCGTCGCCCGCGGTGCGTCGGGCGCGTCGGCGGCCCGCAGCGCCGAAGCCCGGAAAGCAGCGCCCCGAAACCCATTGGGCCGCTTCAGGCAACGAACAGGATCGAAAAGCGGGGCGAGCTGGGAGCCGAGTCCGGCCGGATGTCCCTCAGCCGGAACCGAATCGGCCGGCGCCCCAACCGCGGAGCCTGAATCGCTGACATCGGCCGCAGTCACCGCCAACCGGGCTGCCGCACGGCTTCGCCGCTTGCCACGAGGAACCTGCTACCGGACTTCACGAGCCTGAGAGCCGACAACGACGTCGGCTCCCAGCCCCCTGCTGGCTCCAACCGTTGCCGACCAGCGGTCCCGAACTTGGCTACCGAATCCGCCAGCGGTATACCCCGCCTCCTCATGGCCCAATGATCTGACTTCAGTCCGGGTGAGTAAAGGGCGCTTCGCGTCGCTACGCGATGGCCGATGGCCACCCTTGACTAACCCTCCCTCAGTACAGGATGGCCGGTATGAGGAAGCGGGGAGCATAGGTGTCGGACATGTGAAGGCGGTGGATAGGTGGATCTATCCGCTAGTCCATAATGTAGGTGACTCCGAAAATCTGCGAGTTATCCTGCCATGAGAAATTGATTCGTTTTCGAACGTTATTGAGCACCCATTCCATATAGGCAGGTCTCTGTATCGAACCTTTGAGGGGGTTATCTGGATTATCGAACTCTGGCAGGCCACGCCCTTGGTTGTACAGGCTCAATCCGAAACCGACTCCCGCTAGTTCTACAACTCCGCCGCAAAGTGCATTATCTGAAGTAGCGAAGAACGGGTGCGCGCTCCACCAATCGGTAAGCACGGTCGCAATATCACTAAATGGATCGTACTTAAGGTAGGAATTTCCAGGCTCCTTGGCGACGCAAAGCCCCCAAGTCCTTGGCCAGGCCGCTTTGTCGAGCAGCAGGTGAACCGCATCGTCAGGGATTGGGCTGACGACCCTCTTGCCGCCAGCTGCGAAAGCGCTTGCGGCCGCATGGGTCGCCAGCAGCTTCAACACCCAGCGCTGAAAATCATCCCCGGAGATTTCGATGGTTTCGTCCTCTCCCCAGGTTCCGTTCCCATTTAGGTACGATAGCGCGATCCTACGCAGAAAGGTTGCGAATGCAAGTGCAGCATCATCGGCCGGGCTTAGCAGAGAGTTGTGGTCTCGGCATAGCACGTTCGCCACAAATTCCTTGGGTTTGACGGGGCGGGGAATCCCGTAACCATTGTCGTGAAGAATCGTCACCGTCGGATCATCAAATGTGTACAACTTGATAAGGTTGTGTGACACATAATGTTCGCCGGAGATTTTTGTAGCGCAACCCCCATGAAGATTTGCATAGCATTTCGCATGGCGGTAATCGCCGGTTTCCGTCATAGCTCACCTCGATGATCTCATAACGCCGACTTGCAGACGCCCATCATTATGACTAATCACAACGACGTTGGCTCCCAGCCCCCTCTCGGCTGCTGGTGGGGTCTCCCCGCCTCCTCATCGGCCCAATTGTTTCGCTCCAGGAAGCCGCATCAAGGGCGCTTCGCGTCGGCTATGCCGATGAGCATTCGCCTACCCTTGACCCGACTTCCTTCCACGGAGGGCGGCCAGTATGAGGAAGCAGGGGAAAGAAAGGTCAACATCGCCACCATGTGACCGAGGGTGCGAGGACCATCAAGATGGTCTCTACCGATGTTTACGTCGTTTCTGCCGCTTACGCTTTTTGTTCGGTTTGTTTTTCCGGCTGCGTCGGGGAGATGGTGCCGCCGCTTCGCTTTCCGGAGGTTCAGAGCCGTTCAAAAACCAGTCCGGAGGCATTGTACCGTTATCTCGACGCCATTGTCGGTACTCTTCAGTGGCGGTTTCCAGCGCTTGGATATCGACCCGATGATGTGCCGCTATTGCCTCGTGAAGCCACCTGTAAAAGGAGTGACACGCCTTCGACCAATCTTCGATAGGTGTAAGAAGATCAACCCGATCACCCTGTGAACTGATGTATTTCTTCGCGGGCGATGACCAACTATCGTATGATTCTAAGAGCTCGGCTTTATCGAGATGGATCTCGTTCTTCATGTAAGAGCCGACGAACTGCGTATTCAGTACAAATGGGTACAACGCTACATGAACCCCGTAGTTTCGAAGATCTTGGAGGAAGGAGAACTGCGGCTGGATGAGCAGCTCCTTCACTTTTTCTCGATACGGATCCATAAAGGCCGAATCTTCAGATCGCCCAGACTTGTCGTCTGCTTCCCAGTGCCTTTTGGTAATCGCGCAGCGTCATTCGTGTAGCAAGGTAGTTGCGCAGCAAACGGGAACTATCCCGCTTCCAGGCACGTACGGCCTTCTGGTCGATCACATTGAGCCCGTTGGCACCAGTTAGAAACTCAGTAAAGTGCTCAACGACCAGGTTCATGTCCTGGCTGTAGTCGTCGATGGTCACCCGAAGGGCTTCAAGATCGCGGCCTAGTCGGCTGGCCAACATCTGATCGAGATCCTGCTCGCGGTTGCGCATCTCTTCGTTCAGGTTCAACAGCGTCCTCATTGTCGTTTCGGCTTTGACCAGCCTACGGCTATGTACCGACACAAAGTGCGCGTTGGGCTGATCGGTTCGGGTGCCAAGTAGCCCAGATGCGCCGACACGAGCCTCACATCCTTACCTGACGACAGGTTTGACGACAACGGCAACCTCATCCACCGCAGGTACACCACCGATACCGCACAAGAAACAGAGACATCTCACTGATCAACCTCGATGCCCCCGAACTACGGATCAGGTGGTCGGGGTGCACCCTAGGCCGTCTACAGGCCGTCGAGGACCTCGAACGGCGCAGATCGGGTAGAAGTCAACGGAGGTCGTTGCCCTGCTCGGAACGGCGATTGCGAGCAATCCTGGAGGTGACGGAGACCAGCCGAGAGATCACCCAGATCTACGAGGGCACCAACCAGATCCAGCGCGTCGTGATGTCGCGTCAGATCCTGCGCTGAGGTTTTCGGCGAGCTCGTAAGTCCCGGAAGCGGTTCCGAGTTTCGGCTCGGGGCCGCCTCCGGTCGTTGGCGGGGCTACTACTTCTGGGCCGACAGGCTGCTCAGCAGGCCGCCGATCACGGGAATGGAGCTGGCGCTACCGGTTCCACCGGTCGACGGGGTGCAGGTGGTCCCGGCGGGGGCCGACTTCACCACGTTGACGACCAGCGGAGGGGTGGCGGTCGAGGTGGTGTGAGCCTCCTCGACGAACAGATTCCACGTTCCAACCGCTGTGCCCGGTGAACTCGGTGCGTCCTTCGCCGTCCACTGGAAGGTGACGTCCTGTCCTGACACATACGTGACAGGTGCGGACCACTCCGTGTAGACGTTGGTGGTGTTCGTTGCCCCCAGGACGAAATCGTTCTGACCGTACCGCGCTGCCATGGCCGCGGCATCAGCAGCGGGGAATGTAATCGTGTAAGTGGTGCCGACGCAGTAAGCGGTCGTCTGAGTAATCGACAGCTGCGCGGATGCGGTCGGGGCCATCGCGAGGGTGGCCGCTGCCACGGCTGCGGCTCCCGAGATACCGGTGCTCACGCGAGCAAGGATCGACTTGTTCATGGCTGGCTTCTCCCCGTCTCGAAACCCCTGTGTCAAGTGGGCTTTCGCACGGTACTCCGGAACTGAAACATCAGCTATCCACTTATTGGATATTCCGAGGTGCAACCGATTCGGTACCGATTCCCCGACCACGGATGCCCACCGTTGCTCCCGCGCTGTGGCAGCGGCTCTGAACTCGCTACGACTTTGCGTGCGACGATTATTCGGAGTCCAGGGCCGCCGGTTGGATTCGGCGTGGCGTGACGCCTGGCCGGAGCCGAGGGTGAGATCTGTTCAGTAGCTAGAGAATTGCTGCAGTAAGCGGTTCGCCGTCGATGTGCAGCAAGACGGTTCGCCGGAGGTTCTCTTCGCGGCTTCCTCGGGTAAAGCGCGGGTTTGAGGGCTGTTCGGGTGGGGATGCCGGGGGCACTATGGAGCCATGGCCGGAGTCGAAATCAACGACACCTTCGTCCGGCGCACACTGGCCGACGGACGGGTGGAAGAGGTCGCGTGGACGGAACTGGCAGAGGTGCGGATCATTACGGCGGCCGACGGCCCGTTCGCGGGGGACGTGTTCTTCGTGTTGATCGGGGCGACCGGTAAGGGGTGTGTGGTGCCCTACTCGGCCGCCGACACCGCGTTCCTGGCCAAGCTGCAGTCACTACCGGGGTTCGACGACGCGAAGGTGGGGGAGGCGATGGTGGGCAGCGCGGACCGGCATTTCCGGGTCTGGCAGCGTCGGCACCACCGTGCGAATTAGGCCACCAGGTCGGCGTATTCGGGGTGCTCCCCGATGTACTTCTCGACGTACCAGCAGGTGGGAATGATCGAGAAGCCGTCCGTGCGTGCGGCGTTCAGCGCGAACTCCACCACCTGCGCGGCCACGCCGCGGCCCCGGAACTCCGGAAAGGTGAGGGTGTGCTGGATGTCGCGGACCCTGGTGTCGCCGTCCACCCGCTCCGCGTAGTCGGCGTAGCCCGCGAGAGTGCCGTCCAGGTAGATCTCGTAGCGGGTCGCGTCGGCATTGTGTTCCAGCTTGGTGCTCATGACCGGTGTGAACTCCCTTGTTGTACAGATTGTTCCTGCAGGTGTTCGGGGGCTCAGCCCCCAATCTGGCTCAGTGGGGCGGAGCCCCGTTTACAAAATCGCGCCCGGATTGAGTATCCCGTGCGGATCCAGCGCGTCCTTGATCCGGCGAGTGAGCGCCATCACATCGGGGCCGAGCTGATCCGGTAACCAGTCCTTCTTGAGCCGGCCGACGCCGTGCTCGCCGGTGATGGTGCCGCCCAGGCCGATGGCCAGGTCCATGATCTCGCCGAACGCGAGGTGCGCGCGCTCGGACTCCTCCGGGTCGGCGGGGTCGTGGACGATCAGGGGATGGGTGTTGCCGTCGCCCGCGTGCGCGATGACGGAGATGAGCACCCGCCGGTGCGCGGCGATCTCGGCGATGCCGGTGACCAGGTCGCCGAGCCGCGGCAGCGGCACCCCCACGTCCTCGAGCAGCAGTGGACCTTTGCGTTCCACGGCCGGGATGGCGAATCGCCGTGCCGCGCAGAAGGCTTCGCCCTCCTCCGGATCGTCGGTGCGGAAAGCCTCGGTGGCCCCGGCCTTTTCGCAGGCGGCCAGCATGATGTCCGCCTCGTGCCCGGCGTGTTCGCCCGGGGCGTCGGACCGCGCCACCAGCAGCCCCGCCGCATTCCGGTCGAGTCCCATGCGCAGCTCGTCCTCGACGGCATTGATGGCCACCGAATCCATGAATTCCAGCATGGAGGGCCGCAATTGGCCGGTGATGGCCAGGATCGCGTCGGTCGCCGCGGTGAGCGTGGAGAAGGTGGCGACCACGGTGGACTGTGGCGGCTGCGCGGGCAGCAGCCGCAGGGTCAGCTCGGTGATGATCCCCAGCGTCCCCTCGCTCCCCACGAACAGTTTGGTCAGCGAGAGTCCCGCCGAGTCCTTGAGCCGCGGCCCGCCCAGCCGTACCGCGGTCCCGTCGGCCAGTACGACCTCCATGCCGAGCACGTAATCGGTTGTGACGCCGTACTTCACGCAGCACAGCCCGCCGGCATTGGTGGCAGCGTTCCCGCCGATGGAGCAGATCTCGAAGGAGGACGGGTCCGGCGGATACCACAGTCCGTGTTCGGCCACGGCCCGCTTGACCTCGGCGTTGAGCAGTCCCGGCTGCACCACCGCGGTCCGCGTCACGGTGTCGACGCTGATCTCCCGCATCTTCTCGGTGCTCAGCACCAGCGCCCCGGCCTGCGCGGTGGCCCCGCCGGACAGTCCGGTCCCGGCCCCGCGCGGCACGATCGGCACCCGATGCCCGGCCGCCCACCGCACGGTGGCCGCGACCTGCTCGGTTGTCAGCGGCCGCACCAGCGCGAGCGCGGTGCCGGCCTCCGGATCCAGCGCCCGATCCTGCCGATATCCGGTCAGCACGTCCGGATCGGTCACCACCATGCCCGCCGGGAGCAGACCGCTCAGGGTGTCGAGATCGATGTCCACACTCAGGAACGTACGGGCTTCCGGCTGATTTGTCCGGAAGCCCGTACGACAAGCGGGAGTTCTCAGTGTGCGGTGGCGGCCTTGGGCAGGGCGAGTGCGGCGGTGAGCACGACGGCCAGCACCGCGGCCCCGCCGAGCGCGGCCAGCTCCATGGCGGTCACGTAGCCGCCGGTCCCGTGGTGCGCGCCCAGGGCGCTGAAGAAGATCACCCCGAGAACCGTTGCGCCGATGGCGTTCCCGAACTGCTGCGAGGTGGTCAGCACGCCGGCCGCCATCCCGGCCTGCCGTGCCGGAATCCCCGACGACAGCACGGCCCCGACCACCGACGGAATGGTCAGCCCATTGCCGGTGCCGACGATCATCATGCCGGGGATGAGCGCGAGCACGGTCACGTTCTGGCCTATGGTGGCCAGCACGGCCAGGGTCAGCGCCAGCCCGGTGAGGCTGGTGAGCGTCCCCGCCACCATGACCCGATTGCCGATCCGGGCGGCCACCCGCGGCGCGAGGAAGAACGAGCTGCCCGCGAAGCACAGTCCCAGCGGCGCGAAGGCCAGTCCGGCGGTGAGCGGTGAGAGCCCGAGCCCGTTCTGCAGCATGAGCGTCAGGCACAGCATGAATCCGGCGAAGAAGGTCAGGTACCCGCCCGCGATCACCAGTCCGAGGCTGAACCCGCGTTCGCGCACCATACCGGTGTCGAGGACGGGTTCGCCGCCGCGCGTGGCCAGCCGGTTCTCGTAGCGCAGGGTGATCAGCAGCACCGGGATCGAGGCGAGCATGCTGACCCAGGTCCACACCGGCCAGCCCTCGGGACGCCCCAGCGTGATCGGGACCAGCAGCAGTGCCAGCGCGGCCGAGATGCCCAGCGCACCGATCGGGTCCAGTTTCGGCCGGTGGGTCGGCTCGTGCCGGGGCAGCCAGCGCGCGGCCAGGGCGGCGGCGATCAGCCCGATGGGCACATTGATGTAGAAGATGGTGCGCCAGCCCCACCCGAACAGGTCGGCGTCGAGCAGCACCCCGCCCAGCACCTGTCCCGATACCGCGCCGATGCCGATGGTGGCGCCGAAAGCGGCCATGGCCCTGGGCCGTTCGTGCGGCGGGAAGAGCGTGTTGATGAGCGCGAGCATCTGCGGCACCATGAGCGCCGCGGTGCCGCCCTGCAGAATGCGGAAGGCGACCAGCGCCCAGGCATTGGGCGCGAGCCCGCACAGCAGTGAGGCGAAGGTGAAGGCGAGCATGCCGATCACGAACAGCCGCCGGTGTCCGTGCAGGTCGCCGAGCCGGCCGCCGGTGATCAGGCCCGAGGCGTAGGCGAAGCCGTAGCCGCCGACGATGAGTTCCAGCGCCGATTCACCGGCGTG
Organism: Nocardia sp. NPDC051981; assembly: GCF_040680715.1. Lineage (NCBI taxonomy): Bacteria > Bacillati > Actinomycetota > Actinomycetes > Mycobacteriales > Nocardiaceae > Nocardia > Nocardia sp. NPDC051981. The sequence goes on along the minus strand of NZ_JBFAXK010000029.1, from coordinate 85,449 downwards.
CAGGTCGTTTTCCAGCGAGGAGGCGGCGACATTGACGACGAACCAGTCGAACATCGCCATGAACATGGCACTGAGGATGACGGGCAGCGCGCGCCAGCGGGCGGCGAACTCGAGGGGGCAGGTCGCGACGGGAGCCGTTGCGGCAGGCCGGTTTTCGAGGGTGGTCACGTCGTTCTCCCGAGCGTGAAGGGGGAATGGGGGTAGCGGGCGCGCCATTGCGCCGGAAACTCGAGTCTTGTAACTAACCGGTTGGTTAGAGATATTCCTCGGGGATCCCCGCCTTGTCAACCAGTTGGTTGGTTACTATCGAGGGCATGGCAGGCACCAGGGATCCCGAGGCCACGAAGGCGCGCATCTTCGAGGCCGCGACCGCGGAATTCGCGCAGTACGGGATCGCCGGGGCGCGGGTGGACCGCATCGCGCGCAATGCCAAGGCCAACAAGCAGCTCATCTACGCCTACTTCGGCGACAAGGAGAAGCTCTTCCACCAGGTGCTGGAGGAGACCATGCTGGCCGTGGCCGGCTCGGTGACCACCGATATCGAGGACCTCGACACCTGGATCGACCAGCACATCGACTACCACCGCGAGCATCCCGAACTGCTGCGCCTGCTGCAGTGGGAGGCCCTGGAACTGGGCCGGGAACACGCCTCGGCGGGCGAATTGCGCTGCGGCCGTTACCTGGAGAAGCGTGAGAAGGTCGAGGTGGCGCAGGGCAAGGGCCTGATGCGCGCGGACATGCCGTCCGGCCAGGTATTGATGCTGCTCATGTCGATGATCAACTATCCGCTGGCCGTTCCGCAGGTCAACGCCTTCACCATCGGCGTGGACGCCGATCCGGAGGAGCAGCGCGCCTGGATCAAGGACGCCATCCGCCGCATCGTGGCGCCTGAGACCGCGGCGTCGGACGCCGGGCCGGACGCGGGCACCGGGGCGTAACCGCTCGTACTCGCGCAGTACACTGCCGCCGTGTCCGATGCCAAGCTAGAGATCCAAATGCTGCACGACCGCGTCATGGTCAAGCTCAACCCCGAGGCGGGCGAGCGGCGCAGCAGTGGCGGCATTCTCATCCCGGCCACCGCGCAGGTGGCCAAGCGCCTGTCGTGGGGCGAGGTCTGCGGCGTGGGTTCCCATGTCCGCGCGGTGAGCGTCGGCGACCAGGTGCTGTTCAGCGCCGACGATCAGTTCGAGGTGGAGATCCAGGCGCAGGCGTATTACGTGCTGCGCGAACGCGATCTGCACGCCGTCGCCAACTCCCACCCCGAGCACGGCACCGGCCTCTACCTGTAGAACGTTCGAAGACAAACGGCCCGCGGCCTTTTCGAGGACGCGGGCCGTTTCCGTAGCGGTCGATCAGGCCGTCTTCAGGATGCCGCCGTCGATCACGTAGTCCGCGCCGTTGATGATGGCGGCCTGCTCGGAGGCCAGGAAGGCCACCAGCGCCGCCACCTCCTTGGCCTCGGCGATGCGGCCGGAGGCGATATTGAACTGCGCCGGAACGGCGTTCAGGAACTGTTCGTGGTCCATGCCGTTGGCCGCGGCCAGCTTCGCGCCGATGTGGTCGGGGCCGCGCCAGATGTCGGTGCCGACCGGCCCGGGCGACACCGTGTTGACGCGGACGCCCTGCGGACCGAACTCCTCGCTGAGCCGCTTGCCGAGGTTGGTGAGCGCGGCCTTGGCCTCGCTGTAGCCCACCGGGCCGGACGCCGGAATCCGGGCGTTGATCGAGGAAACGGTCACGATCGCGCCACGCCGCTCGATAATGCTCGGCAGTGCCGCGCGGGTGGTGGTGACGACTCCGAACAGGTTGAGGTCGAACAGCTTTCGCCACTGCTCGTCGGAGACGTCCAGGAACCCGCCCAGGGTCAGCTGGTCGGCGTCGCCGCCGCCCACATTGTTGACCAGGATATCGATGCCGCCGAGCTCGGACAGCGCCGCCCCGACCGCGGCCAGCGCGCCCTCGGTGGTGCTCAGATCGGCGGAAACCGCTGCTGCCGCGACCTTTTCGAGCTCCGGGGTGACGTTGCGGGCCACGCCCACGACGCGCACGCCCTCATCGGCCAGCGCTTCGGCGACGGCCAGTCCGATGCCCCGGCTGGCGCCGGTGACGAGGGCGGTCTTGCCGTTCAGTCCGAGATCCATGATTCGTACCTTTCTTGAACTGTAGGTCAAAAACTGGGATAAAGGAAAGGGCCGCCGGATGCGGCCCGTGCGTCGGTCAGAGGGTGGTCAGTGCGGTGTCGATAATGCGGTACAGCGTCTCCGCGTCCGCGATCTTGGCCATGATGCGAAGGCCGCCAATGGTATTCATCAAGAACTCGCTGTAGGCCAGGGCGTCGAGTTGCGTCGGGACATCGCCGTCGCGCTGCCCCTGCTCGATGCGCTCGGTGAACGCCTCGACCAGGTGTGCGTGCGCGACCGTCACCGCCTTGGTCGCCTCGGCATCATGCCCGCCGAGCTCCATGGCGGTATTCACCACCAGGCACCCCCGGCGGACCGGCTGCGCCAGATCGTTGTCGACGGTCCACCGCATCCAGGCGCGAAGTCGTTCGCGGGTCGTCCCCGGCTGTGACAAGACCTCCTGGGCCAGTTCCACCCCGGTCCGGTCGTACAGCGCCAGGCACTGGTCGAACAACTCCCGCTTGCTTCCGAAGGTGTTGTACAGACTGCCTTTTCCGACTCCGCAGGCTTCCGCGAGCTGGGCGGGAGAAGTGTTCGCGTAGCCATGGGTCCAGAACGTCTCCATCGCGCGTTCCACCACGGCGTCCTCGTCGAAGCTCCGTGGTCGGCCCATGAATGCAAAAGTACCCCGTTCTAGACCTGGAGGTCAAGAACGGGGAACTTCACGAAACCGCTACAGCGCCTTGAGTTCCTCGGTGACCGCGCCGACGGATTTCTTGGCGTCGCCGAAGAGCATAGAGGTGTGGTCGGCGTAGAACAGCGGGTTGTCGATGCCGGCGAAGCCGGAGTTCATCGACCGCTTGAGCACGATCACGCTCTTGGCCTGGTCGACGTTGAGTACCGGCATGCCGTAGATCGGGGACGAGGCGTCCTCGCGGGCGGCCGGGTTGGTGACGTCGTTGGCGCCGATGACCAGGGCGACATCGGTGCGGGCGAACTCGCCGTTGATGTCGTCCATTTCCTTCATGGCGTCGTAGGAGACCTCGGCCTCGGCCAGCAGCACGTTCATGTGGCCGGGCATACGACCGGCGACCGGGTGGATGGCGTACTTGACCTCGACGCCCTTGGCCTCGAGCAGGGCCGCCATCTCCTTGACCGCGTGCTGGGCCTGGGCCACGGCCATGCCGTAACCGGGGACCACGATGACCTGGTTGGCATAGGCCATCTGGATCGCGGCGTCCGCGGCGGAGGTGGCCTTGGCCTGGCGCTGCTCGCCGGCACCGCCCGCGCCCGGAGCCGTTGTGCCGCCGCCGAATCCACCGGCGACGATGGCCGGGATGGACCGGTTCATGGCCTTGGCCATCAGGTTGGTCAGGATGGTGCCGGACGCGCCGACGATCATGCCGGCCACGATCATGGCGGTGTTGTCCAACGCCAGACCCGCGGCCGCCGCGGACAGACCGGTCAGCGCGTTGAGCAGCGAGATGACGACCGGCATGTCGGCGCCACCGATCGGCAGCACCACCATCAGGCCGAGAATGCCGGCCAGCACCAGCACCGCGATCATCCAATACTGCGGCACACCGGTGTCGGTCGCGCCGATGCCGATCACCACGGCCGCGGCGATCGCGCCCGCGGCCAGCAGCAGGTTCAGCGGTTGCTGCAGCTTGCCCACGCCGATCGGGCGGCCGGGCAGGATCTCCTGCAGCTTGCCGAAGGCGATGACCGAGCCCCAGAACGAGACCGAGCCGATGATGGCCGCGAACAGCGAGGCGATCACGATGTGCACCGTGGGCTGCTCGTGCACCGCGGAAAAGCCCTTGGTGTCGAGGAATTCGGCCCAGGCGATCAGCGCCACCGTGCCACCGCCGACGCCGTTGAACGCGGCGACCAGCTGCGGCATGGCGGTCATCTTGGTGAAGCGGGCGGGCGGAACGCCCAGCCCCACACCGACCACCAGGCCCGCGACGATGATGATCCAGTTGTTGGTGTGCCGGATGGAGATGAGCGTCGCGACGACCGCGATGACCATGCCGGTCGCGGCGATCTGGTTGCCGCGCACCGCGGTCTTCGGGCCGGTCAGGCCCATCAGACCGTAGATGAACAGCGCGAACGCGACGATGTAGAGGATATTGACCAGATTGTCCATGGCTCAGCGGCCCGCCTTCACAGATTCATCGCTTCGCTTCGCTTCGCCCGCAGCAGGCTTCTTCGCCTTGAACATGCCCAGCATGCGGTCGGTCACGACGAAACCGCCGATGACGTTCAGGGTTCCGAACACGACGGCGACGAACAGGATGATCTGCATCAGCACCGACGGGTGGGCCACCTTGCCGAACACCACCAGCGCGCCGAGCACCACGATGCCGTGAACGGCGTTGGTGCCGGACATGAGTGGGGTGTGCAGGGTGTTGGGCACCTTGGAGATCACGGCGAACCCGACGAACCCCGACAGCACCAGGATCGCGATATTCGCCAGCAGTTGGGTGTACATCAGGCTTCCACCTTCTGAGAGCTCGGCTCGCTCCGCTCGCGCGTCACGCAGGAATCCGCCAGCACCTGATCGGAGAAATCGGGTGCCAGCGCACCGTCTTCGAGCATGAGTTCGAGCAGGGCGGCGATGTTCTTGGAGTACAGCTCGCTGGCGTGCTCGGGCATGGTGGCCGGCAGGTTCAGCGGCGAAGCGATCGTGACGCCATGGCGCACAACGGTTTTGCCGGGCTCGGTCAGCTCGCAGTTACCGCCGGTCTCACCGGCGAGGTCCACGATCACGCTGCCGGGCTTCATGCCCTGCACGGCGGCCGCGGTCACCAGACGCGGGGCCGGGCGCCCGGGCACCAGCGCGGTGGTGATGACCACGTCGAAGCCCTTGATGGCGTTCTCGAGGGCCTGCTGCTGTTGAGCCTTCTCCTCGTCGGTGAGCTCGCGGGCGTAACCGCCCTCACCGGCGGCGTCGATACCCAGGTCCAGCCACTGCGCACCCACCGAGCGCACCTGATCGGCGACCTCGGGGCGCACGTCGTAACCGGTGGTCCGGCCACCGAGACGCTTGGCGGTCGCCAAAGCCTGCAGACCGGCGACACCCACACCGAGCACCAGCACGGTCGCCGGCTTCACGGTGCCCGCGGCGGTGGTCAGCATGGGGAAGAAGCGCGTGGACTCCGACGCGGCCAGCAGCACGGCCTTGTAGCCGGCGACATTCGCCTGCGACGAGAGCGCGTCCATCACCTGGGCGCGGGAGATACGCGGAATGGCTTCCACCGCAAAGGCCTGCACGCCCGCGCTCGCGAGCGCACCGATCTTGTTGTCGGCGTTGCGAGGTGCGAGGAACCCGATCAGCGTCTGCCCCGACGATAGCTTGGCGATCTCGCTGTCGTTCGGCGCGGCGACCTTCACCACCACGTCGGCGCTGTACGGATCACCCAGCGTCGCACCGGCTTCGATATACGCCTCGTCCGGAATCAACGCGCCCAGACCGGCACCGGCCTCGACGATCACCTCGACACCCTGCTTCAACAGGGCCGGGATGATCTTCGGCACCAATGCGACGCGTCGTTCGTCCGGGTTCGTCTCGCGAACCACTCCGACGCGCGCACCGCGGGGCGCAGCGGTCTGTGCGCTCTGCGTTGTGTCCACTAGTCAAACTTCCTTCTCGTGGTGAGCCCAGGTCACCCTCATGTCGGGGCCGCTTCACCGGTCCAACGGCGGGCCGAACTTACTCGGTAGTAAGTTCGTGAGAATTCTCGCAACTGTACCTGCTTCGGCGTGAGCGTAGCGGAGATGCCCGTCACATGGTGTGGCGAGAAAACCGGACAACTCCATGCTCGACCGGGGTTCGATCGGCGACAAGTACGAAGAATTCCGTGTGCTACTCACCGGTAGGTGCGTTGCTGGTTGTGCCGACATCGGGGGTGTCGCACATCACTTGTACGCCGTAATGTCTGCATGGTGAGTGGCTGCATGTTCTGCCGGATCGTCGCGGGCGACGCACCCGCGACCAAGATCTTCGAAGACGACACCCTGGTGGCATTCCTGGACATCCGGCCCATCACCCGCGGGCACACCCTGGTGATCCCCAAGCGCCACGCCATCGATCTCGACGAACTCGACCCGGCCCTGGGCGCACAGCTTTTCGCCTTCGGCCATCGCCTGGCCAAGTCCATGCGCCGCGCCGGCCTCGCGGCCGACGGCGCCAACCTGCTGATCAATGACGGCAAGGCCGCCTTCCAGACCGTTCACCACGTGCACCTGCACGTGATCCCGCGCCACCACGGCGACACCCTGCGCTTCGCCAAGGGTTTCGTACTGCGCCGCCCGCACGACACCGAGCGGACCGCCGCGGCACTGCGCTCCGGGCTGGACCGGCTCGCCGACGAAGAAAGAGAGACCACCGCATGACCGACACGGTGCCGGACCGCGCCGAGATCACGGCCCTCTTGTCCGACCAGTGGGACGCCCTTACCCGGCTGGTGGACGGCCTCGACGAGAACCGCTGGCGCACGGACTCACCGCTGCCCGGCTGGACCGTGTTCGATGTGCTCGCCCATGTGATCGGGACCGAATCGATCCTGCTGGGCGAGCCGACCCCCGATCTCGTGGTGGCCGGCGAGCACATTCGCAACGACATCGGCGCGCTCAACGAGAAGTGGATCGACTCGCTGCGCCCGCTGGCCGGTTCGCAGCTGCTGGAACGGTTCCTGGACGTCACCGGCCGCCGGCTGAAGATGCTGGAGCAGACCACCGACGAGGCCTGGGCCGAACTCGTGCCCACCCCGGTGGGCATGGCCCCCTATGGCCGGTTCATGCGGATCCGCCTGTTCGACTGCTGGATGCACGAGCACGATATCGCCGACGCGCTCGGTGTAACCGTCGACGAGGGCGCCAACCGCGGCGCGACGGCCTTCACCGAATTGCTGACCGCGCTGGGCAAGGCCGCGGTCAAAGGCGCGGGCGCACCCGACGGTTCGCGGATCACCTTCGAGCTCACCGGTCCGGTGCCGCAGGCGCTGCACGTGGCCGTCGACGGCGGCCGGGCGAGCCTGGTGGAAACCCTCGACGCCCCGGCGGGTCTCGTGGTGACCATGGACTCCGGCCTGTTCGCCCGCCTGCGGGGCGGCCGCACCACCGCCGCCGCGCACGCGGGGGAGATCACACTCACCGGCGACACCGACCTCGGCGACCGCCTGGTCCGCAGCCTGGCCTTCACCATCTGACCCGTGCGACTGTTCCTGTCCAGCTACCGTTTCGGCGCGCACCAGCGGCGACTGCTCGAACTGGTCGGTAATCCCGGACCGGTGGCGGTCATCGCCAATGCCTGTGATGCCTGGCCCTCGGCCTGGCAGGGTGCGGTCACCAGCGACCTGGTGCCGTTGCGGCGCCTGGGTTTCCGGCCCGATGTGCTGGATCTGCGCGACTACCTCGGCCGTCCGGCCGAGGTAGAGCAGCGGCTGCGCGAGTACCCGATGGTGTGGGTGCGCGGCGGCAACACCTTCGTGCTGCGCGCCCAATTCGCCCGCAGTGGAGCCGATCTCGCCCTGACGACGCTGCTCGCGGAGGACGCGCTCGTCTACGCCGGCTACAGCGCGGGCGCCTGCGTGATGACCCCCGACCTGCACGGCATCGAAGCCATCGACGACCCGAACGAGGTCCGCACCGCCTGCGGCATCGAACCACGCTGGGACGGACTGGGTCTGGTCGATCACCGCATCGTTCCGCACCTGGATTCCCCGACCGACCCCGAGGGGGCGTCCCGGAAACTGGTGCGCGAGTACGCCTCCGCGGGAATCCCGCACTGGGCGCTGACCGACGATCACGTCGTTGTCGTCGACGGCGATCGAACCGAGATCCTGACCTAGCGATCCTCACATGGAAAAGCCCGCGCACGCCGTCGGCGTGCGCGGGCTTTTCTGCCCGACAGATGGTCAGTGCCCCTTGTGGCGGATGCCGTGGCCGAGAGCGACGGCTGCCGCACCGAACGCGCCGATGGCCAGCGTCGCGAAGCTGGCGACGTACGCGCCTTCGGTCGGGACCGCGGCGTGCGGGCCGAGGTGCAGGACGTGGGCGGTCAGGATGGAGCCCGTGATCGCGCCGGCGATCGAACCGCCGGCGGTGCGCACCAGCGAATTGATACCCGAGGCGATACCGCTCTCGCTCATCGGCACGTGCTGCACGGCCAGGGTGCCCAGTGCCGCGTAGCCGATGCCGAAACCGGTGCCCTGCAGCACATTCGCCATGATCATGTCGAACTTGTGATCGTGGGAGACGGCCAGCCAGCCCATGGACAGTCCGGCGAAGACCGCGCCGATGGCCAGGGTGTAGGCCGGACCGATCTTGGCGGAGATGCGGCCGGTGTTGAAGGAGAAGAAGGTCATCAGCGCCGCGCTCGGGATGCCGTAGAGGCCGACCGAGAGCACGGTGCCGGACAGGCCGTAGCCGACCTTGTCCGCCGGGGTCTGAATGAAGTTGGACACCAGCGAGAACGCGCCGAACATGGAGAAGCCGAGCAGCGCGGAGGCCACATTGGCCGACAGCGACTGCGGTCCGACCAGCAGCTGCAGGCGCACCAGCGGCTGTTCGACCTTGAGCTCCACGAACACCCAGATGGCGGCGAGCACCGCGGCGGCGGCGAACAGCGCGATGACCGAGCCGGAGCCCCAGCCCCAGCGCGGGCCCTCGCTGATGCCCAGCAGCAGGCAGATCAGCAGGGCGGCCAGCAGCGCGGCGCCGACGAAGTCGGGCTTGCCGCCGTGGCGGACGCCATTGTTCTTGGCGCTCACCTGGATCAGCACGGTGGCGATCACGCCCAGGCCCGCGGTCAGCCAGAAGACCGGGTGCGGGTTGGTGGTGTGGTCGGCGATGACGCCGGTGGCCAGCAGGCCGATGGTGCCGCCGACGCCCATGGTGCCGGACACGATTCCGATTGCGCTGACCAGTCTTTCGCGCGGGAAGGTGTCGCGGATGATGCCGATGGCGAGCGGGATCATCGCGGAGGAGATGCCCTGCAGGGCGCGGCCGACGATGTAGACCGGCAGCGAGGTGGCGAAGGCGCAGATGACCGAGCCGGCGATGAGCACGCCCATCGCGACCATGACCATGGGCTTCTTGCCGTACATGTCGCCGAAGCGGGAGAGCAACGGGGTGGCGACCGCACCGGAGAGCAGGGCGGCGGTGAACAACCAGGTGACACCGGCGACGTCGGTGTGCAGCTGCGTGATGAAGCGCGGCAGTAGCGGAATCACGACGGTCTGCTGGAGCGAGACGACCAGGCCGGCCGCGCACAGCGCGAGCAATGTCAGGCCGAGGTGGGCCTTCGAGTGGTCTGCGGGTTTGGTCCCGTCGACCTGACCGACAGCGGTCGTAGTCATGCAGCGATCCTTTGGTTTACTTACCAAAATTAAGTAAATGAGTTCCGTAAGATAACCACATGCCGCGACCGGAAGCCACTCCCGCCAAACAAGTTGATGCAGCTCACATAGTGGAACTGGAGCGTGCGCTGGCCCGGGTCGCCTATCTGCTGACCCGGGTCCGCCGCCACGATCAAGCCATGGTGCAGTGTGGCCTCACCTTGGATCGGGCCAGTGTTCCGCTGCTGCGGCTGCTCGCCGACGCCGGCGAACCCATGCGCCTGGGCGAGCTCGCCACCCGCCTCGATGTGGAGGCCCCGCACGTGAGCCGCCAGATCCAGCGGCTGGAGAAGGCGGGCTACGTCGAGCGTGTTCCCGACCCGGACGACCGTCGCGCGCAACGGGTCCGCCCCACCGCCTCCGGCCGGCGCGCCGTCGAAGCCGTGCGCCAGGTCCTGCGCGGCTGGATGGCCGAGGCCCTCGCCGACTGGACCAGTGAGGACCTCCAGGCTCTCTCGGTCCTCAACCACCGCATGGTGGACGACTTCCTCGACCACGCCGAAGTCATCGGCGACCTCGGCGCGGCCGCGCGAGACCGGCCCAGCCGCACCGCCTGACCCCGCGGCTATCGGCCCGCAGGCGCTCGCGCGGGTGCGGCCACGGCGCGAGCACCCCGGGCGCACAACAGCATTGCCATCAGCGGCACCGCCATCGCGGCGGTCAGCGGCATGGCCTTGTCGAGCCAGCCGATGATCGCGGGCCCGGCCAGCAAGCCCACATAGCCGAGCCCGAACACTCGCGACATATCGGTGGCGGCGGTGTGCGAGCCCAGGTTCCCGGCGGCGGTGAACACCTGCGGCACGCCGCCGGACAGCCCGATGCCGCACAGCGTCCACCCCAGCAACGTGAGCGGCAGCCACCCGGAGGCCACCACCAGCCCGAAACCGATGGCCGCCAGCAGCGTTCCCCAGCGCACGATGGCCACTCGCCCGAACCGCCCGCTCACCCGGTCCGTGCCGAACCGGCCGAGCGTCATGGCCAGCGAGAACCCGGTGAACGCCAGCGCCGCCGTCCCCGCCTCCACTCCGAGCCGCCCCTGCACCTGCAGCGCACTCCAATCCGCGGCCACTCCCTCGGCCATCAGCAGCGCGAACGCGATTAATCCGAGCGCCAGTACTTTGCGCCCGATCCGCGCGCTCGCCGGCGACCCCGGCCTCGGATGCTCTCCGTCCCGCCCATCCGGGGCAACGGCGGCAGCGTCGGTGAGTCCGCGGGGCAGGGTCGATTCCATCCCGGGTGTCACAGCGTCATCGACCGTGCCGCGAATGGGCAGGCCATTCGCGCGCGGGTCGTCCGGAGTGCTCGGGAAGTGAGGGGCCGCCGCAGCGTCGGCTCGGTTGTCTTCGGCTGCCGACACGTTCGGGACCGAGTGGGTCGCGGGAACGGTGGGCGGGAGCAGACGCGGAATCGCGATGGCCACAATGCCGAGGCCGAAGGCACTCGACAGGGCGAAGGTCGTGTGCGGCGGCCAGTGGGCGTGCTGGGTCGCCGCGCCGAAGGCGGAGCCGAGGAAGCCGCCGCAGGAGAAGAAGGCGTGGAAGGCCGACATGATGGGGCGGGCGTAGGCGCGCTCGATGTGGACGGCCTGGGCGTTCATGGAGACGTCGATCGCGCCGTTGGCGACACCGAAGGCGGCCAGGGCCAGTCCGAGGGTGAACGGGGAGGCGGCGTGGGCGGGGCCGAGCAGGGCCAGGGACAGCAGGGTGGCGGCGGTGGCGGTGAGGGTGCGGCTGCCGAGCCGGTCCGCCAGGGGCCCGGCGGCCTGCATGCCGAGGATGGCGCAGGCCGCCATGAGCAGGATCAGCATGCCCAGGGTGGTGGGTGACACGCCGGTGCGCCCGGTGACGGCGGGGATGTGCACGATCCAGACGGCCGAGAGCATCCCATTGAGGCCGAACACCGCGAACAGCGCCAGGCGCGCCTTCCGGATCCGGGGAGCGGGCGTCGTAGCGGCCATCGGTACGACGCTACCGGGTGTTGTCCGGGCATCTCCCTGGTTTCCGCAACCCCTCGCGGCTTCGTCGGCGCTCGGGGCTGCGATCCGAACCATCTGCGGTACAACCTGTTTGATATCGAGTGTAGGCGGGGGCACCGACAGGTTATGCGCTCGCCGGGACCGCCCAGGCACCCGAGCTCGCCACCTCGCGCACATACTCGGCGAAGTCGCGCGGCTCCCGGCCCAGCGCCCGCCGCACCCCGTCGGACAGGTGCGAATTCCGCCCGTCGAGCACCGTGCCGAACAGATAGTCCAGCAGGCTGATCTCCGCGCCGGGCACCCCGTAGGAGGTCAGCGCGGCCACGAAATCGGTTCTGGTGAGCGGAACGTAGGCGATCTCCCGCCCGGCCGCCGCGCCGATCTCCGACACCGCCTCGGCGAAGGTGAGCGCGCGCGGGCCGGTCAGCTCGTACACCTGTCCGGCGTGCCGGTCGTCGAGCAGCGCCGCCACCGCCACCTCGGCGATATCGTCCGCGTGCACGAACGGCTCCGGCACGTCCCCGGCGGGCAGCGCGACCTCACCGGCCAGGATGAAATCGGCGAACGCGCCCTCGCTGAAGTTCTGCGCGAACCAGGCGCACCGCACCACGGTCCACCCCAGGCCCGAATCCCGCACGATGGCTTCGCATTCCAGCGCCTCGGGCTCGCCGCGACCGGACAGCAGCACCAGCGTGCGCACGCCGGCGGCGACCGCCTGATCGCAGAACGCCTTGATATCCGCGGGCGCGCCCGGCACCGCCAGATCCGGCTGGTAGGCCAGGTACACGGCATCCACTCCCGCCAGGGCCGCCGCCCAGGTGCCGCGGTCGGTCCAGTCGAACGGTATTGCGGCCGTACGCGAACCGGCCCGCACCGGCACGCCGCGCGCGCCCAGCAGCGCGGCCACCCGATGCCCGGTCTTACCGGTCGCACCGAGCACGAGAACGGTGTTTGCGCTGTTCGAGGTGTTTTCGATGATCATGTATCGAGTACACCGGGATTCGGCGAGCACGAACATGGTTGAGAAGCGCACGGGCATTTGCCATCGTCTTCGGTATGGATGCGTTGGCCAGCCTGCTCGAAGGACCACGCGCGCGAGCCGCATTCGTGATGCGCTCGTCGGTCGACCCGCCCTGGTCCCTGCGCATCCGCGACGAGGCCCCGCTGACCGTGGTGGCGGTGGTCCGCGGCGGCGGCTGGGTGACGCCGGAGCCCAAGGGCGGCAAGCCGACTCCGCCACGACAGCTGCGCACCGGCGACATCGCCATCTTCCGGGGCCCCGACCACTATGTCGTCGCGGACGATCCGGCCACGCCGCCGCAGGTGCTCATCGAGCCCGGCAATGTCACCACCACCATGGATGGTGAAGTGCTGTGCGAGGCACTGAGTCTGGGGGTGCGGAGCTGGGGCACCAGCGTCGACGCCGAGACCGTGCTGGTCACCGGCACCTACGAGCACGAGTCGGCGGCCAGCCGCCGCCTGCTGCGGGCGCTGCCGCCGGTCGCGGTGCTCGGCCGCGGCGAAGTCGATGCCCGGGTGCTGGATCTGCTGGTCGACGAGGCCGCCAAGGACCTGCCCGCCCAGAGCGTCATGCTGGATCGACTATTGGATCTGCTGCTCATCGCTGCCTTGCGCGCCTGGTTCTCCCGTTCCGACGCGCCCGCCTGGTATCACGCCTACGGCGATCCGCTGGTCGGACGGGCATTGCGCCTGATGCAGCACAATCCGGCCCACCCGTGGACGGTGGCGTCGCTGGCCGCCGAGGTCGGCGTCTCCCGGGCCGCCCTGGCCCGCCGATTCACCGAGCTGGTCGGCGAGCCGCCGATGGCCTTCCTCACCGACTGGCGGCTGGCCCTCGCCGCCGACCTGCTGCACGAATCCGACGCCACCCTGGAATCCATTGCCCGCCGGGTCGGCTACGGCAGCGCCTTCGCCCTGTCCACCGCCTTCAAACGCCACTACGGCATCAGCCCCCGGGACCACCGCGCCACCCTTGACGAACGCTCCGCCTGACGAACAGCACTCCAGGACCAAGCGGATAGAGTTTGTTCTCGGCATGCCCTCACTCGAAGGTTCGCGGCCGTCTCGATTCTGGACCGACCGGAGCGGGGGAGCGCAGCGGAGGAGCGGAGGGAGGGAAGAATCGAGACTTCAGGGCCGCGAACCCGCCCGGAGCGAAGCGGAGGGCAAAATGAAACAGAGCTACCCGGTGCTCTGGCCGGTGCCGACGCGCTGGGCCGACAACGACCACTACGGTCACGTGAACAACGTGACGTACTACTCGTACTTCGATACCGCGGTGAATGCCTGGCTGATCAGCGCCACCGGCACCGATATCCGCGACCTGCACGCCATCGGCGTGGTGGCGCAGACCTCCTGCACGTTCCTCGGCTCGATCAGCTTCCCGGACATGCTGCGGGTGGGTATCCGGGTCGCGCGGCTGGGCAACTCCAGCATCAACTACGAGCTGGCCGTCTTCCGCGACGCCGGCGACAGCCTGGAGCTGGCCGCCACCGGCACCTTCACCCACGTCTACGTGGACGAGCAGACCCGCAAGCCGGTGCCGATCCCGGCGGTCATCCGCGCGGCGGCCGAGCCGCTGGTGGTCACCGCGCCCGCAGAGGGCTAGACCCGGCCGAGCAGGGTCAGCGGATCCTCCAGCAGGGCCGCGATGCTCGCCAGGAAGCGCGAGCCCTGTTCGCCGTCGATCATGCGGTGATCGAAGCTGAGCCCCAGGCTGGTCACCCAGCGCACGGCCAGTTCGTCGCGATGCACCCACGGGCGCTTGCGGATGGAACCCAGGCACAGGATGGCCGCCTCGCCCGGATTCACCAGCGGGACACCGGTATCCACGCCGAAGACACCGACATTGGTGATGGTGAAGGTGCCCCCGGTCAGGTCGGCGGGCGTGGCGATGCCGCTCCGCGCCTTGCCGGCCACCCCGGCGATCTCCAGGCACAGATCGCGCAGCGTGAACCCCTGCGCGTCCTTGAGATTCGGCACCAGCAGCCCGCGGTCGGTCGCGACCGCGATGCCCAGATTCACGTAGTGCTTGGTGACGATCTCCTGATTGGGTTCGTCCCAGACCGCATTGATCTCGGGGAACTCGAGGAGCGCCGCCAGCGTCGCCCGCGCCACCAGGGCCAGCGGAGTGAGGGTCAGGCCGGTGAAGCTGGGTGTGGCCCGCAGATGCTCGAGCAGCTCCATGGACGCGGTGAAATCCGCGGTCACGAAGGTGCTGGCCTGGGGAATGTGCTGGGCGCTGGCCACCATGGCCGCGGCGGTGCGCTTGCGGATTCCACTGATGGGCGTGCGGGTTTCGCGTTCGGCCGGGGCGGTGCGTCCGCCGGCCGCCGGATGCATGGGCAGCACCGCCGGCGCGGGATGCGGCGTCGGCAGTGCGCTGAGGGTGGCGGGCGGCGGGGTGTGGATCGGAATGTGGCCCTTCCCAAGGGCTTCGGGCCGCATCCCGTACAGGTCCTCCACGGTGACCGCGCCCTGCGGCCCGGTCCCGATCACCGCCGCCAGATCGATCCCGATCTCGCGGGCCAGTTTCCGGGCGGCGGGGGTGGCGGCGGGCCGTCCGGCCGGGGCCGAGCTGCCGAGCCCCTCGGGGCCGTCCGAGCCCATGGCGCGAGTCCTCGAAACAGTCGGTGCGTCAATCGTTTTCGCGGCGGCCCGGGCGGCGCGGCGGGACACCGGCTCGCTGTCGGGGCCGTAGCCGACCAGTACCGACCGCCGCTCTGCGGGTGGCTGCGCACCGGTCTCGTCGCTCGTCTCCGGACCGGCGCTCGGCGCTGCGGCGGCACCGGTCCGCACCGCCACGCCGATCCGGATGAGCGGCGCGCCTACCGGCACCGTGTCGCCCGGCTCCGCCAGTAGTTCCAGCACCCGGCCCGCGTACGGGCTCGGCAGCGCTACCTGCGCCTTCGCGGTCTCGACCTCGGCGATGATCTGGTTCAGGTCCACGGTGTCGCCGACCGCGACGGACCACGACACCAATTCCGCGTCGGCCAATCCCTCTCCGAGATCGGGCAAACGGAATTCCATGACCTGCTGCTGATCTTCCACCGGGCTTCCTCCGTGGCTTGACCGTTAGGCGGCGAGCGAGCGATCGACCGCGGCGAGAATGCGATCGGGGTCGGGCAGGTGGTGCCGCTCGAGTTTAGCCGGGGGATAGGGGATGTCGAAGCCACCGACGCGCAATACCGGTGATTCCAGATGGTAGAAGCAGCGTTCCGTGATGCGTGCCGCGATTTCGGCTCCCAGCCCGGCGAATACGGGCGCCTCATGGACCACGATGAGCCGTCCGGTTTTCCGCACCGAGGTTTCGATGGTGTCGAAATCGATCGGGGACAGGCTGCGCAGATCGATCACCTCGATCGAATGTCCCTCCGACGCCGCGATATCGGCCGCGGTGAGCGCGGTGGCGACGGTGCCGCCGTAGGCCACGATGGTGGCGTCCTCCCCGCTGGCGCAGACCTGGGCCTGGTCCAGTGCCGGTCCGCCATCCTGGTCCAGCCGGCCGAAATCCACCTCGGCCTTGTCCCAGTACCGGCGCTTGGGTTCGAAGAAGATCACCGGGTCGTCGAGGGCAATGGCCTGGCGGATCATCAGATACGCGTCCGCCGGATTGCTCGGCGAGACCACCCGCAATCCCGCGGTATGCGCGAAATACGCCTCCGGCGATTCCGAGTGATGCTCGACCGAGCCGATGCCGCCGCCGAACGGAATGCGAATGGTGATGGGCGCAATCACCTTTCCGCGCGTGCGGGAGTGGATTTTCGCGACCTGCGAGACGATCTGGTCGAAGGCCGGATAGACGAATCCGTCGAACTGGATTTCACAGACCGGCCGAAATCCGCGCAATGCCATTCCGAAAGCCGTTCCCACGATTCCGGATTCGGCGAGCGGCGTATCGATGACGCGGTTGTTGCCGAAATCCTTCTGCAGCGTGTCGGTGACCCGGAAGACCCCGCCCAGCCGCCCGATGTCCTCACCCATCAGCAGGACCTTCGGGTCGTCCTCCAGCGCCCGGCGCAGTCCGTGGTTGATGGCTCCCGCGAAGGTGGTCTTCATCGCCCCGCTCCCTCCAGATAGGCGGCGTACTCGCGGCGTTCCTCCTCGATCAGCCGATGCGGTGTGGCGTACACGTGGTCGAACAGCTCCGCGGGTTCCGGATCGGGCATGGTGAGGGTGGCGGTGCGCAGCCGGGTCGCCACCTCGTCGGCGCGTTCGGCGACGGAGTTCTCGAAGGCGGTGTCCCACAGCTCTTCTCGTTCGAGCAAGCGCCGCAGGCGGTCGATGGGATCGCGCTGCTGCCAGATCTCGAGTTCGGCGGCGGTGCGGTAGCGGGTCGGGTCGTCGGCGGTGGTGTGCGGGCCCATCCGGTAGGTGATGGCCTCGATGAAGCTCGGCCCGCCGCCGGCCCGTGCGCGCAGCAGCGCCTGCCGGGTCACGGCCAGCACGGCGAGGGCGTCGTTGCCGTCCACCTGCACGCCGGGAATGCCGTAGCCGAGGGCGCGCCGCGCGATCGGGGTGGCGCTCTGTATCCGGACCGGCGCGCTGATCGCCCAGTGATTGTTCTGGCAGAAGAACACCACCGGGACACTCCAACCGGCCGCGAATCCGAGTGCCTCGGCGGTATCGCCCTGACTGGTCGCACCGTCGCCGAAGTAGGCGATGGTGGCGATCTCGGCGCCTTCGAGGTGCGCGGCGTAGGCGTAGCCGGTGGCGTGTAAACCGTGCGCCCCCACCACGATCGAGGGATTGGTCATCTTGACCGCGTCGGCGTCCCAGCAGGAGTGGGCGGCGCCGCGCCACAGCCGGGTGAGGTCCTCGGGCGGGACGCCACGGCAGTAGGCGACGCCCGCCTCCCGATAGCTGCAGAACACATAGTCGTCGGGGGCGAGGGCGTGGGCCGACCCGATCTGCGCGCCCTCCTGGCCCAGCAGTGGCGGCCACAGTCCGAGCTGGCCCTGTCGTTGCAGGGCGGTGGCCTCGGTGTCGATGCGCCGGGCCACCACCATGTCGGTGTACATGGCTCGGAGTCGGGTGCCGTCGATATCGGCGACGAGCGGGGCGTGTACGCGATCCAGTACGCGACGACCGTCGGGTTGTACGAGCTGCACCGGGTAGGTGTTCTTCTCGGGCATGGATATCGCCTCCTGACACCGGGTTACACCGTTGTCGCCCGGGGATTGTGTCCCGTGAGCAACCGATGTGTGTCCTGTACCACACAGCATCCTCCGTTGAGCGATGTGTGCAAGCATGGCGCGCCCAACTGTGCAGAATGCTCGGTCGAGGGCCGGTCCCGGGTGTCATACTGATCTCCATGAGCAGCAGGGAGCCCCTTTCTGCACCGCTGGACGCCACCGATGCCCGGCTGTTGCTGGAGCTGGTGGCCAACCCGCGCGCGACCGGTGTCGAATTGGCCGCTCGCCTGGGTCTCTCGCGCAATACCGTGCAGGCCAGGCTGGCTCGCTGGGAGGCGAGCGGGGTGCTGGCCAGCTTCGAACGCCGGGTCGATCCCCGGGTGCTGGGTTATCCACTGGCAGCCTTCGTGGCGGTGGTGGTGGATCAGCATCGGCTCGACTCGGTGGTTGCCGAGCTGGCCGAGATTCCGGAGGTCACCGAGGTCTGCGGCATGACCGGGCCGACCGATCTGACGGTCCGGGTGGTCGCCGCCGACGCCGATGACCTGTACCGCCTGACCGGCAGCATTCTGAAGATCCCGGGGGTGGAGCGCACCAATATGGCGCTGGTGATGCGCTCGCTGATCGGGCCGCGTGTCACGCCGCTGCTGGAGCGGCTCGCACTGCAGAACGGGTCCGGGGGCCACCCACAGGATGCCGACCGGTTCTGACCGTTTCGGTGAATTTCAGTCCAGTTTCGGGGGATTGGCCGCTGACCTCGGGGTGACTGGACCGCGACGATGGCCCGATGAGCACCAGCGTCACCAGCACTCCGGAGGTCGGGAGTCCGCGCACGGCCGGGATCGGGCAGCCGATCGGGGCCGGAATCGTCACCGCGCTCGTCGGATTCACCAGCTCGTTCGCGGTGGTGCTGGCGGGCCTGACCGCAATGGGGGCGACCTCGGCGCAGGCGGCGTCCGGGCTGCTGGCGGTCTGCGTGACCCAGGCCGTCGGCATGATCGTGCTGAGCCGGCGGTACCGGATGCCGATCACACTGGCCTGGTCCACCCCGGGCGCGGCATTGCTGGCCAGTACGGGCGCGGTATCCGGCGGCTGGGCGGCCGCGGTGGGCGCGTTCGCGGTGGCGGGCGGACTCATCGTGCTGACCGGTTTCTGGCAGCGGCTGGGCGCGCTCATCGCGGCGATTCCGGTGGAGATCGCGCAGGCCATGCTGGCCGGGGTGCTGCTGCCCATGTGCCTGGCGCCGGTGAAGGCGTTGCCGGTGAGCCCGGCCGTGGTGGTGCCGGTCATCGCGACCTGGCTTGTGCTGCAACGCTTCGCGCCGCGCTGGTCGGTGCTGGCCGCCTTCGCGGTCGCGGCCGCCGGCGCGGGTGTCGACATCGCCGTCACCCACCGCCGCATGGACCTGTCGGCCATGGTGCCGCGGGTGGAATGGACTGTGCCGCACTGGAGTTGGCAGGCGGTGATCGGGGTCGCGGTGCCGCTCTACATCGTGACCATGGCCGCGCAGAACATTCCGGGTACGGCGGTCATGAAGACCTTCGGCTATCAGGTGCCGTGGCGGGCGGCCATGACGGTCACGGGCCTGGGCACCATGCTCGGTGCGCCCGCGGGCGGGCACGCCATCAACCTGGCGGCCATCAGTGCCGCGCTCTCCGCCGCGCCGTCCGCGCATCCGGATCCGAAGCGCCGGTGGATCGCCGCGTTCACCGCGGGCTGCATGTACCTGGTGCTCGCATTGGCCTCGGGTGCGCTGGTGATGCTGGTGGCCGCGGCGCCGAAGGGCGTGCTGGAAACCGTTGCGGGCCTTGCCCTCGTCGCCACCCTGGCGGGTGCGCTGACCGCCGCGTTGACGCCCGCTGCCCACCGTTCCGCGGCCGCGCTCACCTTCCTGGTGGCCGCGTCCGGAATCTCGTTGCTCGGCATCGGCGCGGCCTTCTGGGCGCTGGTCGCGGGCCTGCTGGCGCGCTGGTTCCTGCCCCTGTCGAAATAGCGGGCCGGGCAGGCTGCGGGGTGCGGCCGGCGGTGGCTAGGGTGGGGTGGTTCGGCTTCAACGGGCGATGAATCGGCGAAGAGGAGTTGGCTTGAGTTCGGTGCTGATTTCGGTTGCGGAGCTTGCGGACCTGCTGGGCCAGAGCGGCGGCCGGGTGCGATTGCTGGACGTCCGGTGGGCGCTCGGAGATCCGGACGGGCCGCAGCATTATCTGGACGGTCATATTCCGGGCGCGATATTCGTCGACCTGGAAACCGAACTCGCCGATCCGCCTTCAGCCGCCAAGGGCCGCCACCCCATGCCGGACCTGGCGCACCTGCAGAAGTGCGCGCGTAGCTGGGGCGTGTCCGACGGGGACATGGTGGTCGTCTACGACGCCACCGGCGGCATGGCCGCCGCGCGGGCCTGGTGGCTGTTGCGCTGGGGCGGCGTGGCCGATGTGCGCATTCTCGACGGCGGACTGCCGGCGTGGGAGCAGGCCGGGGGCAAGATCGTCACCGGTGACGAAACCGCCCCGCAGCCGGGCACCGTGGTGCTGTCCCCGGACAATATGCCGACCATCGACGCCGATGGCGCGGCCGGCTGGCCGGGCCTGCTGCTGGATGCCCGCGCGGGCGAGCGCTACCGCGGCGAGGCGGAACCCGTGGACCCGCGCGCCGGGCACATTCCGGGAGCGGTGAGCGCGCCGACCGCCGAGAACCTCACGGCCGCTGGGCAATTCAAGTCGCTCCCCGAATTGCGTTCCCGTTTCGAGGGATTCGGTTCCGGGCCGGTAGCGGTGTACTGCGGTTCCGGAGTCACGGCCGCCCACCAGGTCGCGGCGCTGGCCATCGCCGGCATCGACGCCGCGCTCTATCCCGGCTCCTGGTCGCAGTGGTCCAACGACCCCAAGCGGCCGGCCGCCACCGGCGCCGAACCGGCCTGATCAGCCGGGTTTGACCGCGGTGAGGATGCCGGTCGCGAACGGGCCGGTGCGGAATTCGACTGCCGTGAAACCGATGTCGGTCAGCACGTCGCGGTAGCGGCGGATGTCGACCGCCGACAGCGGATCCCCGGCCCCGTCGCCGTCGTGGGAGTGCCCCTGGCCGCCGGCGCGGTGCGCGGCCAGCTGGGCCATGGCGCGAATGGCGAGCCCGCGCAGGCCCGAGGTCGGATGGGTGTCGGCGAGCAGCAGGCGACCGCCGGGGCGCAGGACGCGGAAGACGCCCGCCAGGGCGGTCTTTCGCTCGGATTCGGCGATGTGGTGCATGGCGAAGGTCGAGGTCGCCACATCGAACGAGGCGTCCGGGTAGGGCAGCGACTGGGCGGCACCGAGATCGAAGCTGCAGTTGGGGGCGGCGTGGGCGGTCGCGTAGGCGATCATCTGCGGAGACGGGTCCACGCCGATCGCCCGGCCGTCCGGTCCGGCCTGTCGGGCCAGCTCATTGGCCAGCCGCCCTGGGCCGCAACCGAGATCGAGAGCGTGATCGCCCGGGCGGATGCCGCTGGTCGTGGCGAAGTACCGCGCCAGGCTGCCCGCGCGGCCCAGGAAGTAGACGTCGGTGAGCAGCTGATAGCGGCGCGGCCAGGTGATGAGGGCCCCGACGGAGCGGGATTCGATATCGGACACTTGCTCGTGCTGGGTCATGTGATCAATCATCGAAGGATGAGAAAGACCAGGCCAGGCGCAGTTTCTGGGGATGTGTACGATTCCGGACAGTCGGACGGAATCCGTCCGGGAACGGCCCCGGACGCCGCCTCGGGAACAATGGAGCCGGAGGCCGCGACCATGAGGCCGGAGGCCGCGACCATGAGGCCGGAGGCCGACCGCCGCGTCCGCCGCACCCGCATGGCACTGCACCGGGCGCTCATCGAGCTCATGCAGGACCGGCCCTATGCCCGGATCACGGTGCAGGACATCATCGATCGCGCCGATGTCGGCCGCTCCACCTTCTACGCGCACTACCGCGACAAGGATGATCTGCTGCTGGTCAGCTGTATCGAGCATGTGCGGGGCGAGATTTCGGCGCAGCTGGCCTGCTCTCCGGGAGAGTCGCCGCCGCTGGCCCCCGTCGCGATTCTGTTCAGGCTGGTCGCGGCGCATCCGGACGTGTACCGGCCACTGGTCCGGCAGCGCGCGAACACCATTGTGCTGCGGTCGATCCGGCAGATGTACGCCGAACTGCTGACCGAGCACCTGGGCCCGCGGCTCGGGCCGGACCCCGTTGCGGCGGGCGCGACTATCACATTTCTGTCCTGGGGTCTATACGGATTGCTCGAATCGGTCATGGATCCGCGCCAGGAGCTCACCGCCGATCAGGCCTACCGCCACTTCGCCACGCTATGGGCAGCCGCGGGCGACCCGCGCCAGGGCGTCCCGGTCGGCGGCGGTGACCGGTAGCCCGTACCGGTTCGCGGCCATCAGGTACTTGCCCGCGTAGAAGCAGCGGTTCGCGCGGGCGGGCGGCAGCCAGTCGCCGGGCGTGCGATCGCCCTTGTCCTCGTTGGTCTTTCCGTCCACCGCGAGCAGGTTGTAGTCGACGTCGTTGGCGAAGCGCACGCGCCACGGCAGCGGCCAGCCGGCCGCGCCCAGATCCCAGGCGGCCGCCAGCGGATACACGTGATCGATCTGCACGGCCTTGGCCGCGGCCCGATCGAAGGCGATGCGCTGCCCGGTATAGGGATCGTCGAGAGACCCGGCCACCACCACGCAATCGTTCCCGGGCCGGAAGGTCACCCGGGTGAGCTGCCTGGCCAGCACGGTATTGCGGCTGTCGCACCCGTCGTGACCGCCGGGACCGCCGTGATCATCGGTCCACGCCGGGCCGAACACGCATCCCTGCCCGCTGCCGCAACCACGTTCGTACCCGCCCGGACGCGGCCGGGCGGGTACGGTGCGGACACCCGCGAGCAGCCGTTCGAGCTGGATGCGGGTGGGGCTGCCCGGCGCCGGGGTCACCTGCCCGAGGGACTCGCACCCAAGGACCACGAGCAGGATGACCACCGCGCCGAGCAGCCGGAGCAGGAAGGTTCCGCCTGTGAGCCACACGGCAATACGTGTACCGCACCAGCCGATCGGTGCGTGCCGTCACGCGGACTTCGCACTCCCGTTGGGCTTACTAGAGCCAGGCGTGCGCGAGGATGTCGTCCGCGGCGGTTTCGGAGAGCTGCGGCGGAAAGCGCGTTGCCGCAATGGAATCCACACGCGCGCCGTCGTGGCCGATGAGCCACGAGCCGCCCCGCTCCTCGCATTCGGCGATCTTGGCGAAAACGGTGAGCAGGAACGTGATGGAGTCGCGCGGGTCCGCCGTGCGGGCGAGGCGCTGCGACTCGCCGGGCCGGGACAGATCCAGCCACACCCCGGACTGCCCGTCCAGGCGCATCCCCACGATCTTGCTCGTGTCCACGAAGGTGAATTTCCGCCGTTCCCACTGTGTCGTGGGGGTGAAGCTCTGCTCGAGCACTTGGAGCAGAATCGTCATCGTCACGGCCTCCCTACGGTCTCGAAAGTGCCACGGCTCCGGATTGAGTCGCGGTGGATTGTCGGGTGCGCCCCGCGCGGCTGCCGTCCGGGCACGACAATGTAGTGCAACGGACACAGCGGACACCGACGCGTGCGGTGACCTGCGGATTTATCCAGTATGTTCCGTATCCGATCAGAAATAAAGAGGGCCCGGCCGGCTTGTCGGGGGTGACTGATTGGATGGGCGGATGTTGCACGGGCTGTGGTCGCCGGGGTCCGGGTTGGTGCTGTGGCACGACCCGGGTGAGGACACGGCCGTGGATGCGGAGGGTTTGCCGGAGCCGCTCGGGTCGATCGTGCGCGGGGCGAAGTGGCGGCATCGGGCGCAGGTGCTGGTGAAGGGGGAGTACGGGCCGGAGCAGACGCAGGTGCGGGCGCACGCGCTGGCGCCGGAGACGGCTGCCCGGGTCCTGTCGCAGGAACTACCGGCGGTGTCGGTGGCGGGGGATCTGCGGTTTCTCGGGCATGTGGCGCGCGGGGTGCAGCGGTGGGTGCGGGCGGGGCGGGTGGTGCCGGAGGTGCGGCGCGACGACGGGGAGTGGTGGGTGCGGTGGCGGCTGGTGGGCGGGCAGCGGCAGCGGGCCTGGCTGGCGGAGCTCGCGGTGGCCATGCCGGGTGCGTTGCAGGTGGCCGGGCGGCCTGCCGAGGTGCTGGAGAACCTTGTCGGCGAGTTGGCCGATCCTCTCGTGCGCCTGCACATTCCGGAGCGGCCGGATCGGGAATCGGGGCCGCATCCGCTGCTGACCGCGCTGGTCGAGGCGACGCCGCTGGAGACCGGATCGCATCGGGTGGCCTCGGTGCTGGACGACTGGCGGACCAGTCTCACCGCCGACGAGCCGGAGCTGGTGCTGCGGCTGCTGGAACCGGACGGCGAGGAACCGGGCGAACTGTGGCGGCTCGAGGTCTGCCTGCGCGAGGAAGGGGAGGCGCCGCAACCGGTGCTGCTGCCGGGGGATCCGCAGGTCATGCGGATTGCGGGGGAGAAGCTGGCGGCCGCCAAGCAGGCGTATCCGCGCCTGCGCGATCTGCCCGGCGATGCCCGCAGCATGGATCTGTTCCTGCCCACCGAGGTGGTGATGGATCTGGTCGCGCACGGGGCGAACGCGCTGCGGTCGGCCGGGGTGCGGCTCATGCTGCCGCGGGCCTGGCGGGTGGCCGCGCCCGCCATGAAACTGCGGGTGCAGAGCCCGGCCGCCACCGAAACTGCCGTCGGGCTCAAGGGTTTGGTGTCCTTCCGCTGGGAGCTGGCGCTGGGCGACACCGTGCTGACGCCCGCCGAGATGTCGCGGCTGGTGGACGCGAAATCGGATCTGGTGCGGCTGCGCGGGGAGTGGGTGCAGGCCGATCACCGCATGCTGGCCGCGGCCGCCGACTACGTCTCGGGCCGCACCGACGAGACCGAGACCACCGTCGGCGGCCTGTTCGCCGAGCTGTCCGCGCATCCGGTGATCGGGGTGCCGCTGGAGGAGGTCACCGCGACCGGCTGGGCCGCGGAGCTTTTCGACGGTGAGCGGTCGGTCGAGCCCGTCCCGGATCCGGTCGGGCTGAAGGCCCAGCTGCGGCCGTATCAGCAGCGCGGCCTGACCTGGCTGGCGGCCATGAGCCGGCTCGGATGCGGGGCGATCCTCGCCGACGACATGGGTCTCGGCAAGACCGTACAGGTACTGGCACTGCTGGTGCACGAGCGTGAAACAGCCGCTGCCGCGAGCGAATCGGAGACCATCGGGCCTACCCTGCTGGTGTGCCCGATGTCGGTGGTGGGCAACTGGCAGCGCGAGGCGGAACGCTTCGCCCCGGATCTCCGGGTGCTGGTGCACCACGGCGCCGGGCGGCGTTCCGGCACGGATTTGGCTGCGGCGGTGGCGGATTCGGATCTGGTGGTCACCACCTACGCGCTGCTGGCCCGGGATGTCGAGGACCTGAAGCGCCCGGACTGGCAGCGGGTCGTGCTGGACGAGGCGCAGCACATCAAGAACGCGGGAACCCGGCAGGCGCGCGCGGCACGGCTGGTGCCGGCCCGACACCGCCTGGCGCTCACCGGAACCCCGGTGGAGAACCGGCTCGAGGAGCTGCGCTCGATCCTGGATTTCGCCAATCCCAAGCTGCTGGGCAAGGCATCCGAGTTCCATGCCCGCTTCGCGGTGCCGATCGAGCGCGAGCACGACGAGAACGCCGTCACCCGTCTGCGCGCCATCACCTCGCCGTTTGTGCTGCGCCGGGTCAAGACCGATCCGGCGGTGATCTCGGATCTGCCGGAGAAGATCGAGATGACGGTGCGGGCCAACCTGACCGTGGAGCAGGCGGCGCTGTATCAGGCGGTGCTGGATGATATGTCGGCCAAGCTGAAGGCGGCCGAGGGCATGGAGCGCAAGGGGGCGGTGCTGGCCGCACTGACCCGGCTCAAGCAGGTGTGCAACCATCCCTCGCATTTCCTCAGCGACGGGTCGGCGCTGCTGCGCCGGGGGCATCATCGGTCCGGGAAGCTGGCGCTGGTGGAGGACATTCTGGAGTCGGCGATCGCCGACGGGGAGCGGGCGCTGCTGTTCACCCAGTTCGCGGAGTTCGGAAACCTGCTGGCGCCCTACCTGTCCGAGCGTTTCGGGGCGGAGGTACCGTTCCTGCACGGCGGGGTGAGCAAGCAGCGCCGCGACGACATGGTCACCCGCTTCCAGGAGGAGGACGGTGCGCCGCTCATGCTGCTGTCGCTCAAGGCGGGCGGCACCGGACTCAATCTGACCGCCGCCAATCACGTGGTGCACCTGGACCGTTGGTGGAATCCGGCGGTGGAGAACCAGGCCACCGACCGCGCCTTCCGCATCGGCCAGCGCCGTGATGTCCAGGTGCGCAAGCTGGTCTGCGTCGACACCATCGAGGAGCGCGTCGACGACATGCTGAAGGGCAAGAGTCAGCTCGCCGACCTCACCGTGGGCACCGGCGAGAACTGGATCACCGAACTCGGCGACGACGAATTGCGGGAACTGTTCGCCCTGGGATCGGAGGCGGTCGGCGAATGAGCAATGTCATCGACTTCAGCGAGTACGGCAAACGCCGCCCGGTGCGCGGCGGGGTGCAGCCGCGCAGCCGCCGGGGCACCGCGTTCGCCCGGACCTGGTGGGGCCGTTCGTTTCTGGAGGCGGTCGAGGGCGTGGCGGACGCCGGTCGCCTGGCCCGCGGCCGTTCCTACGCCCGCACCGGTCAGGTGGTGAACTACCGCCTGGAGCCCGGCCTGGTGAGCGCGGAAGTGCAGGGCAGCCAACCCCGCCCGTTCATCTCGGTGCTGACCCTGCGGCAGTTGCGCGACGACCGCCTCGACGAGCTGGTGGACCTGGTCCGCGCCACCCCCGGCATGCTGGGCGAGATCGCCGCGGGCACCCTGCCCCAGGCCCTCGGCCCGCTACTGCTCCCCACGACGGCGTCTGAGCTCGACTTCTCGTGCAGCTGCCCCGATTCCGGCTGGCCCTGCAAACACGCCGCCGCCGTCTGCTACGTCATCGCCGAATGCCTCGACGAGCGCCCGGGCGATCTGCTCACCCTGCGCGGTGTCGAACTCGACGCCCTCATCGGCAGCGTCCAGCGCGCCGATCCGCCCGCCGAATCCACCGATCTCTACGGCGACGACACGGCGTTCCCCGCCCTCCCCAAGCCCGAATTCCGCGCGGCCCCGGACGATCTCGATGCCGTCCTGCTCCGCCAGGCCCTGCGCATGACAGCCGAGAACGAGCAGTCCGTCGCCGCCGGTCTGCGCGAACTCCGCGCCCTCTACCGCGCCCTCGACACCTGATCGCCTGATTCGCGGCCTGTTTCAGTAGCTGTGGACAACTCGAATCCGACAGTGGCCCAGCCGCTCCCGGACCGCCGGGAGTGAGTGCGGGTGCATGTCGGCCGTGGCCCCGCCGCTGCAGCGCTGACGGTCAGGCCGTGGCGGTGCGGGCGGCGGGACGGGCCGTCGTGCGGCGTTCGTCCAGGGGTTCGAAGTGGTAGTCGCGCAGGTCGAAATGGGCGGCGCGCCAGGCGGCTTCGGGGGTGCTCATGGCACGCAGCGGGACGTCGCCGTTCTTGTCGAAGTAGTAGGAGTTGGCCAGGGTACAGCTGTCCTGCCAGAAGACCTGGGTGCCGCGGCGGGCGAGCATTTCCTGGAAGTAGCGCTCGTTGGCCTCGGGGGTGACCTCGATGCGGGTGGCGGCGCGGCGGCGGGCATTGCGGAGCAGGCGCAGAATGTGAGTGGTCTGCATCTCGATGAGGGTGAAGTAGGACGCGCCGTTGTAGCCGTAGGGGCCGATGATGGTGAAGAAGTTGGGGAAGCCGGGCACACTGACCCCCTCGTAGGCCTGCAGGCGATGGGTGTCCCACCAGTCCTCGAGGCGCAGGCCGCCGCTGCCGTGCAGATCGAAGGTCGGCATATTGCCGGACTCCATGACCTTGAAGCCGGTGGCCATGATGAGCACGTCGACCTGGTGGTGGCGGCCGGTGGTGCGCAGTCCGGTGGCGGTGATCTCGGTGATGGGATCGGTTTCGAGCGTGACGTTCTCGCGGTTGAAGGTCTTCAGGTAGTCGTTGGAGAACGACGGGCGCTTGCAGCCCAGCGCGTATTTCGGCGTGAGCTGCTCCCGGACGCCCGGGTCCTGCACTTGATCGCGCAGGTGGGCCAGCCCGGTGCGCTCGCCGAGCTTCACCATGGGCAGCACCTTGTAGTAGTGCGCCGAGAGCGGGAAGGTCAGCTCCACGAACGCCTGGCTGAGCCAGCGGGTGAGGAACTGCCCGCCGGGCAGCCGCATCAGGGCGCGTACCGGTGGCGGCAGGGGCGCGTCCGGCCGGGGCAGGCACCAGATCGGAGTGCGCTGGAAGACAACGAGTTCCGACACCTCCGGGGCGATCTCGGGAATGATCTGGATGGCCGAGGCCCCGGTGCCGATGATGCCGACCCGCTTGCCGCGCAGCTCGATCCCGTGATCCCAGCGCGCGGTGTGCATGGTCTCGCCCCGGAACCGTTCCGCGCCGGGGATATCGGGCAGTTTGGGCCGGGTCAGCACCCCGGTCGCGCCGATCAGGAAGCGGCAGGTGAGCTCGTCGCCGTCGGTGGTGCGCACCCGCCACAGGTGCAGTACGTCGTCGAAGTCGGCGCGGGCGATGGTGGTGCCGAACCGGATCCGCGGTCGCAGTCCGTATTTCTTCACACAGTGCTCGGCGTACGCCTTCAGCTCCCGTCCGGGCGCGTACACCCGCGACCAGGAGCGCTGCTTCTCGAACGAGTACTGGTAGCTGAACGATGGAATGTCCACGGCGATACCGGGATAGGTGTTCCAGTGCCAGGTGCCGCCCACCCCGTCCGCCTCGTCGATCATGACGAAATCGTCGAAACCGGCCTTGCGCAGCGCGATCGCCGTCCCGATTCCCGAGAATCCCGCGCCCACAATGACGATCTCGTGGTCCATGACCGCCTTTGTCACGATGCGTCCTCCGCGTAGATGATGCAGTCCACCCGATGCTCGACCCCGTCCACGGTGCGAATCCCGAGCGGCGCGAGCCGGGCGATGGGCCAGCTGATGAGCCGGCAGTTCCGCTGCCGCAGGGCCCGGTAGTAGCGACTGTGCACCCGCACCGCGGCGGGCCGATCCGGCGTCAGTTGCCGCCGCTCCCACGAATCCCCGACCTGCGCCCGCAGATTCGCCGCGGCCGCCCGCCGCAGCGCCCGCTGAGCGCACCAGCGCAGGACGCCCAGCCCTGGGAGACCCAGCCCTGAGACGACCAGCGCGCTCAGGACGGGCCTCGGAGCTCCACGGGCGACCTCCCTGGATCCGGGATGCGGTGGACCGTCTCCGCGCGGCGCTCGTGTTGGACCGCGTTCCTCCACACTCCGGTCGGCCGGCGCGGTGCTGTCTCCCTGGCGGCCGGCCCCGCGCTCGTCCTGGCGAGCCGGATCTCCGGGCAACGGCGGCGCGGAGTCGCTGGGCAGCTGTCCCAGCGCATCGGCGGGCAACTGGCGCAGCAGAATTCCCGCTCCGGGGACAGGTGGGGTGGGCAGAATCCAGATCGGATCGTGCTGGAACACGGTTACCAGGCGCGCCTGGGCGACGATCGGCGGCACCACCCGGGCCAGTGCGGCGCCGCTGCCGATGACCGCGACGTGCAGTCGGTCCAGGTCGTGCTGGTCACGCCAGTGGGTGCAGTGAATCTGGGGGCCGGTGTAGGCGTCGCGGGCTCTGCCCCGGTCGCTCCGGCGGATCGGGGCGGTCATTTCGCCACCGGCTCGTAGGTCAGGGCCTTGGACCAGGAGGGGGTGTGGCGCAGGACGCGCACGGGGAAGTGGTCGATGGCCTTGTTCAGGGCATCGTTGACGCCCTGGATCGGCTGCCAGTGGTTGATGGTGGCCATGCCGTGCAGACGGACCACGTGGTAAAGCGGGATGCGCTTGATGTCCGGGCTGCGCTCACCGGCTTTCTCATAGCGCCGCACGGCATTCCAGAGCTTCTCCTCGTCCAGCCCCATCGCCATGATGTTGGCGGACATGCGGGACAGCAGCGGCGTGTACAGCAGCGCGCCGAGCAGGAAGGTGGGCCGCAGCGCGAAACCCGCTGTCTCGATGGCGATTCGCCGCAGCGGTCCCGCGCCGAGGTGCTCGAGCACCTGGAACCCGACCGCCAGATGCCGGGACTCGTCGCTGTTGATGTGCCGGAACACCTCGTGGCACAGCGGATCCCGCACCTCGTCGAGCAGGAACTTCACCAGTGCCCCGTCCAGCGCGCACTCCAGCGAAGGGATCACGGTGCCGAGCACGGGCAGGGACAGCTGGTCCCCGTACCGGTCCAGCCATTCGATGACGAGCCGGATGTTCTTGTTGGGCAGCGGCATCGCGTCCCCGCCGAGCATGCCCCAGCGCCGCATCAGGGCCAGTTCGGCATTGGCGTGCTTCTGCTCCTCGGCGTGGAAGTACCGGTAGATCTCCTTGAGCGGACCGTCGGGGGCGCGCAGCGTGAGCGCCGCGAACCCGCGGGCGCCGACATGCTCGATCCACACCAGATCGGCCATGAAGGCCGCGAGCGCGGGTCGCTGCTCATCGGTGATGAGCTCGGCTCCCGGTGCGTCCCAGTCGAGATCGGCCAGCGCCCACTGCCGATCCTGGACGACACCGAGCATGTCGGAATACGCGAACGCCATTGTTCAACTCCTTGCCGCTGTGGCTACCGCACCAGCCGCTCCAGCAATCCGGCGGCGCGGGTGTAGGTCTCGGGCAGCAGTCGCTTGGACTGCCAGATCGCCTTGGCCTCGAGCTGCGGGACCACGTACAGCTGACCGTGATCCACCGCGTCGAGGGTGGCGCGGGCGATGGACGCGGGCGGGCGGCCGGTCCAGCGGATGAGGCGGTCGCCCCAGAGCTGGATGGTCTCGTCGCCGATGTCCACGCCTTCCAGAATGTTGGTCCGCACCCCGGTGGGGCACAGCACGGTAACGGTGACGCCGGTGCCGGACAGTTCCGCGGCCAGCGTTTCCGACAGCGCCAGCACCCCGGCCTTGCTCACGTTGTAGGCGCCCATGCGCGGCGCGGACCCGAAGGCGGCCGCGGAGGCCACGTTCACGATCGAGCCGTGCCCGCTCGCGCGCAGCCGGGGCGCGAAGACGTGGCAGCCGTGGATGACGCCCCACAGATTGACGTCGAGCACCTGATGCCATTCCGCGGGCGGGGTATCGCCGATGAGCGTGCCGCCGCGCCCGATGCCGGCATTGTTGACCACCAGATCCGGGCTCTTGCCGAACCATTCCTCGGCGGTGTTCGCCAGCACGGTCACCTGGTCCAGGCTGCTCACGTCGCAGACGGTGTCGAAGGCCTTTCCCCCGGTGTCGCCGATCATTTCGGCGGTGTCGCGGGCGCGCCCGGCGTCGATGTCGGAGCAGACCACTCGCCCGCCGCGCTTGCCGATCTCGATCGCGAAGGCGCGGCCGATGCCGCTGCCCGCACCGGTCACCACCGCGTCCGCCTGCTGAGTGCGGCGGGGTCCGCCGAAGGGGTTGAGTCGCATGGGAACTCCCGGGGCCGTGCCGTCCGGGCAGTCAAGTGGTGGCGTGTGCCACCACTGGCCGCACCTGCCACCAATTAGGCTCCCGGTGCGCTATTTTGTCAACTATGGACGTGCCCGCACCGGCAGCCGCCGAGGTGTCCCCGGGGCCCGCGCCGACCCGGCGGGGCGGCACCTGGGGCGGCCGGACCCAGGAGGAACGCCGCGCCGAGCGCCGCGCGCGGCTGATCGCGGCGGCGCTGGACATCTGGCTCGAAAACGGCTGGGCCGCAGTGACCATGCGCGGCGTGTGCACCCGCGCGGGCCTCAATGACCGCTACTTCTACGAGCACTTCGCCGATCGCGACCAACTGCTGGGCGCGGTCTGGGACGAGGTCGGATTCCAGGTGCTGGCGGAACTCTCGGCGGTGGTCGCCGAGAACCTCGAGCATCCGGCACTGGGCATTCTGCGCCTGGCCATCGCCCGCGCGGTCGCCCTGCAGTCGGAGGGCCCGGCGCGCATCCTCTTCGGCGACCATGCCGGCAGCCGCATCCTCGAGGAGCGCCGCACCGCCATGCTCACCGAGGCCACCGACCTGCTCATCGCCACCGCCCGCCCCTACCTGCGGCCCGGCGTCGACGAATCCGACCTGCGCATGGGCGTTCTCCTGGGCATCGGCGGCTTCATCGAACTCCTGACCGCCTGGCGCACGGGCACCATCGACGCCGACGCCACCCGCATCGTCGACCACGTCAGCCGTACCGCCGATCTGCTCGGCGCGCAGTACCTCGCTTTGCCGGGTTAGCGGCTACTTCACCGCCCAGACCATAGACTCCGGCCCGGCGAGGTGTTCGGTCTGCGGGTCGCGGAAACCGGTGTCGGCCAGCCAGGTTCGCAGATCCGCGGCGGTGTAGTCGAAGCCGCCGGGGGTCTCGATGAGCATGTTGAGGCTCATCAGCAGACCGGAGAGATTGGTGCGGCGGTCGTCGTCGATGAGCGACTCGTAGACGAGGATGGCGCCGCCGTCGGGGAGGGCGCGGTGGGCCTTCTCCAGCAGCATGAGCTTGGTGGGCAGGTCCCAGTCGTGCAGGATGTGGCCGAAGACCAGGACATCGGCCTCGGGCAGCTCATCGGTGAAGAAGTCGCCGGCCTGGAAGACGGCCCGATCCGCCACCGGCGCACTGTATTCGGTGAAGATCGGCTCCACCGCCGCCAGGTCGTAGCCGATGCCGTGCAGGTGCGGATTGGTCTCCAGGACGGTGCGCAGCAGCGCGCCCTGGGCGGTGCCGATATCGGCCATCGACTTCCAGCGATGCCACGGGAACACCTCGGCGAGGGCGTGCGCACTGGGCAGCGACAGCCCGGTCATGGCGCGCTGGAAGTCATAGAGCCGCTGCGGATCCCGGTAGAGGGTGGTGAAGAAGTCGCCGCCGTCGCGGGCCTCGTTCTGTGGCTGCCCGGTGCGCAGGCCCTCGGTGAGCCGGTCCCAGAACGGGTAGAGCCGGGCCGCGGCCATCTCCAGGAAGCCGCCGATGTACTCGCTGCCGGTGCTGTCCAGGTAGGTGGCGGTGTCGGCGGTATTGGCGTACCGACCATCGGTGCGCCGCAGCATCTCCATGGCCACCAGCGCGTCGAAGAAGTCGCGGGCGGACCGCGGATGCAGGCCCAGTTCGCGCTGTAGCTGTTCCGCGGTCAGTTGCCGATGCCCGAGCACCGTGAATACGCCGAGTTCGACTGCGCTGAGCAAGGTCCGGGACTCCCAGAAACCCATTCCGATCCGCAGGATCCGTTCCATGGCGCATCACGATAGCCACAGCGACCCTCCGGCAAAGGCGGACGCGGCAAATCCGTCCCTGGGAGTGGGCTCAGAGCACGTCGATCCCGTACACCCGTTCGGCATTGCGGCGGAAGATCTGCTCGATGGCCTTGTCGTCGGCCCCGTGCCCGGCCAGCGCGCCGGCCACCGCCTCCGCGGCATTCGGGATGCTCGTAATCGGCTTGTCCACCGGGAAATTCGAGCCCCAGATGAGCCGATCGGCCCCGAATACGTCGAGCGCGTGCTCCAGCATCGGCGAAATCCGTTCCAGCAGTACCGGAACCGGGGTCGGCTGACCCCGCCGCGGCACCGGATGCCCGAGGATCGGCATCATCAGGCCGCTCACCTTGGCCACCACATTGGCGTGCTGAGCGAGAGCGGTGAGGTCGTCGCGCCAGCGCACGAACAGCTCGCGCCGCTGTCCGGGATTGCGCCCGGTGTTCCGCCCGACCGGCCCGAAAATGCCTGCGGGCGTGGCGAGATGGTTGAGCACGATGGTGGTGCCGGGATAGCGCTCGGCCAGCGCGGCCACCTCGGGCAGTTGTCCCGAGTACACCCACGCCTCGAACGCGAGCTCGCGGTCGGCGAGCGCGCCGAAGCCGTCCAGGAAGGCGGGGGAGGTGAGCAGGCCCGGTGTCTTGCAGGTCGCGCGCACGTCCGGGTCCGGGTGGTATTCGACGCGGGCGCGAATGCCCCGGAACAGCGGCGAGGCGGCCCGGTGCGCTTCGAG
Source organism: Nocardia sp. NPDC051981 (assembly GCF_040680715.1). Taxonomy (NCBI): domain Bacteria; kingdom Bacillati; phylum Actinomycetota; class Actinomycetes; order Mycobacteriales; family Nocardiaceae; genus Nocardia; species Nocardia sp. NPDC051981. The sequence continues at coordinate 51,763 of NZ_JBFAXK010000029.1, read as the reverse complement.
CAGCTCGGCGAACTCGGCGGCGGTGGGGTCGCCCGCGCCCATGATCGCCCCGAGCGCGGGGGTGTCCACGCCGAAGGGCAGACTGCTCACCCACCGGGTTTCGTCGGCGGGCCCGAGCGGACCCTTGCCGACCCACTCCACCTCGATGTGCACGATGGCCTCGACCGGCACGTCCCCGGCGTCTTCCTGATAGTCGCGCGGCAGGTACGGATGGATGACAGGTGTTGGATCCCCGACGAATTCGCGGTCGCGCCGCGGCGCCAGCCGTTTCGCCAGATCGATCGGCACCGGCACATAGCGGAACAGCTTCGCCAGCCCGCTGAACTCACGTGGCGTGGTGAGCGGATCCCACTGGTGAATGTGGGCGTCCACGACAGTCATTCCCGCGAGGTCCATGAGATGCCTTCCGTCTGGGTCAGCCTGTTCGGATTGTTCCACGCCCATCCGCTCGAGCTCGCGTGTTCGGACATCGAAGCACGCCCCGCCCCCGCCGCCCCCGCGACACCGCCGCGGTCGTCGCACCGTCCGGTATCCCCGCGGGTCGGTATACGACTGTGCCGCGCCCGGCGAGGTGGGCGCGGCACAGTCGTTGTGCGGTGGTGCGATTCGCGGTTACGGCAGCACCTGCGGGATGACGTTGGGGTCGAGGATGCCGACCAGGGCGCCGATGCCGCCGCCGATCAGCGCGCCGAGGGCCGAGCCGCCGAGCATGCCGGGGACGGAGCCGACGACCGAGCCGAGGGCCGCGCCGCCCGCACTGCCGGTGAGCGCGCCCGCGGCCGCGCCGTTCAGGGCCGGGTCGGGGAACTGGGCATTCGGGTTGGTGGCCACCGGGTCCAACGGGACACCGTCGGCGACCGGGGTGGCCTGGACCGGCTGTACGGCCGGGGCCGGCGCGCTGTCCGGCGCTTCCGCCGAGGCCACGCCCGCGAACAGGGTGGCGGCGGCCGCGACTGGCAGTACGACGGCGATCAGTCTGGCGGTGGTTCTGCGGGTGGTACGACGCATCATGGTCTTCCTGTCCTCCCCGACCCCGATTCCCCGATCCGAATCGAATGTCAGCTGTGATCGAACCGAACGACTCAGATATAGCTGAGAAATTGCCTTCGATCGGAAATCGGCACGCACCAGAATCGGACGTTTTTATCAGACATTGCGCCGATACTGACCGCCCACCGTGAAGAAGGTGTCCGTGACCTGCTGGAGTGTGCACACTCGCGCGGCATCCATCAGCACCTCGAAAGCGTTCTCGTCGCCGGCCGCGGCGGCCGCGAGCCGGGCCAGCGCCGCGGGCGCCGCATCCCGGTGCCGATCGGTGAATTCGCGGACTCGTTGCAACTGCGACTGCTTTTCCGCCTCGGTGCCGCGGGCCAGTTCCAGTACCCGAGGTGCCTCCTCGTGCCCATTGCGGAAGGTATTGACCCCGATGATGGGCAGGCTGCCGTCGTGCTTGCGCCGCTCGTAGAGCATGGACTCGTCCTGGATCCGCCCGCGCTGATAGCCGGTCTCCATGGCCCCGAGCACCCCGCCGCGCTCGCTGATCCGCTCGAACTCGCGCAGCACCGCCTCCTCCACCAGATCGGTCAGCTCGTCGATGATGAAGCTGCCCTGCAGCGGGTTCTCGTTCATCGCGAGCCCCCACTCCCGATTGATGATGAGCTGGATGGCCAGCGCCCGGCGCACCGATTCCTCGGTCGGCGTGGTGACCGCCTCGTCGTAGGCATTGGTGTGCAGGCTGTTGCAGTTGTCGTACACCGCGATGAGCGCCTGCAGCGTGGTGCGAATGTCGTTGAAGCTCATCTCCTGTGCGTGCAGTGACCGCCCGGAGGTCTGCACGTGGTACTTCAGCTTCTGCGACCGCTCGTTGGCCCCGTACCGGTCGCGCATGGCGATCGCCCAGATGCGCCGCGCCACCCGGCCGATCACCGAGTACTCGGCGTCCATGCCATTGGAGAAGAAGAACGACAGGTTGGGTGCGAAGTCGTCGATGTCCATGCCCCGAGCGAGATACGCCTCCACATAGGTGAAGCCGTTGGCCAGCGTGAAGGCCAGCTGGCTGATCGGGTTCGCCCCGGCCTCGGCGATGTGATAGCCGGAGATGGACACCGAGTAGAAGTTGCGAACGCCGTTGCGCACGAACCACTCCTGGATGTCGGCCATCATCCGCAGGCTGAACTCGGTGGAGAAGATGCAGGTGTTCTGGCCCTGGTCCTCCTTGAGGATGTCGGCCTGCACGGTGCCGCGCACCGTGGCCAGGGTGCGGGCACGCAGGCCGGCCGCCTCGTCGGGGGTGGGCTCGCGGCCCTGCTCGGCCGCGAATTCCGCCACCGCCTGATCGATGGCGGCATTGAGGAAGTAGGCCAGAATCGTCGGCGCGGGACCGTTGATGGTCATTGACACCGAGGTCGTAGGCGCGTCGAGGTCGAAGCCGTCATAGAGCGCCTTCATATCGTCGAGGGTGGCGATGGACACCCCGGAGGTGCCGACCTTGCCGTAGATGTCCGGCCGCTCGGCCGGGTCGTGCCCGTACAGCGTGACCGAGTCGAAGGCGGTCGAAAGCCGTTTGGCCTCGGCGTGTTCGGAGAGCACCTTGAACCGGCGGTTGGTGCGGAAAGCATCGCCCTCGCCCGCGAACATGCGCGCCGGATCCTCGTTGTCGCGTTTGAAGGCGAACACCCCGGCGGTGAACGGGAAGCGACCCGGCAGGTTCTCCGAGCGCAGGAACCGCAGCAGCTCACCGTGATCGGTGAAGCGGGGAAGCGCCACCCGGGGAATCGAACTGCCGGACAATGTCTCCCGGCGCAGCGCCGTCCGCAGCTCCCGATCGCGGACCCGTACCACCTGTTCGTCGCCCCGGTACGATTCCGCGACCGCGGGCCATTCCGCCAGCAGCGCAGCGGTTTCCGGCGTCTGGCCGGCGCGAGCCTGCGCGAGCAGCCCGCGCAGCACCTCTCCGGCGGCATCGGAGGTGACGGCATCGCTGGAGGCCGCGGTCGCCGGGGGTGCGCCGTCGCCCGGCAGCTCGGCGAGTACCTGCTCCAGACGCTGGACACGCCGCGCGGCTTCCATCTCGCGCGCGGTGCCGGCATGGTAATCCCGCACGGCTTCCGCGATTTCGGCCAGATAGCGCACGCGGGCGGGCGGAATGATCTGGGCGAAGCGGGTGGAGGTGCGGGTGGCCACCCGCGGCAGCACGCCTTCCTGCAAAGGCAGCCCCTGCTCGGCGAGCAATCCGCTCAGGTGCTGGTAGAGCGCCGTCACCCCGTCATCGTTGAAGGTCGCCGCGCTGGTGCCGAAGACCGGCATGTCCTCGGGCGTGGCGTGGAACTCCTCCCGATTCCGCACCAGCTGCCGCGACACATCGCGCAGCGCGTCCTCGGCCCCGCGCCGCTCGAACTTGTTGATGGCCACCACATCCGCGTAATCGAGCATGTCGATCTTCTCGAGCTGGGAGGCCGCGCCGAACTCCGGCGTCATCACGTACAGCGACACGTCCACGTGCTCGGCGATGGCCGCGTCACCCTGGCCGATGCCGGGCGTCTCCAGGATCACCAGATCGAATCCCGCTGCCTTGCAGGCGATCACCATGGTGTCGATATCGTGCGGCAGTTCGCGCTCACCCCGGGTGGCCAGCGACCGGAAGTAGACGCGTTCGCCGTCGAGGGCGTTCATCCGGATCCGGTCACCCAGCAGCGCACCCCCGCCGCGCCGCCGTGTCGGGTCCACCGCCAGCACCGCGACCCGCAGCTTGTCCTGCTGATCGGTGCGCAGCCGGCGCACGAGTTCGTCTGTGAGAGAGGACTTTCCGGATCCGCCGGTGCCGGTGATGCCCAGCACGGGCACGTGCCGCGCGGCCGCCGCGGCCGTCAGCGCCGCTCGATCCGTCTCCGGTAGCGTCCCCTGCTGCAGGCAGGTGAGGGTCCGCGCCAGCGCCGCTCGATCCCCGCTCAGCACCGCTTCCACCGACGCGGGCGTGTGTGAAAGATCCACGTCGCAAGCCGAAATCAGGTGGTTGATCATCCCCGGCAGCCCGAGCCGCTGCCCGTCCTCCGGCGAGAAGATGGTCACCCCCGACTCGGCCAGCCGCGCGATCTCCTCGGGAATGATCACCCCGCCGCCCCCGCCGAAGATCTTCACGTGCTCGGCCCCGGCCTCTTTCAAGGCCTGCGCCAGGTACTCGAAGTACTCGATGTGCCCGCCCTGATACGAGCTGACCGCGACGCCCTGCACGTCCTCGGTGACGGCCGCGTCCACGACGTCGCGCACGGCCCGGTTGTGCCCCAGATGAATCACCTCGGCTCCCTGGGCCTGCAGGATTCTTCGCATGATGTTGATGGCCGCGTCGTGGCCGTCGAACAGCGCCGCTGCGGTCACGAACCGCACTGGATGAACCGGGACATGCAGATCGGGCATGCGGTTGCTCCAACTCTCGGAGGCTCTCTGGGTGCTGTGAATTATCCCACAGCCAATACTTGGATGTCCAACTATAGGATCGCCACAGACCGCGCAATCGGCGCGCAAGCATCGAGACAGGACTGGCATGGCTCGCGAACTCACCCACTTCATCGGCGGGAAGCACGTCCCGGGAACTTCGGGCAACTTCGGCGATGTGTTCAATCCCAGCACCGGCCAGGTTCAGGCACGGGTGCCGCTGGCGAGCAAGAGTGAGGTCGAGGCGGTCATCGCGAATGCCGCCGCCGCACAGCCGGCCTGGGCCGCCATGAACCCGCAGAAGCGCGCCCGGATCCTGATGAAGTTCCTGACCCTGGTACAGGACGAGATGGATTCGCTGGCCGCACTGCTCTCCAGCGAGCACGGCAAGACCATCGCCGACGCCAAGGGCGACATCCAGCGCGGCCTCGAGGTCATCGAATTCGCCGTCGGCATCCCGCACCTGCTCAAGGGTGAGTACACCGAGAGCGCCGGCACCGGCATCGACGTGTACTCCATGCGGCAGCCGCTGGGCGTGGTCGCGGGCATCACCCCGTTCAACTTCCCGGCCATGATCCCGCTGTGGAAGGCCGGACCGGCGCTGGCCTGCGGTAATGCCTTCGTGCTCAAGCCCTCCGAGCGCGACCCCTCGGTGCCGCTGCGCCTGGCCGAGCTGTTCCTCGAGGCCGGACTGCCCGCGGGCATCTTCAATGTGGTCAACGGCGACAAGGAAGCCGTCGACACGCTGCTGCACGACGAGCGCATCAAGGCGGTCGGCTTCGTCGGCTCCACCCCGATCGCGCAGTACATCTACGAGACCGCCTCCGCCAACGGCAAGCGCGCCCAGTGCTTCGGCGGCGCCAAGAACCACGCCATCGTGATGCCGGACGCCGACCTCGACGATGTGGCCGACCAGCTCATCGGCGCGGGCTACGGCTCCGCGGGCGAGCGCTGCATGGCCATCTCGGTCGCCGTGCCGGTGGGCGAAGAGACCGCGGATCGCCTGCGCGCCAAGCTCATCGAGCGCATCGACAAGCTCAATGTCGGCGTCTCCGACGACCCGGGCGCGGACTTCGGCCCGCTGGTCGGCCGCGACGGCGTGGATCGGGTGAACAACTACGTCCAGATCGGCGTCGACGAGGGCGCGGAACTGGTGATCGACGGACGCGGCCTGGTCGTCGAGGGCGGCGAGGACGGATTCTTCGCGGGCGCTTCGCTGTTCGACCGCGTCACCCCGGAGATGCGGATCTACAAGGAAGAGATCTTCGGCCCGGTGCTGGCCCTGGTCCGCGCCAAGGACTACGAAGAGGCGCTGCGCCTGCCCAACGAGCACGAATACGGCAATGGCGTCGCCATTTTCACTCGCGACGGCGACACCGCCCGCGACTTCGCCGCCCGTGTCCAGGTCGGCATGGTCGGCATCAATGTCCCGATCCCGGTGCCGATCGCGTACCACACCTTCGGCGGCTGGAAGCGCTCCGGCTTCGGCGACCTCAACCAGCACGGACCGGACTCGATCCGCTTCTACACCAAGACCAAGACGGTGACGCAGCGCTGGCCCGCGGGACTCAAGGAGTCCAACGCCTTCGTCATCCCGACCATGGACTGACCTGATGTTCGTACTTGACGAGGACGAGAAGGCGATCGTCGAGACCGCCCGCTCCTTCGCCGACGAGCTGCTCGCGCCCAATGCCCTGGAATGGGATGAGCGCAAGCACTTCCCGGTGGACGTGCTGCGCAAGGCGGGCTCGCTCGGCCTGGGCGGCATCTACGTGCGCGAAGACGTGGGCGGCTCGGAGCTGCGGCGGCTGGACGCCGTGCGCATCTTCGAGCAGCTGGCCACCGGCTGCCCGGCCGTGGCCGCCTACATCTCCATCCACAATATGGCCACGTGGATGATCGACACCTACGGCGATGCGGCACAACGCAATCGGTGGCTGCCGGGCCTGAGCTCCATGGACCTGCTGGCCTCCTACGCGCTGACCGAGCCGGGCGTCGGCTCCGACGCGGCGGCGCTGAGCACCAAGGCCGTCCGTGACGGCGACGACTACCTGCTCACCGGCGTCAAGCAGTTCATCTCCGGCGCGGGCAGCACCGACGTGTACGTGATCATGGCGCGCACCGGAAACGAAGGGGCGCGCGGGATCTCGGCGTTCATCGTCCCGGCCGGCACGCCGGGGCTGTCCTTCGGGGCCAACGAGAAGAAGATGGGCTGGAACGCGCAGCCCACCCGGCAGGTCATTCTCGACAATGCCCGGATCCCGGCGGCCAACCTGCTGGGCGAGGAGGGCAACGGCTTCCGTATCGCCATGAACGGGCTCAATGGCGGACGGTTGAACATCGCCGCCTGCTCGATGGGCGGGGCACAGGCCGCGCTCGATCGGACCGTCGCCTATATGGCCCAGCGCAAGGCGTTCGGCTCGCGACTGCTGGACAACACCGCTCTGCAGTTCGAGCTGGCCGATATGCGCACCTCGCTGGAGGCCGCTCGCACCCTGCTGTGGCGGGCCGCGGCCGCGCTGGACGCCGACGCCCCCGACAAGGTGGAGCTGTGCGCCATGGCCAAGCGGTTCGCCACCGACGCCGGGTTCGAGGTGGCCAACAAGGCCCTGCAGCTCCACGGTGGCTACGGTTACCTGGCCGAATACGGCATCGAGAAGATCGTCCGCGACCTGCGGGTGCATCAGATTCTCGAGGGCACGAACGAAATCATGCGGGTGGTCGTCGCCCGCTCGGTGGTAGGAGCAGCATGAGCGCTGAGGCATCGAAGAGCACGGTGCGCGAACCCGAGGTGTTGATCGAGCAGCGCGACGGCCTCGGCCTGATCACGCTCAACCGGCCCCGCGCCATCAATGCGCTCAATCACCCGATGGCGCTGACCATCCTGGACGCGCTGCGGGCCTGGGCGGACGACGACGAGGTGCGCGCGGTGGTGCTCACCGGCGCGGGCGAGCGCGGGCTGTGCGCGGGCGGCGACATCGTCGCCATCCACAACGACGCCGAGCACGCTGTGGCCCAGGGCGATTCGCCCGAGGTGGCCGCGGATTCCCCGAGCGGCACGTTCTGGCGCGACGAGTACATCCTCAATGCGCTCATCGGCCGCTACCCGAAGCCGTATGTCGCGGTCATGGACGGCATCGTCATGGGCGGCGGCGTCGGCCTGTCCGGGCACGCCTCGCACCGCATCGTGACCGAGCGGTCCATGGTCGGCATGCCCGAGACCGGCATCGGCTTCATCCCGGACGTCGGCGGCACCTATCTGCTGGCGCACGCGCCCGGCGAGATCGGCACCCATGTCGCGCTCACCACCGCGCGCATGTCCGCCGGCGACGCCATCGCGGCCGGGTTCGCCGACTATTTCGTTCCGTCGGAACACATTCCGGCGCTGCTGGAGGCGCTGACCACCACCGAGGTCGACGTGGCCATCGCCAAGTTCGCACAGCCCGCACCGGTCTCGGAGTTCGTGGCGCAGCAGGAGTGGATCGACTCCTGCTACAGCGCGGACACCGTCGAGGAGATCGTGCACCGGCTGCAGCTAGACGGCCGGGCCGAGGCGGCCAAGGCCGCCGCCGACGTGCTCTCGAAATCACCTGTGGCGCTGAAGGTCACGCTGCGCTCGCTGCGCGATGCGCGCCGGGCCGCTGACCTCGAGACGGCGCTGAACCAGGAGTACCGGGTCTCCGTCGCCTCCCTGAACACCCACGACCTGGTGGAGGGCATCCGCGCCCAGGTCATCGACAAGGACCGCAACCCGCAGTGGTCGCCCGCCACCCTCGCGGACGTCACCGACGCCGACGTCGACGCCTACTTCGGCGCGCTCGGCGATCGCGAATTGGGTTTGGCCGCACCTGTTTCAGGCGAATAGAGCATTGAAGGACGAGCAATGAGCACTAACACCAAGGTCGGGTTCCTGGGGCTGGGCCACATGGGCGGACCCATGGCCGCCAACCTGGTCGAGGCCGGATACGACGTCCTCGCCTTCGACCCGGTGCCCGCCGCCCAGGATCAGGCGCGCCAGGACAGGGCCACCGTGGTCGCCACTGCCGCGGAGGCGGTTTCGGCCTCCGACATCGTGATCACCATGCTGCCCAACGGCCGCATCGTGCTCGACCTCTACGGCGAGATCCTCCCGGCCGCCAAGCCGGGCACCCTGTTCGTCGACTGCTCCACCATCGACGTCGCCGATGCCAAGCAGGCCGCGGAACTCGCTGCGGCAGCGGGACATCGGGCCCTGGACGCCCCGGTCTCCGGCGGCGTGGCGGGCGCGGCGGCCGGCACCCTCACCTTCATGGTGGGCGGCGCGGACGCCGACTTCGCCGACGCGCTGCCGCTGCTGGAGGTGATGGGCGGCAAGGTCGTGCACTGCGGCGGCGCGGGCGTGGGTCAGGCCGCCAAGATCTGCAACAACATGCTGCTGGGCATCTCCATGATCGGCCTCTCGGAAGCCATTGTGCTGGGCGAGAAGCTGGGGCTCACCCACGACAAGTTCTTCGACGTGGTGTCCACCGCCTCGGGGCAGTCGTGGGCGCTGACCTCCTACTGCCCGGTGCCCGGACCGGTTCCGGCCAGCCCGGCCAACAATGACTATCAGCCCGGCTTCGCGACCGCGCTCATGTCCAAGGACCTGGGTCTCGCGGCGAACGCGCTGCGGGCCAATGGCGTCGACGGGCAGATCGGGCAGCTGGCGGCGGAGATCTACAGCCGCTTCAACCAGGAGGAAGCGGGCAAGGACTTCTCGGCTATCGTCACCGATATCCGCAAGCGATCGGGAGAGGAACCGGCGTGACAGACTTCGAGACCATTCTGCTGGAGCGCAAGGGGCGTGTCGCCCTCATCACGCTGAACCGGCCGAAGGCCCTCAACGCGCTGAACTCGCAGGTCCTGGCCGACATTTCGGCGGCGCTGGACGAGCTGGAGAACGACAACGAGGTCGGCGCGGTCGTGCTGACCGGGTCCGACCGGGCCTTCGCGGCCGGCGCGGACATCAAGGAGATGCAGTCCAAGTCCTATATGGACATGTTCCTGACCGACCACTTCGCCGGTTGGGACCGACTGGTCGCGTTCCGTAAGCCCATCATCGCCGCGGTCGCCGGCTACGCCCTCGGCGGCGGCTGCGAACTCGCCATGATGTGCGACATCCTGCTCGCCGCCGACACCGCCAAGTTCGGGCAGCCCGAGATCAAGCTCGGCGTCATCCCCGGCATGGGCGGCTCCCAGCGCCTCACCCGCGCCGTCGGCAAGGCCAAGGCCATGGACCTCATCCTCACCGGCCGCAATATGGATGCCGAGGAAGCCGAACGCGCGGGCCTGGTCTCCCGCATCGTGCCCGCCGCCGACCTGGTTGCCACCGCCATGGAGGTCGCCGAGACCATCGCGTCCATGTCGCTGCCGTCGGTCATGATCGCCAAGGAAGCGGTCGACCGCGCCTTCGAAACCACCCTCACCGAGGGCCTGCGCTTCGAACGCCGCGTCTTCCACTCGCTCTTCGCGACCGAGGATCAGAAGGAAGGCATGACCGCCTTCGTCGAGAAGCGTCCGGCGAACTTCACCAACAAGTAAGCGCCGCAACCACTCTCGGAACTCTCGTGCCCCGCTGTCTGAAGGCAGCGGGGCACGGTGGCGAGAGGGGGCAGGTATTGCTCGGCGGACCTCAGGCTCGAGGTCATCGGCGCGGGCGCTGACGGCCGGCGGTGGCGTCAGCCGTGTTTGGGCGGGCCGACCACTTCGACGGTCGGGGGCTTGCCGTCGGGGTGTTCGCCACCGTCGCGGTTCATGGCCAGCGCGCCGACGATGGTGCCGCCCAGGGTGGCGGTGACCGCCACTGCCGCAACGAGTTTGCGGCGGGAGACGGGGGAGGTGGCGGGGGCCTCATGAGAGGCGGCGGCCTGGGGCAGGTGCACGCTGCGGATGCTGCGGGCCGACGGCCGTTCGGCGGCCAGCAGGACCGCGCCGCGGGTGGAGACGAATTCGGGTTCGGGATCGTAGATGAGCGGATAGCCCAGCTGCTGTTTCAGCTCGTCCCGGATGCTCTTGTTGCGGGTGCAGCCGCCCAGCAGCGCCATTCCGGCGGGCTGGATGCCGGTCTCGTCGATCATGTGGCGGACGAAGGACGCCGAGTGATGAATGCCCGCTTCGACCAGTTCGGCGAAATCACTGCGGGTGACCACGGTGCGCTGCCCGGTGATCGGGTCGCAGACGGCCAGGACGCGCTCGGAGGCCAGCGCCTCCTTCTGGCGGCGGGTGGTGGCCAGATCCACGGTGACCCCGGCGCGGGTGAGCAGCCAGCGCAGCAGGGCGTCGTGGCCATCGCCGCCCAGGACGGTGCTGCGCTTGGTGGCGAGGACGGCATCGTTGCGGCAGTCGATCTGGGTGAGGGTCAGTCCCGACGCGCCCAGGTCGTAGAGCAGGACCGAACCCTCGCTGGGCAGCTTCCGGGTGAATCGGAGATATCGGAGCTGGGCCACCGGCTCATCGATGACCGTGAGGCGGTTGCGGCCCGCGGCGGTGCGAATGGCCTCGGCATGGGTGGCCGAGCGGCAGGTCACGGCGATGCCGGTAATGAATTCGTCGCGCTCGGCGGCCGACTTGCGCATCTGCTGGATGGCCTCGAAGACAGGGTCCTCCATGCCGCGATCACCGGCCCGGCGCAGGACCTTGCAGCGGTCGATGGGAGGCAGGTGAGGCTGGTCGGAATGGGTGAGCATGGCACGTGCGCCAGCAGCGCCCGCCGACACCCCGAGGACCAGCACCATGCGCTCAATGGTGAACCTTTTGCGAGCCGAATCCAAGACTATGACGCAGGAAATTGGCTGCTGGGTCGCTGACCGGTTACTGACCGGCCCATAGTGTCGGCGAGCTACCCGGATCGAAGTCGCCGGCGCTCTGCCGGAACTCCGACAGCAATTGCAGCAGCAATTGCAATCGTTCCGGCGGCAGTCCGGCCTCGGCGAAAACTCGCCGGTTCAGCTCGGTGGTGGCCCTGGCCACCAATTCTCTTCCGGCATCGGTGATTTCGATGAGCGTCGCCCGCCGGTCACTGGGATGTGGCACACGCTTGACCAAGTGCGCCGCCTCCAGCCGGTCCACGGTGTTGGTGACGGAGGTGGGGTGCACCTGCAGGCGGGCGCTGGCCACCGCCATCGGCAGCGCGCCGGTTTTGCTGAAACTCAGCAACATCAGTAACTCGTACCGGGAAAAGGTCAAACCGGACGGCCGCAGGGCTTCGTCCACTCGCGCCATCACGATTTGCTGCGCCCGCACCAGCGACGTCACCGCCGCCATGCCGTCGGCCACGTCCCCCCAGCCGTGCTCGGTCCACTGACGGTGCGCCTCCTCGATCGGGTCGAGTGGCAGTGGACGTGGTCGAGACATGACCCGATCATCGCACGTCGCGAACCGGTCGGTCGCAGCGCCGAGCCGATCCGCGGGGCGCATACGAATCACGGTGATTCAAAACCTCGGCCGCAGGCCCGATTCGCCGCACTATTGGGTACACCCTGCGGCTGTGTCCGAGTTGGCTAGGAGCAGGCCTGCAAAGCCTGTCACACGGGTTCGAGTCCCGTCGGTCGCTCCATCGGAGAACGCCTCCCGTGCACCCGGGAGGCGTTCTCGCATTCAGCTCGCGATCACGCCGGAGAGATCGCGCGACACCACGAAATTGCGGTCGGCGGTCGTGCCCAGCGTGTATTCGGGCAGCAGACCGTAGTATTCGCCCCGCGACCGCGTGCTCCAGCGCCGCGCGGCCTCGGTGCGGGTCTTGTAGAAATTCAGCAGGTAGCCGCCCTCGTAGAGACGCAGCAGCGTGTAACCGCCCGGATATTCCTTGGCCGCCGCCACTTCCAGGAATTCGACCGGGATGGGCAGATCGGGCCGGGTGCGGCGGTTGCGATGGGTGTGCCCCGCATGGTGCAGGAAGACGCCGGGCGCGGAGCGGTACATCGATTGCAGCTCGGCGGCATTCGCGGCATCGAGAATGAAGCTCGGTCCGGCCAGATTGGACCAGCCGGACTCGGTGGTGACCGGGTGATGACCGAAAACGAGTGTGGGACGGTCCGGGTCGCCGGTGAGCCGATCCCGTAGCTCGTCGAGCTGGGACCGGTCCACAGTGCCGCCCGGGGCGTCGAGCTGGGTGGTGTCCAGGGCGATCAGGCGCAGCTCGCCGACCTCGTAGGCCGCCAATTGCTGTCGGGCGGTGAAGGAATCACCCCAGCAGTCGTAGTGGTCGAGGTACGGGCTGCAGTCCGCGTAGTCCGAGCCCGGGTGCGGGCGGTCGTGATTGCCGCGGGCGGCGAACCAGTCCCGGCCCGGCGCACCCCAGTTCGCGAGCTGGGTGTGGACGCCGCGCACCTGGTCCGGGGTGGCCTCGGCGGTGAGGTCACCGGCGAGCAGCAGATGGTCGACGGCACGGTCGGGCCGGTGCATATCGTCGAGCAGCGCGGTCAGCATGACCTCGGGATACGGTGCGAGACCGGGCTCCTGGCGCACGCCGGGCGGCAGGCCCGCGGTGATGAGCCCGCTGACCTCCTCGCCGAAGTGAATGTCATTGGACAGGGCGAGGGTTCGCAGCAGCCGGCCCGGCGGCGGCACCAATGTGGTGAAGACCCCCTGCGCCTCCGGCGTATTCGGCAGGCGGGCGGCGACATTCAGCGCGGGCGCGGCCGCGATGCCCTGCGAACGTGCCTCGAACCGATAGGCGCGCCCGGGCTCGAGCCCGGTGACCTCGGCGTAGTGATAGGCGGTCGGCTGCGGGTCGCCGAAGACCTGCCGCAGCTCGGTCCCGTCCGCGGGACCGAGCCAGACCTCGCCGCCGGTCTCCACCGGAACAGGGTTGCCGGCCGCGTCCGGGCCCAGCGTCGTCCAGGTGAAGACGGCCGACTGCTCGGTGATGGTGACGACCTCGAGATCGGTCGCCGCCAGCGAACCCGGCTGTGCCCGAGCCGGACTCGGGGCCGCCAGCGGCAGGGCCGCGGCCGCCGCCAGCAGGCCCAGCAGCTGCCGCCGGTTCGGGCCGCAGCAGCTCATGACCGTCCTATTTCGCGTCGGTGGAACAGACCTTCCATACGCCGTCTTCCTTGCGCAGGTGTTCATCGGTGGAACGCTTGCTGTCGGCGGTGCCGGGCAGGGTGAGCGTGCCCAGGGTGACCGCGGTGGCGCGGTCGCCGGTGATGGTGATGCCCTGTACCGAATCGACCTTCATGGAGATCTTGCCCTGATCCATGGCCTTCCGCTGGGCCTCGGGCAGCGCGTCGTACTGGGCGCGGTCGCCGGCGCAGGTCTTGGCGACGGCCTTCGACGCGCCGCCGGAGGAGAGCGCGTCGTAGAAATCGCGCACCGCGGTCTCGACGCGCTTGTCGTCGCCCGGTCCGGAGTCCTTGCCGTTCAACGTCACCGCGGTGGCGATGCCACCTCCCACGAGCACCACGGCGGCCACGCCGAGTCCGATGGTCAAGGGGGTACGCCGCTGCAAGCTCATCGAGATCCTTCGACTCCGGCCGATCTTCGGTTGCTGTCCGTCCGGGGCCGTCCCCGGAACGCACGCAGACTACAGCGATTCCGTGTCGATTGGTGGGGTGGCGTTTGAACCCGCGACATGGGACGGTACGTTGGTTAGGCAAACCTCATAGACGAGGCTGGGCAAGCGAAAGGACGGTCATGACGGCGGCTCGATGGAAACTGGTGTCCGGTGCACTGGCGGCGATCGCGGTGCTCGGCGCGACCACTGCCTGCTCCAGCTCGTCGAAGAACGACAACGAGATCCTGGTCTACAACGCGCAGCACGAATCCCTCACCAAGGAGTGGGTGGACGCGTTCACCAAGGACACCGGCATCAAGGTGACCCTCCGCAACGGTGGCGACACCGACCTCGGCAACCAGATCGTGGCCGAGGGCAAGAACTCGCCCGCCGACGTTTTCCTCACCGAGAACTCCCCGGCCATGGCGCTGGTCGAGAACGCCGGCCTGTTCTCCGACGTCGACAAGGACACCCTGGCCCAGGTGCCGGACCAGTTCCGCCCCTCCACCGGCAAGTGGACCGGAATCGCCGCGCGCTCCACCGTTTTCGTCTACAACACCGCCAAGCTCCCGGCCGACCAGCTGCCCAAGTCGCTGCTGGATCTGCAGCAGCCGCAGTGGAAGGGCCGCTGGAGCGGCGCCGCCTCCGGCGCGGACTTCCAGGCGATCGTGGCCGCCCTGCTCGCCCAGAAGGGCGAGGACGCCACCAAGGCGTGGCTGAAGGGCATGAAGGACAACGCGGTCATCTCGCAGAACAACACCACCGTCATGAAGGGCGCCAACTCCGGCCAGTTCGAGGGCGGCGTGATCTACCACTACTACTGGTACCGCGACCAGGCCAAGACCAAGGAGAACAGCGGCAACACCCAGCTGTTCTACTTCAAGAACCAGGACCCGGGCGCCTTCGTCTCCATTTCCGGTGGCGGCGTGCTGAAGTCGAGCAAGAAGCAGGCCAACGCCCAGAAGTTCCTGGCCTTCATCACCTCCAAGCAGGGCCAGGAGGTGCTGCGCGACGGTGACTCCATGGAGTACCCGGTGGCCGCCGACGTCGCGGCCAACCCGGCGCTGCCGCCGCTGGCCTCGCTCGACGCACCCAAGATCGACCCGAGCAAGCTGGACGCCAAGAAGGTCACGCAGCTCATGACCGAGGCGGGTCTGCTCTAACCGTGGCTGTTCGGACCGCTGTACCCGCCCGGGCGGCGAAGGACCTGCCCGGCAGGGTCCCTCGGGCACTGACCAGGATGGTCTCGAGTGCATCGGCCATCCGGCCCGGGGCGATCGTCACGATCGCCGCCCTGCTCATGGTGGCGGCCACCTTCGTGCCGCTGGGGTACATCGTGTCCACCCTGGTTTCGACGGGATGGCACGAGACCGCACAGCTGGTGTTCCGCCCGCGCGTGGCCGAATTGCTGCGCAACACCGCCGAACTGGTGGTGCTGACCGTGCCGATCTGCGTGGCGCTGGGCATCGGCCTGGCCTGGATCGTGGAACGCACCGACGTGCCGGGCGCGGCCTGGTGGGGCCCGATCTTCGCGGCCCCCCTCGCGGTTCCGGCCTTCGTCAACAGCTACGGCTGGGTCAGCGCCATCCCCTCGCTGCACGGGCTCTGGGCGGGCGTGCTCGTCTCGACGGTCTCGTACTTCCCGCTGGTGTACCTCCCGGCGGCGGCCACCCTGCGGCGGCTGGATCCGGCCGTGGAGGAATCGGCCCGGGCCCTCGGCTCCGGGCCCGTCGCCGTCTTCGCACGCATCGTGCTGCCGCAGCTGCGGCTGGCGATTCTCGGTGGCGGACTGCTGATCTCGCTGCACCTGCTGGCCGAGTACGGCGCCTTCGCCATGATCCGGTTCGACACCTTCACCACCGCCATCTTCCAGCAGTACCAGTCCAGCTTCGCGGGCGCGGCGGGCAGCACGCTCTCGGGCGTGCTGGTGGTGATGTGCCTGGTGCTGCTGGCCGGCGAGGCCACCGTGCGCGGCCGGGCCCGCTACGCCCGGATCGGCGGCGGCGCGCAGCGGGGCGCGAACCGGATTCGCCTGGGCCTGACCAAGATTCCCATGTTCGCGCTGCTGACCGCCGCGCTGGCGGCCACACTGGGCGTGCCGCTGTGGACCATCGGCCGGTGGCTGAAGATCGGCGGCTCGGCGGTGTGGAACACCACCGATATCGGCGAATCCCTCGGTCAGACCATCGGTTTGGCCGCCACCGCCGCGGTGATCACCACCCTGTGCGCCTTCCCGGTGGCCTGGGTCGCGGTGCGCTCCACCTCGCGGTTCGCGCGGATCATCGAGGGGGCCAACTACATCACCAGTTCGCTGCCGGGCATCGTGATCGCACTGGCGCTGGTGACCGTGTCGATTCGCTGGCTGCCCGCGCTCTATCAGACGGCCGCGACCATCCTGGCCGCCTACACGCTCATGTTCCTGCCCCGCGCGCTGGTGAGCGTGCGTGCCGGGCTGGCGCAGGTGCCGGTGGGGCTGGAGGAGGCCTCGCAGGCGCTCGGAAAATCCCCGGCCGCCACCTTCTTCCGCGTCACCCTGCGGCTCACCGCGCCCGCGGCGGCCGCGGCGGCGGCCCTGGCGTTCGTGGCCGTGGCCACCGAGCTGACCGCCACCCTGCTGCTGGCCCCCAACGGCACCAACACCCTCGCCATGCAGTTCTGGCAGCTGTCGGGCGAATTGGACTACGCGGCCGCCGCGCCGTACGCGCTGATCATGATCATCGTCTCGGTGCCGGTCACCTATCTGCTGTTCACCCAATCCAGGAAGGCGGCGGGACTGTGAGTCGTCTTGTCGTAGACCAGGTTCGCAAGACCTTCGGACAGGCGCCGGTGCTCGACGGCATCAGCCTCGACGTCGCCGACGGCACCGCCACGGCGGTGGTCGGATCCTCCGGATGCGGCAAGACCACGCTGCTGCGGGTGATCGCCGGATTCGAGAACCCGGACGCCGGATCGGTGTCCGTCGGCGGGGAAACCATTACCCGCCAGGGCTTCTCGGTGCCGTCGCACCGGCGCAGAATCGGCTACGTGGCACAGGACGGGGCGCTGTTCCCGCACCTGACCGTGGGGCAGAACATCGCCTACGGGCTCGGCGGGGGACTGGGCGCGCGGCGCAGGCACCGGCAGCACGTCGCCGAACTGCTCGACATGGTCTCGCTCGACCCGTCCTACGCGGATCGGCGGCCGCATCAGCTCTCCGGCGGCCAGCAGCAGCGCGTCGCCCTGGCCCGCGCCATGGCCCGCAAACCCGATCTCATGCTGCTGGACGAGCCCTTCAGCGCCCTGGACACCGGACTCCGCGCCGCCACCCGGCAGGCCGTCGCCGAGACCCTGCGCGCCGCGGGCATGACCAGCATCCTGGTCACCCACGATCAGGAGGAGGCACTGTCCTTCGCCGATCAGGTCGCGGTCATGTGCTCGGGGCGGTTCACCCAGGTCGGCACCCCGGAGCAGGTGTACGCGGCCCCCGCGGACCTGTTCACGGCCGGATTCCTCGGCGACACAGTGCTTCTCGACGCCACCATCGGCACGGAGACCGCCCAGACCGTGCTCGGCCGCATCCCGGTGCAGGTGAACGCGCCGACCGGTGCGGGCGCGGTCATGATGCGGCCCGAACAGCTGCTGGCCCGGGCGGCCACCGACGGTCACGCCGGCTGCGCCACCGTGCGCGCCCTCGAGTTCCGGGGTGCGGACGTCCTGCTCACCCTCGACCTCGACGGCTGCCCCGAACCTGTCCAGGTGCGCCGGGTGAGCGTGGACGCACCCGCGGTCGGCGACCGGGTCGAGCTCGAAGTCCTCGGCGCGGCAGTCGCTTTCACTGCCGAGCAGTGCGCCGCCGCCGGCCGGACAACCGGTGTGGCCGCCGTGAGCCGGGCCGGCGCGGTCTCCGCGGTCTGAGCAATCGGTCCGTCCGGCCGGTCGGAATGTGACCGATCAGACCTGGGAGTCCCTATAGTGGCGCGGAGGCCGAATCGTCGGCCGCAGAGGCGAACTGCCTCAGCTCGTCCCGAAGGAGACATTGTGCGCCGCACGCTGCTCGTCACATCCGCTCTCGCCGCCGCGTGCGCCCTGGCTCCGCTCGCGTCCGCGGAACCGCCCGCCGATCCCGCGGTGAAGGTGCAGGCGGTCTACGGCCCCGAGCAGTTCCCCATGGCGGGCGTGGCCGCCGACATCGCGCCCTGCGGCGGCGCGAATGTGGCGACTCTCACCACCGGCGTCGACGGCACAGCCGTCTACAACGGCGCGCTCGGTTGCTACCGGATTCAGGTCAGCACCCCGATCGGCTGTGCGCTGGACAGTGATCCGGCCGTTCAGGTCACCTCGGCGCCGGGCGTCACCCCGCCGGCGATCTTCCGTTTCCGCTGCGCCTGACGGTGTCTCGGGCCCGCTCCCCGGCCCGCCGAAGGACTGTGACCGACTCCACTTCTCAGGGTTCCCACATACCGCAGCTGTTAATGTCGCGAGAGATAGCTGCTCGTTATTGCTGTAACGCGGAAGGCGTCGCATCACCGAGGGAGTAGGTGACGAGATGGGCGCGAGGTTCGCGTCGGCAGACCCGCCGGGCAGGACCGCGCCCCTGGCGCTGCGACGCTACGCGGTTCCGATCGAGGCGATGGCCGCCCTGCTGGGCGCGGCGGTGGCCGGACTGCTGCTGATGGCCCCCCTCGATCTGGGCTGGACCTCCGAAGGCCCGGTGCTGCAACTGGATCTGCTGGTGCTGAACATGCCGCGCGCGGCCGCCGCCGGCGCGGCGTTCGCGGTGGTCACGGCGGCGCTGGTGGTCGCGCTCGGGCGCAAGACGGCCTGGATCGCGTCGAGCGGCAGCGCGGTGGTGCTGGTGATCGACCAGCTGTGGAACCGCGACGCGGCGATCCCGGGAAATCTGACCACCGCCAACTACATCGATTCCATCTTCAGTGGCATCCTGCTCGGGGCGCTCGCGGTCGCGGTATTCGGCAAACCCATCGCGACGGGCGCGTACCTGATCGGCGCCCTGTCCGCGATCGTGATCGCCGACCAGACCTCGCTGCCGCCCGGGGGCGGCCGGGGCAATCCCCTCACCGAATGGGCATCGACCGGAACGCCACCCGTGTGGCTGCTCGTGCTGGCCGGTGCGCTGCTGGTCGCGGGGATCGCTGTCCAGCAGCCGGAACCGGCGGGCGAACACGAGAACACCGATCTGGCGATGGCCCCGATCCTGTCCGCGGTGATCCTGGTCACCGCCACCACGTTGTCGACACAGTGGTTCGTGCAGCACGCCGGCACCCTCGCGCAGGCCGGGGTGGCCGCGGCCATCACCATCGGCGCGGCGCTGGCCGCGGCGCTGCTGCTGCCCGGGCGCGAGGGCACCCTGGTGCTGCTGGCGGTGGCGGTGGCCAATGCGGGCAGCGCGATCATCGCGGTGCCCCGGCCGGATTGGACCGCGCCGTTCCCGGTCCTGGCCGTGGTGGCCGGGCTGGCGATGGGACGCCGATGGCGGGCGCCCTGGATCGCGTTGGCCGCGACCGCCGGGCTGGCGGTCTTCGCGGCCGGCACCGCGGGCATCGCGCACCGGTACGCGGTGATCCCGGTGCTCGGTGTGATCCTCACCGCGCTGGCCATCGGCTTCTGCTTCGGCGCGGCGGTCCCGAAGACCGCCGGCAGCGCCGTGGTGGCGCTCGCCGTACTGGTGGTGCCGTGCCTGGTGGTGGCGCTGCGGGGCAGCAGCTTCGGCCGGGTCGCCTACTCGCCGCGCTGGTATCGGGATCCGCACGGGGCGGTCTCCGCGGTGCCTGGCACGGTGGCCCTGGTGATCACCCTGGGCTGTGCGGCCGGGCTGTACCTGCTGTGGCGGATCCGATCCCCGCGGGCCGTGGCCGCGCCGGAACCCGCTCTCCCGCCACGGGTGATCGTCATGCCCGATGGGGCGCGGAACGTCTTGCCGCAGGGCTAGTCTGGCCGCATGGCCGACAAGTCACCGGTGGACCCGACGATCGACCTCCTGGAACGGGCCGTCGCCCAGATGGGCGATGTCATCGCCGTCGTCACCCCGGACCAGGCAGCCCTGCCGACTCCGTGCGAGGACTGGCACGTGCGCGGGCTGCTGGACCACATCGTGGGCCAGATCCTGCGCGACTTCACCATCGCCGCGTGCGGCGAGATGCCCGACTGGGGCGCACCGCCCGACCCGGTCGGCGCGGACTGGGCCGCCGAGTTCCGCACCCGCGCGCAGCCGCTGCTCGAGACGTGGCGCGCCGCCGATCCGGAGCGGCTGGTGCCCGGCATGGGCGGGGAGGCCCCGTTGCGCGGTCGCGCCGATCAGCAGATCACCGAATTCGCCATGCACGCCTGGGATCTCACCCGGGCCACCGGTCAGGGCCGTACCCTGGATCCGGAGCTCGCCGAGCACGGCCTGGCCTGGTCCAAGCAGCTGCTGAAGCCCGAATTCCGCGGTCCCGGAAAGGCTTTCGGGCACGAGGTGCCGATCGCCGCCGACGCGCCCGCCTACGACCGGCTGGCCGCCTGGTTCGGCCGCGATCCGGGCTGGACGCCCGCGGCCTGACCGCCTACCGGCCGAACCGGGTATCCACCCAGGCCAGTGCGTCATTGAACGACGCGTCGAGCACGCCACGGTGGTCCGCGCCCGGATAGCTGTGGTACTGCACCGGCCGACCGCCCGCGCGCTGCTGCACCACCATGGCGTCGGTGGCGAGCGCCGGCACCGTGGTGTCGGAGCGGCCCTGCAATACCAGCAGCGGCTGCGTGAAAACCAGTGCGCTGGGTTCGTTTTCGTTCAGCACCCGGATCAGTGCGGAGATGTCCCCGTCACGGTTGAAGACATCCTCGGTGGCGAGGCCGCCCCACGAATCCTGTTGCCGAAGCTGGCTGATGCATCCGGTATCGGCTTGGGCGAGCATGGATTGCGCACGAGGCGTGAGGAATCGGGCCGGGTCCAATGGCGCGACCGTCTGCGCGCCGCGAATGATCAAGGGCAGGAACGATATCGCGCTGCCGGTGAGTGGGGACAGGGCACCGGCCACCCCCGCGGTGGTGGCCAGCTGCGACGCCTGCAGTCCGATGCCCTGATGGGAAGCGGGCGCGAGCGCCACCGAACCCAGCAGCTGCAGCTCCGGGGCCCACTGCTGGGCCTGGGCATCGGTGAAGATGGCGGCCTGCCCGCCCTGGGAGTGGCCCATGGCCACCCAGCGGACCCCGATATCCGGGTCGACTTCCCGTGCGGCCCTGGCCATATCGGTGACGGCACGCTGTTCGGCGGTGCCGATCAGATAGCCGTGCGGACCGGGCGTGCCCAGCCCCTGATAGTCGGTCTGGGCCACCGCGTACCCGGCCGCGATCCAGCGCTCCTGCAGGCGGCGCACCAGCGAGGTGTAGTCGTGGGCGGGGAAGCCGGGGGAGGTGTCCTGGGAGGGCGCGCAGACGTCGGCGACGCCGGTGGTGCCGTGCGCCCAGGAGATCAGCGGCCAGCCACCCGGCGGCGGGGTGCTGTCCGGGACCGCCAGGGTGCCCGACACCGCGACCGGATTGCCCTGCATGTCGACCGAGCGGTACAGCACCAGGTAGTTGCGTGCGCCCGCGAGAGCGGGATCGCCTGTGAGCGGCCGCAATTGGATGACCGATCCGGGGATGCCCGGGACCCGGTCCGCGGCCGGGAAGTAGAACGACGCCTCGGTCGCCTGCTCCGGTGCCACCGGGGTGGCGGCGACCGGCGCGGCCAGGCTCAGGGCCGCGATCGCGGCCGCCAGGACCGTGGTGAATCCCCCGGCGAGCGGGCGTGAGACGCGACGCTGCGGCTGTTCTGCACGGGCGCTCTCGTTGTCCGACACCTCTCAGAACATACCGGCCCGTTCATGTTTCACATGGAAAGCAGGGCCGTTCGCACTGCGAATGAGTCGGCGCCATCGGCATACTGCTGTACTTCACCGGCGCCATCATCATTCGCCCGCGCCGAGTCCTACGGCCACATCCCGTTCCCCATGATCTACATGGTCCCCGTGATCGCGGCCATGGCCCTGGAATACGCGGCCTGACCGCCCAGTGCGTCGCGACGTTCCGCCAGCGGCGCGAGCTCGTACTCGACCGTCACCGGCACCAGACCCCCGGTTATTGCCGAGATCGATTTCAGCGCAGGGGAATTCGGCATCATCCTGGCCCGAGAACGCGCTCGCGGTGTCCGGCTGCCTCCTGCACAACCGGACACCGCGATGCACAGCTACTACCTTTGCTCCCGAGTCCTCGAATCGGAATCCCAATCGGCCACGATGGCACGATAAGTCAGACATTCGGTGCCGAAACGGGCCGCCGCCTCCACGAACGAGTAAGGCCCCGACCGTGATCCACGGTCGGGGCCTTACTGTGGTGCCCTCGGCAGGATTCGAACCTGCGGCCTTCTGCTCCGGAGGCAGACGCTCTATCCCCTGAGCTACGAGGGCGGGGATGGTCCCGTCCGGTCTCCCGGTCGGGCTGGGACAGCGTATCGCATCGCTCGCGCTGCGCCAAAAACTGACACGGACCGGGCGTTTCTGTGCCCGGTCCGTGTCAGTCGGAGGTGCTCGGTCAGTTCATCGGCAGTGGGGAGACTTTGCGCTCGGCCAGCATCTGGGTCATCAGATCGGCCTCGCTCTTCTGGGTCTTGGCCATGCTCTCGGCCAGCGAGCGCACCGCGTCGGTGTCCGCACGCTGGGCGGCGTACTCGATCATCGGCATGCCGCCCTGGTGGTGGCGCAGCATGAGCTGCAGGTACAGCGCATCAAGGGCCGGACCGGTGGCCTGGCCCAGCGCGGCCATCTCCTGATCGGACGCCATGCCGGGCATGGTCTGCACCGCGCCGGAGTGCATGGCGGTGCCGGAATGCTCATGCGTGGACATGTCCGTCATCCAGCCCATGTAGCCGTCGGGGGAGATGAGCGGTTTATCCCACTGCTGCAGCCAGCCCTGCATGCGGCCGGCCTGATTGGCCTGCGTGGTGAGGATGTCGTAGGCGAGCCGCTTCACCGCCGGGTCCGTGGTCCCCGACAGCGCGACGCCCGACATCTGCACCGCCTGCGCGTGATGCACCGACATGTCCTGGGAGAAGCCGACATCCACCCCGCCCGGCGTCTCCAGGCCGTGGTGCATGGCATTGCCCACCAGCAGTCCGGCCATGAAACCGATGAGCAGCACCGCGACCACCCCGATCGCCAGCAGGGCGGGCTGCTGATTGCGGCGTGTTTGCGGCACCGGTTCGGCGGCGGGATCGGGCTCGGAGCTGCGATCTGGGATGTCGGACATGAACGGCGGCACTACTGGGTCGGAGCCGGCTGATCCGGCTGGGTCGGGCCGTCGGTCGGGGCCGGGATGGACGGGATGCCGCCGGGCAGGCTCGTGCCATCGGTGGGCAGACCCGGCACGCCGTTCGGGAGACCCGGGATACCGCCGGCCGGCATGCCCGGAATACCGCCGCCACCACCCAGCTCGCTCGCATCCTGCTGCAGGCCCTTGCCGTCCATCGGCACCGCGTCGGGGCCGGGCGGGGTCGGGTCGAAGGCCGGCGGGTTGTCGGTGTTGAAGGTCGGGTTCGCGCAGTCCGCGCCGACCTCCGGGTAGGCGTACTGGTTCAGGCGCAGCGCCGTGATGAACTCGCCGACGCGCTTGTCGTCGGCGCTGTTCAGCTTCAGCTGGTGACCCCACGACTGCAGGGAGATCGGGGTGTCCAGGCCGGGGTAGGGCGACATCAGGCTGTAGGGCTTGCCCTTGACCTTCGACTTCAGGGTGTCGATGCCGGCCTGATCGACCTTGTCCGGGTTGTAGGTGATCCAGATCGCGCCGTGCTCGAGCGAGTGCACCGCGTTCTCGGTGCGGATCGCCTTGGCGTACACCACGCCGGTGCAGGCCGCCCACGAGCCGTCGTGCGGACCGCCGAAGGGCGGGGACTGGTCGTAGTTCACGCGCTGGGTGGCCGCGACGTGCATGCCCGCCGCGTAGTCCTTCTTCACCACGCCCGGAATCTGATCCGAGGGATCCTTCTTCTGGGCGGACGGCGTGTACCTGTTCTGCTCCTGCTTGTCCTGGATCTTGGGCACCAGCACCCAGGCGATGCCGCCGATCAGGGCGAGGATGCAGACCACGGCCCCGATCATGAGCCACGGAATCTGACGCTTACCGCCCAGGCTGCCCCCGCGACCGCCCTTCCTGGACGATCCGGCCGACTTGCCCGCGGCCTTGATGGCCTTGGCCGACTTGGCACTGGTCTTGCTCGGCATGCTTGTTGTGCTCTTTTCGACGTGTCGGACAATCAAACGACGCGGCCGCATCGTTTGCTGGGCACCTGCCCGGTGGTGCCCGCTCGCGGCGTTCACCTGCTCAGACCATAGGATAGTGACTCGTGACTCCAGCTGACCTTGCAGATCTCCTTCGTGCTACCGCAGCGAAGGTACTTGTCGAACGCGGATCGGACCCTGCGATCCTGCCCGACGAGGTCAAGGTGGAGCGTCCCCGCAACCCCGAGCACGGTGACTATGCCACGAATGTGGCCATGCAGGTAGGCAAGAAGGCGGGAATGAACCCCCGCGATTTCGCGACGTTGCTGGCCGAGGCGCTGTCGGCCGCCGAGGGCGTCGAGGCCGCCGAGGTCGCGGGACCGGGCTTCCTGAACATTCGCCTGGCCAAGGCCGCGCAGGGCGCGATCGTGGAGAAGATCCTCGAGGCCGGTGCGAAGTTCGGCACCGCGGACGCGCTCGGGGGCACGAAGATCAACCTCGAATTCGTCTCCGCCAACCCGACGGGCCCGATCCACCTGGGTGGAACCCGCTGGGCCTCGGTCGGCGACGCGCTCGGCCGGATCCTGGCGGCCCAGGGCGCGGACGTGACCCGCGAGTACTACTTCAACGACCACGGCGCCCAGATCGACCGCTTCGCCAACTCGCTGGTGGCCGCCGCGCTGGGACAGCCGACCCCAGAGGACGGTTACGCGGGCGCCTACATCAACGAGATCGCCGACACCGTCGTGAAGGCCAACCCGGGTGTGCTGGAACTCCCGGAGGGCGAGCGGCACGAGCTGTTCCGTCGCGAGGGCGTCGAGCTCATGTTCGCGCACATCAAGCAGACGCTGCACGACTTCGGCACCGACTTCGACGTGTACTTCAACGAGAGTTCGCTGTTCGCCTCCGGCGCGGTCGAGCAGGCCATCGAGACGCTGAAGGCGTCCGGCAAGCTGTACGAGAAGGACGGCGCCTGGTGGATCGCCTCCACCGAATACGGCGACGACAAGGACCGCGTCGTCATCAAGAGCGACGGCAAGTCCGCCTATATCGGCGGTGACATCGCCTACTTCCAGAACAAGCGCTCGCGCGGTTTCGATCTGTGCATCTACATGCTCGGTGCGGACCACCACGGCTACATCGGCCGTCTCAAGGCCGCCGCGGCCGCGTTCGGCGACAACCCGGACACCGTCGAGGTGCTCATCGGCCAGATGGTGAACCTGGTGAAAGATGGTGCCGCCGTTCGCATGTCGAAGCGCGCGGGCACCGTCGTCACGCTCGACGACCTGGTCGAGCAGATCGGCGTGGATGCGGCGCGGTACTCGCTGGTGCGCTCCTCGGTGAACTCCAGCATCGACATCGACCTGGACCTGTGGACCCGGCAGGACAGCGAGAACCCGGTCTATTACGTGCAGTACGCGCACGCGCGCACCAACCAGATCCTCGGCAACGCGGCCGCGTTCGACTACGCCTCGGTCGCACCGGATTTCGCGCTGCTGACCGATGACCGCGAGGGCGCGCTCATCCGCACGCTGGGCGAGTACCCGCGCGTGGTGGCCACCGCCGCCGAGATGCGGGAGCCGCACCGGGTCGTGCGCTACCTCGAGGAACTCGCCGGGGCCTACCACCCCTTCCAGTCCGACAAGACGCTGCGCGTCATCCCGCAGGGCGACGACGTGGTCACGCCGCTCAATGCCGCTCGCCTCGAGCTGGTCAAAGCCACCCGTCAGGTTCTCGCCAACGGCCTCGGCCTCCTAGGCGTCAGTGCACCGGAGCGTATGTAGATGAGTGCCCACCCCGCAGGACCCCGCCACGCGGACATCCCGCACGCGCCCACGCTCGCCGAGCGTCCGAGCGCGCCCGCGCAGATGATCGAACTGCCCGCGAATGTGTGGCCGCGCAACGCCGCTCGCGACGCCGACGGCGTGGTGCGGCTGGCGGGCGTGCCGGTGCACGAGCTGGCCGCCGAGTACGGCACCCCGCTGTTCGTGATCGACGAGGACGACTTCCGCTCCCGCTGCCGCGACATGGTCCGTGCCTTCGGGGACGGCGCGCGAGTCCACTACGCCTCCAAGGCATTCCTGTGCGGCGAGGTCGCCCGCTGGATCCGTGACGAGGGCCTGCACCTGGACGTGTGCTCCGGCGGCGAGCTGGCGGTGGCGCTGCACGCCGGCTTCCCGGCCGAGCGGATCGCCCTGCACGGCAACAACAAATCGGTCCCCGAGCTGGAAATGGCGGTCGGGGCGGGCGTCGGCGACGTGGTCGTCGACTCGCTGATCGAGATCGAGCGCCTGGAGGCGGTGGCCAAGCGCGCCGGCAAGGTGGTGGACGTGCTGATCCGCGTCACCGTCGGCGTGGAGGCCCACACCCACGAGTACATCTCGACCGCGCACGAGGACCAGAAGTTCGGCTTCTCCATCGCCGGCGGCGACGCCATGCAGGCCATCGCCCGGGTCTTCGAGTCCGACAATCTGCGCCTGGTCGGCCTGCACTCGCACATCGGCTCGCAGATCTTCGAGATCGACGGCTTCGAGATCTCCACCCGCCGCATGCTGGGCCTGCTGCGCGAGGTCGCCGACAAGTTCGGCATGGAACGCGCCGAACAGATGCGTGTGCTGGATCTCGGTGGCGGCCTGGGTATTTCGTACCTGCCGCACGAGGGTCCGCCGGCCCTGGACGGCTTCGCCGCCAACCTGCGCCGCATCGTGGCCGAGGAGGCCGAGCGCGCCGGGCTGCCGGTGCCGACCATCGCGGTCGAGCCGGGCCGCGCCATCGCCGGTCCCGGCACCGTCACCCTCTACGAGGTCGGCACCATCAAAGATGTTGTGCTCGACGGTGGTAATCGCCGACGCTATGTGAGTGTCGACGGCGGCATGAGCGACAACATCCGTCCCGCCCTGTACCAGGCCGAGTACGACTGCCGCCTGGTCTCGCGCTCCAGCGAGGCCGGTCCGGTGGTCGCGCGAGTGGTCGGAAAGCATTGCGAGAGTGGGGATATCGTCATCCGTGACACCTGGCTCCCGGCCGATGTGGGCCCGGGCGACCTGGTGGCGGTGGCCGCGACCGGCGCGTACTGCTACTCGATGTCGAGCCGCTACAACATGCTCACCCGGCCCGCGGTGGTCGCGGTGCGAGATGGCAAGGCGCGCTTGATCCTTCGCCGCGAAACGGTGGAGGACCTACTCAGCTTGGAGGTGAAGGCATGACCGAGAACAGAAACGGCGTGTGGGGACAGGATCATCCCATTGGCGTGGCCGTCCTCGGCATGGGCACGGTCGGCACCGAGGTGGTCCGCATCCTTCGTGACCACGCCGACGACCTGTGCAACCGGGTCGGCGCTCCGGTCGTGCTGCGCGGTGTCGCGGTGCGCGACCTGAGCAAGGACCGCGGCCTGCCCGCCGAGCTGGTCACCACCGATGCCGAGGCCCTGGTCACCCGCGACGACGTGGACATCGTGGTCGAGGTCATGGGCGGCATCGACCCGGCCCGCGACCTGATCAAGTCCGCGCTCACCAAGGGCAAGTCGGTGATCACCGCGAACAAGGCGCTGCTCGCCGATTACACCGGCGAGCTGGCCGCCGCGGCCGAATCCAACCGTGCCGACCTGTACTTCGAGGCCGCCGTCGCCGGGGCCATCCCGGTGATCCGCCCGCTCATCCAGTCGCTGTCCGGCGACCGGGTCAATCGCGTGGTCGGCATCGTCAACGGCACCACCAACTTCATCCTCTCGGCCATGGCCGAGACCGGCGCGGACTACGGCGACGTGCTGGCCGAGGCCACCCGCCTGGGCTACGCGGAGGCCGACCCGACCGCCGATGTCGAGGGCTACGACGCCGCCGCCAAGGCCGCCATCCTCGCCTCTGTGGCCTTCCACACCCGCGTCACCTCCGGTGATGTGTACCGCGAGGGCATCTCCAAGATCACCTCCGAGGATCTGGAGACCGCGGCGGCCGTGGGCTGCACCGTGAAACTGCTGGCCATGGCCGAGCGCGTCACCGACGACGGCGGCAAGGAGAAGATCTCCGTGCGCGTCTACCCCGCCCTCATCCCGCGCAAGCACCCGCTGGCCGCGGTCAGCGGCGCGTTCAATGCCGTGGTCGTGGAGGCCGAGAACGCCGGCCGGCTGATGTTCTACGGTCAGGGCGCCGGCGGCGCGCCGACCGCCTCGGCCGTCATGGGCGATCTGGTGATGGCGGCGCGCAACAAGTTCTACGGTGGCCGCGCTCCGGGCGAGTCGGTCTATGCTGAGCTGCCGATCGCTTCGATCGGTGACACCCCGACCCGCTACCACGTGAACCTGCAGGTGGCCGACCGCACCGGTGTGCTGGAAGCGGTCGCCGGGGAATTCGCCAAGCACGGTGTGAGCATCTCGACGGTCCGGCAGGAAGGCCACGACGTCGGCGCTCGCCTGGTCGTGGTGACCCACCATGCGCAGGAATCCGCGCTTGCGGATACCGTTGCCGCATTGGCCGAGCTGGACTCCGTCACGTCCGTGACCAGTGTTCTGAGATTGGAAGGCACCGAGGAATGAGTGCAACCGCACGCGCGACAGCCGTGCATACGCCGTGGCCGGGTCTGATCGACGCCTACCGCGATCGGCTCGCGATTCCCGCTGACTGGGAAGCCGTCACTCTCTTCGAGGGCGGCACCCCGCTGGTGCCCGCGCATCACCTCTCCGAGCTGACCGGCTGTGAGGTGTACCTCAAGGTCGAGGGCGCGAACCCGACCGGTTCCTTCAAGGACCGCGGCATGACCATGGCCATGACGGATGCGAAGTACAACGGCAAGACCGCCGTGCTGTGCGCCTCCACCGGCAACACCTCGGCCTCGGCCGCGGCGTACGCCACCCGCGCCGGTCTGCACTGCGCCGTGCTGATCCCGTCGGGCAAGATCGCCATGGGCAAGCTGGCCCAGGCGGTCATGCTGGGCGCGAAGATCATTCAGGTGGACGGCAACTTCGACGACTGTCTCGAGCTGGCCCGCAAGGTCACCGCGGACTTCCCCGAGGTCGGCCTGGTGAACTCGGTCAACCCGGCCCGCATCGAGGGCCAGAAGACCGCGGCCTTCGAAATCGTGGACGCGCTGGGCAAGGCGCCCGATGTGCACGTGCTGCCGGTCGGCAATGCGGGCAATATCACCGCGTACTGGAAGGGCTACAGCGAGTACCACGCCGACGGCATCACCAGCTCGCGCCCGCGCATGCTGGGTGTGCAGGCCGCCGGCGCCGCGCCGCTGGTCAACGGCGCTCCGGTCGCGAACCCGGAGACCGTGGCCACCGCCATCCGGATCGGCGCGCCCGCCTCGTGGAACGGCGCCATGAACGCCAAGACGGAATCGGGCGGCGCGTTCCGCGCGGCCACCGACGAGGAGATCCTGGCCGCGTATCACCTGGTCGCGGCCAAGGAGGGCGTGTTCGTGGAGCCCGCTTCCGCCGCTTCGGTGGCCGGTCTGCTGGCCGCGCGCGCCGAGGGCTGGCTGGATTCCGGCCTCACCGTGGTCTGCACGGTGACCGGCAACGGCCTCAAGGATCCGGACAACGCGCTCAAGGGCATGCCCGAGGTGACGCCGATCGCGGTCGACCCGGTCGCCGTGGCCCACGAACTCGAGCTGGCCTGAGTTGAATTCTCGTGATGGTCAGCTCCGTGAGCGAGCGGAGCGAGGGAACCATGTCACAGCCGCTTCGCGGTACGACGGTGCCGAGCGCCAGCGAGGCACCGGCGTGAGCGAGCGGAGCGAGGGAACCAATGTCACAGCCGCTTCGCGGTACGACGGTGCCGAGCGCCAGCGAGGCACCGGCGTGACGCGGACGCTGCCCGCCGGAATCTCCGTCACCGTGCGGGTTCCGGCGTCGAGCGCCAACCTGGGTCCGGGTTTCGATTCCCTCGGAATCGCTTTGGGGCTGTACGACGAGATCACGGTGTCCACCACCGACTCCGGGCTGACCATCAGGGTGGAGGGCGAGGGCGCCGACGATGTGCCCTGGGGCCCTTCGCATCTGGTGGTGCGCGCCGTCGAGCGCGGCCTGCAGGCCGCGGGCGTCTGGGCCGACGGCCTGGACGTGCTGTGCCGCAACGTGATTCCGCACTCGCGGGGCATGGGCTCGTCGGCGTCGGCCGCGGTGGGCGGCCTGGCGGCCGGGCGCGGGCTGGCCGCGAAGTTCGATCCGGAGCTGGCCTACGGCGATGACGTGCTGGTCCAGCTGGCCGGTGAATTCGAAGGCCACCCGGATAATTCGTCCGCCAGCATCCTGGGCGGATTCGTGGTGTGCTGGACGGAAACCGACCGTTCGGCGGACGAAAACGGCAGTGCCGACGCGCATCACGCCCGCCTGTATCGCGCGGTGCGGCTGGAGCCGCATCCCTCGCTGCGGCCGGTGGTGCTCATTCCCGAGGAGCGTTCCGCCACCGCGCACACCCGCGGCCTGCTCCCGGAGACGGTTCCGCACGTGGACGCGGCCTTCAATGCCAGCCGGTCCGCGCTCGCGGTAGTTGCCTTGACGCAGCGGCCCGACCTGCTGCTTCCCGCCACCGCCGACCGGCTACACCAGGGCTACCGCGCCTCAGCGCTGCCGCTCACCACCAAATGGGTGGAGCGGTTGCGTGCCGCGGGCATCGCGGCCACGGTGTCGGGCGCGGGTCCGACCGTGCTCGCCTTCGCGACCAGCGAATTCCCCGAAGAACTGCGCGAACTCGCCATCGCGGACGGCATGCGCGTTCTCGAGCCGGGCATCGCCGGCGGCGTCTTGGTGGATTGACAGCGCGCCTGCCTTGCCGATGCAAAAGGTGGGAGCTATCCTGAGCGAGTCCGTACATCGTGCGCGTCAGACGCCGGTGCTTCATCAGGGCAAATCGCTCCAGAGGCTCCTTGCTCAGGCTCGAGGCTTGAGGCTCGAAACTTGGGGGTAGCCAGTCAACTGGAATGATCTCTCCCACCTTGTCAGTTGGATGAGCACCAGCACTCGGTGGCGAAGCCCACGTGGTGGCAACCCCACCGGCCCGGCGGGACAGGCGATACGGCATCCGAGTCCGGCATGTGACCGGACTGCAGGAGGAACCCTCGAACAGGCACACGGCGGTCGAGGGAAGGAAAGGATTTCCGTGACAGATACGGACCTGCTCGCGACACCCGGGACGGATAGTGATTCAGCGTCCTCGGGTAGCCGCGAAAGTGACTCCGGACAGATTTCGAAGATGAGCGAACAAACTGACGTCGCACGATCGGGGCTGACTGGAATGTTGTTGCCGCAGTTGCGTGCGCTTGCGGGAGAGCTCGGTATCCGAGGCACTTCCGGGATGCGTAAGGGTGATCTCATCGCCGCTATCAAGGAGAACCAGGCCGGGGGCGCCAAGCCTGTTGCCGCCACCGGCGGCAAGCCCACGCGGAACGCGAAGGCCAAGGCCGAGGACGCGCCGAACGGCGGAGAGTCCGTGTCGGCCCCCGCGCGCGAGGTGAAGAAGGCCGCTGCTGTTGCCGACTCCGCTCCGGCCACGGCCGAGGTGAAGGCGGAGGCGAAGGCCGGCCACGCGGACAAGGTCGAAGCGCGCAAGGCCGGCACCGAGCCGCGCCAAAACGCTTCGGAGACTCGCGAATCCAAGCGCGAGGAGGGCGAGAACGCCCGCGCCGAGGGCGGCGACGACAGCCGGGACGGTGGCCAGCGCGGCCGCGGTCGCCAGCGCCGGGGCCGCGAGCAGCGTGGCGCCGCCACCGCCGAGACCGCCGCCGAGGCTCCCGCCGCCGACAAGGGCGACCAGGAGGGCGGCGAGCGCCGTCGCGATCGTGGCAACCAGGGTGAGCGTCGCGACCAGGGTGACCGCAGCAATCAGCGCGGCGACCAGGGCGAGCGCAACCAGCAGAGCCAGAACGGCGCCGGCCGCGGCAACCAGCGCGATGATCGCGGCGGTGACGACGAGGAAGGCGGCCGCGGCCGCCGGGGCCGTCGCTTCCGTGAGCGTCGTCGCGGGCGGGACCGCGAGGGCGGCGCCGCCGGTGGCGAGGCCCGCGAGATGGAGATCCGCGAGGACGACGTCCTGCAGCCGGTCGCCGGCATCCTCGACGTGCTCGACAACTACGCGTTCGTCCGCACCTCCGGCTACCTGGCCGGCCCGAACGACGTGTACGTCTCGATGAACCTGGTCCGCAAGAACGGCCTGCGCCGCGGTGACGCCATCACCGGTGCGGTCCGCGCCCCGCGCGACGGCGATCAGAGCAACCAGCGGCAGAAGTTCGATCCGCTGGTGCGGTTGGACACTGTCAACGGCGCGGACGTCGAAAGTGCCAAGCGCCGACCGGAATTCAACAAGCTGACCCCGCTGTACCCGAACCAGCGACTGCGGCTGGAGACCCAGCCGAACAAGCTGACCACGCGCATCATCGATCTGATCATGCCGATCGGTAAGGGTCAGCGCGCGCTGATCGTGTCCCCGCCCAAGGCGGGTAAGACCACGATCATGCAGGACATCGCGAACGCGATCTCGGTGAACAACCCCGAGTGCTACCTGATGGTGGTGCTGGTGGACGAGCGTCCCGAGGAAGTGACCGATATGCAGCGCTCGGTGCGCGGCGAGGTCATCGCCTCCACGTTCGACCGGCCGCCGAGCGACCACACCTCGGTCGCCGAGCTCGCCATCGAGCGCGCCAAGCGCCTGGTGGAGCAGGGTCAGGACGTCGTCGTGCTGCTCGACTCGATCACCCGATTGGGCCGTGCGTACAACAACTCGTCCCCGGCCTCGGGCCGAATCCTTTCCGGTGGTGTGGATTCCACCGCGCTGTACCCGCCCAAGCGGTTCCTCGGCGCGGCCCGCAATATCGAGAACGGCGGCTCGCTCACCATCATCGCCACCGCGATGGTGGAGACCGGTTCCACCGGTGACACGGTCATCTTCGAGGAGTTCAAGGGCACGGGTAACGCCGAGCTCAAGCTCGACCGCAAGATCGCCGAGCGTCGCGTGTTCCCGGCGGTCGACGTCAACCCGTCCGGCACCCGCCGCGACGATCTGCTGATGTCGCCCGACGAGGCCGCGGTGCTGCACAAGCTGCGCCGCGTGCTCTCCGGCCTGGATTCACATCAGGCCATCGACCTGCTGGTCGACCGGTTGAAGAAGACCAAGAGCAATGTCGAGTTCCTGATGACGGTCTCCAAGACCGCCCCGGGCGCACTCGACGAATGAGCCTGTAGCGCAAGGCTCCCCCGCCTCCCCGGGACTTTTGCGGACCAGTGGGAGCCGGGAGAGTTGCGTCGCCGACCGGCGGCCAGGTGCGACACCGATTCTGGGCGTCCCCGGGGAGTTACCCCCACGGGCGCGAAATCAGTTGTCGCCCTTGGGATCGGAATAACAGCATGCGCGGCGGCTCCGTTTCGACGGGGCCGCCGCGCTGCTGCTTGCGGGCTGAAGAAGGCTCGTCCGATCAGCGCGCTGCCGGCGATCATGAAACCGAGAATGAGCGCGGTCACGGCACCGGACACGTCCGCTGCCGTGACCGCTGTGTAGGCGAGGGTGGCGTCCCCCCCGCGGCGGGATGGGGGTCGGGTTCAGCGGACCCACCGCATTGCCGGACTCTCCGGGAGCCATCCACCAGCCCGCTACCGCCAAAAGCGTCAGTGTGACCAGGATCGCCCCCGCGACGAGCTCCGCGCGCCGCCGGTCTGCCCTCCCGGCCTCGGCGTGCACGGTGATGGCGGACGGACCCCCGATCGTCGCGTCCTTCCTGGTCACTGCCGTCCTTCCGATGGTCGCGGGACTCTCACCTGGACAAACTCTATGAACATGAGTGTTCGTATTCTTGAGTAGCGAGCTACTCGACTTCCAGCCTCACTGGAATACTCGGAATATGCGTGCCCGTAGTTTTATGGGGGAACGACCGGGAACAAACCGGTCCAACCACCTGTTCAAGGCGGTGTCACCCCTCGTGACGACCACTCGCTCGCGGAACATATACTGTTCCGTCGGCAACCATGCCTAGTCGGTTCCGGTTCACGTCTCGCATCGCCAGGCGACCCGGAGCCTTTCGAAAGGACACCCATGAAGGCAGGAATTCACCCCACGTACGTGGACACCACGGTCGTGTGTGGCTGCGGCAACACCTTCCAGACCAAGAGCACCAAGGAGTCGGGCCAGATCACGGTCGAGGTCTGCTCCCAGTGCCACCCGTTCTACACGGGCAAGCAGAAGATTCTGGACACCGGTGGCCGCGTGGCTCGCTTCGAGGCCCGCTACGGCAAGCGCGACAAGGCTGCCAAGTAGCTGTCCCGCCGACGCCCGTCCTGCGCACCGCAGGCCGGGCGTCGGTGTTTAATTGCCTCCGCTTCGCTCCGGCTGTCCGCGGCCCTGCAAGCTCGATTCTTCCCTCCTCCGCTTCGCTCCCCCGCTCCAAGGCGGAGGCCGATTCCAGCCGCAGTCCAGAATCGATCCGGGACGCGAACCGTGGGCGGTTCCTCTCTCGCTTATGTTCAGTACCAAGTTCTCGAAGGAGCTCACACGCCATGGCCGACAAGCAGGCGGCCCCGTCCGCGATCGATGACATCTTGGCCGAGTACGCGGGTCTCGAAACCCAGCTCGCGGACCCGGCGCTGCACAACGATCCGGGTGCGGCA
The DNA here is from genome assembly GCF_040680715.1 of Nocardia sp. NPDC051981. Taxonomy (NCBI): domain Bacteria; kingdom Bacillati; phylum Actinomycetota; class Actinomycetes; order Mycobacteriales; family Nocardiaceae; genus Nocardia; species Nocardia sp. NPDC051981. The sequence goes on along the minus strand of NZ_JBFAXK010000029.1, from coordinate 16,998 downwards.
CGGCGTGTGGGCAAGCGGTTCGCCGAACTCGGACCGATCATGGCCACCTACAACAAGTTGAAGACGGCGCGCGAGGATCTGGCCGCCGCCGAGGAGCTCGCGGCCGACGATTCGTCCTTCGCCGCCGAGGTCCCGGGCCTGCAGGAGCAGGTGGAGGAGCTGGACAAGCAGCTCACCGACCTGCTCGCGCCACGCGACCCGCACGACTCCGACGATGTCATCCTCGAGGTGAAATCCGGTGAGGGCGGCGAGGAATCGGCGCTGTTCGCCTCCGATCTGGCCCGCATGTACCTGCGCTACGCGGAACGGCACGGCTGGAAGGTCGAGGTGCTCGGCGTCACCTACTCCGATCTGGACGGGTACAAGGACGCCAGCTTCTCCATCAAGAGCAAGGAAGCGACCCGCGACGGCGTGTGGTCCAAGCTCAAGTTCGAGGGCGGCGTGCACCGCGTGCAGCGTGTGCCGGTCACCGAATCCCAAGGGCGCATTCACACCTCGGCCGCGGGCGTACTGGTGTACCCGGAGCCGGACGAGGTCGAGGAAGTCGAGATCGACGAGAAGGACCTACGGATCGACGTCTACCGCTCCTCCGGCAAGGGCGGCCAGGGCGTCAACACCACGGACTCGGCCGTGCGCATCACCCATCTGCCCACCGGCCTGGTGGTGACCTGCCAGAACGAACGCTCGCAGCTGCAGAACAAGATTCGCGCCAAGCAGGTGCTGGCGGCGCGGCTGCAGGCCCTCGCCGAGGAACAGGCCGATGCCGACGCGGCCGCGGGCCGTGCGTCGCAGATCCGCACGGTGGACCGCTCCGAGCGCATCCGCACCTACAACTTCCCGGAGAACCGCATCGCCGATCACCGCATCGGTTTCAAGGCGCACAATCTGGACTCGGTGCTGGACGGTAACCTCGATGACCTGTTCAACGCCCTGGGCGAAGCCGACCGCGCCGCCCGCCTGGCCGCCGAGTAACCGGCGTATCATCACGACAGCAATGGACGACCAAGAGCGTTTCTCAACGTGACAGCTGATTTCGTTGCGGTTTGGGTAACTCCTCGGGTACGTCCGAAATCGGTTCGGCACTCGACCGCAGGCACGGATTCATGGCGGTCGACGGCTCTCAGCCGTCCGCCGAAGGCTCGGAGAGGCGGGGGAGTACCGTGAGTCGTGTACCGTTGCGCCCCGCCGTCCGGGAGGCCGTCGAGATCTTGGCCGCGGCCGGGGTCCACAGCCCCCGGGCCGACGCGGAATACCTTGCGGCACATGTGCTGGGCGTCGATCGCGGGCGCCTCGCCCTCATGCCCATGCTCACCCCCGACCAGCTGGAGGAGTACCGCAAGCTGGTCGCCAGCCGGGCGGAACGCGTTCCGCTACAGCACCTTACGGGCACCGCGGCGATGGGGGAGATCGACCTCGCGGTCGGCCCCGGCGTCTTCGTCCCGCGCCCGGAGACGGAATTGCTGTTCGCCTGGGCGCTCGGTCAGCTCGAAGCCCTCGGCCATGAGCATCAGCCGATCGTGGTGGACCTGTGCACCGGTTCCGGCGCGCTGGCCCTGGCCATCGCTCACGCCCGTCCCGACGCCCAGGTGCATGCCGTCGAACTCGACACCGAGGCCCTGGCCTGGGCCCGCCGCAATGCGCTGCAACTGGCCGACGAGGGCGACACTCCGATCGACCTGATCGCCGGCGACGTCACCGACCCCGCCATCCTCGAGCAGCTCAACGGCCGAGTGGACGTGGTCGTCTGCAACCCGCCCTACATCCCCGAGGACGCCGAACTCGATCCCGAGGTGATCGACCACGACCCGCACCGCGCCCTCTTCGGCGGCCCCGACGGCCTGTCCGTCATCCGCCCCATGACCGCCACCATCGCCCGCCTCCTGCGCGAAGACGGCACGGTGGCAGTCGAACACGACGACACCAACGGCTCCGGCGTCGTCGCCCTCTTCGCCGCCCACGGCGGCTTCACCGACATCGTCGAACACCCCGACCTCGCCGGAAAGCCCCGCTTCGTCGTGGCCCGCCGCACCGCCGACTGACGGTTATTCGGGGCTGCCCTCGATCTCCACGCCGTGCCAGAACGCGACATGATCCCTGATCTTGCGCGCCAGCGGGCTCGGCTTCGGGTAGTACCAGGCCGCGTCGGGATTCTCCTTCCCGTCCACCGTTACCGAGTAATAGCTCGCAATGCCCTTCCACGGGCACACGGTGTGGTGAGAGCTCTCACTGAAGAACTCCCGCTTCAACGACTCCACCGGAAAGTACTGATTCCCCTCGACCTCCACGGTCCGCGGAGCCTCGGCGATAACCGTCCCGTTCCAGATCGCACGCATCATGAGTCGTGCCTCCTTCGTCGCCCCCGAGCCTACGTTCGCCCGGAGCCGCAAGGGCCCTTTCCGGTGCTTGCGGCCGTCGCGCTTACCCGGTCGGCGTTCGGGGCAGCCGGGGCTCCAACGCTTCGTCGAGGGTTCGGGGTCGGGGCTCCAACGGTCGGCGGGAGTTCAAGGCGCGGGCTCCGACAGGCTCGTCGGGGGTTCGGGGGCGGAGCCCCCCGGGATTCCCGGGGTTTCAGGGGCTTGCCCCTGAGAGCTATCGAGAGTTGATCCGTGCCAAGATGTCAGCCGTGAGTACCGTCTACGACTGTGCCGATCCCGACTCCCGCGCCGCCGGCCTGAGTGCCGCGCGCAGCACGCTGAAGTCCGGGCGATTGGCCGTCATTCCGACCGACACGCTCTACGGACTCGCTGCCGACGCGTTCGACAGTCAGGCGGTGAGCGCGCTGCTGGCCGCCAAGCGGCGCGGGCGGGACATGCCGGTGCCGGTGCTGGTCGGGTCGTGGAACACCATCGACGGACTGGTCTTCTCGGTGCGCCCGCAGGCCCGTGAGCTGATCCGCGCCTTCTGGCCGGGCGGGCTGAGTCTCGTTGTGCAGCAGGCTCCTTCGCTGGCCTGGGATCTGGGCGACGCGCGCGGTACGGTGATGCTGCGCATGCCGCTGCACCCGGTCGCGCTGGAGCTGCTGCGCGAGGTGGGTCCGCTGGCGGTGTCGAGCGCGAACGTCTCCGGACAACCGCCCGCCACCACGGTGGCCGAGGCGCAGGCGCAGCTCGGCGATCTGGTCGGGGTGTACCTCGACGGCGGACCGGCCGATCACGCGGTGGCGTCCACCATCGTCGACCTCACCGCCGACACCCCGCGCATTCTGCGCGAGGGCGCGGTGCCGGTCGAGAAGGTCGCGGAGGTGCTCGGCATGTCGCCCGAGGAGCTCCGTCAGGCGGGCGCGCGGTGACGGCCCGTTAAATGCTGCTGAGTCAGGGCGTATTCAGCCAGGGCGCGGTCGTCCCGCTGCGGGAGCTGCTGCTGGTGCTGCTCGTCGCCACGGTCATCGCCTACCTGACCACCGGTGGAATCCGGGTGCTGGCCATCGCCTTCGGCGCGGTCGCCATTCCGCGTGAGCGCGATGTGCACGTGAAGCCGATTCCGCGAATGGGCGGGCTGGGCATCTATCTGGGGCTGCTGGCGGCCGTGCTGTTCGCCCACCAGCTGCCCGCACTGCGCCGCGGATTCGACTATCCCAAGGACATTCCGGCGGTGCTGGCCGCGGCCACGCTCATCGTGCTGGTCGGCATCATCGACGACCGCTGGGGCCTGGACTGGCTGACCAAACTGGTCGGCCAGATCACCGCTGCGGGTGTGATGGCCGTGATGGGCTTGAGCTGGGTGGCCATCTACAACCCCTTCACCAACGAGACCGTGGTGCTCGATCCGCTCCAGGGCGGTCTGGTGACGGTGGGCATCACGGTGACGGTCGTGAATGCCATGAATTTCGTGGACGGCCTGGATGGTTTGGCCGCGGGCCTCGGTTTCATCGCGGCGGTCGCGGTTTTCGTGTTCACCGTGGGTTTGCTCTATGAGGTGGGCGGTTCCACCGACACCTATCCGCCCGCGTTGCTGGCCGCGGCGCTGGCCGGTGCGTGCCTGGGATTTCTGCCGCACAATTTTTCTCCAGCCCGCATTTTCATGGGTGATACCGGATCCATGCTCATCGGATTGATGCTGGCCGCGGTGTCCACCGGCGCTTCCGGGCGAATTCCGCTGCAGGGTTACGGCCCGCGCGACATCGTGGGTCTGCTGTCGCCGTTGTTGCTGGTGGGTGCGGTGATGTTCATTCCGGTACTCGATCTCGTTCTGGCGGTGGTCCGTCGTGTCCGCGCGGGTGTGAGTTTTTCCACCCCGGACAAAATGCATCTGCATCACCGTTTGCTGCAGATCGGGCATTCGCAGCGCCGCGTGGTGCTGGTGATCTATCTGTGGGTGAGTGTGCTCGCATTCGGCGCGGTCGGGACCTCGCTGATCTCGGATCGGCGCATGGTGGTGCTGTTGTTCGCGGCCGGACTGGTTTTCGCGCTGATCGTCACTGCGGTGCCGTCCTGGCGGGAACTGAAGATCAACTCCGTCCGCAAACCGCCCCGCGATCGCGATCACGCCGCCGGGTAGAGTTGCTGAACGTGAGCACGCCTTCCGATCCCGGTCCCGACGCCCCGCTGCGCGCGGCTCTGCGCTATGGCATCGCCGGTTTGGCTGTGCTGGTTGTGGTTTCGGCCATCCTCTCGACCGTCTTCGCGGGCCTGCCCGGCCTGTGGGGCGCGTTGATCGGCGCCGCCCTGGGTGGCGCCTTCATTCTCACCACCGCCGCCTCGGTGTTGTTCAGCGCCAAGATCGAATCGGGCCTGCAGGGCATCGTGCTGCTCGGCAGCTGGGTCGGAAAGCTGCTGCTGACAGTGATTGTCGTCGCAGTGCTCCAGCAGTACGACTTCTACAGCCGCGGCGCCCTGTTCTGCACCGTGGTCGCCGCGCTGCTCATCGTGCTGGGTGCGGAGACGTACGGTCTTCTGCGCCAACGGGTTCCGACCGTGCAGGTGGACCGCGACCTGTAGCCCGGGACCCCCGCGGCGACCTCGCGAAACGGCGTTCATCACGCGTTTCGGCGACCCCCTACGCATTGTCGTAGATAACTTGATAAACTCTTTACCTGTAGCCAACCGAATCAACAGGGGGGGTCACCTTAGACCCGCCTGAGAGCAGGTTATGCTTACAGCCGTACCGGACCCATAGGGTCACGGTTCTGCACCGTCGACGATGTCGCCGACGCGCGTACAGACGCCAGGGCGTGATGCCACAGCTGCTGACGAACTTCGAGCCGACCTGAGTCGACCCACCAGATCGTCAATGTCCGATCGAACCGCAGGAGAAAACTATCTCCTGCGGCCGACCACGGGAGAGAACGCTGAGCGTCACCATTTTGGCGGGCGAGTTCCACGCGCCGTCACTCAACGACTTCTTCCCTCCAGCAGTGCTGTTCGAGGGGACGCCTTTCGAGCTCGACCGTTTGATGCTGATCCGCATCCTCATGTCGGTCGTTCTCCTGGCCGTGATGTTCGCCGCTTTCCGTCGGCCGCAGTTGGTTCCGCGCGGACTGCAGAATGTCGCCGAATCCGGTCTGGTGTTCGTCAAGGAGCAGATCTGCGACGAGGTGCTCGGCAAGGAATCCGGCAAGAAGTTCTTCCCGCTGATCGCGTCGATCTTCTTCACCGTGCTGTTCCTGAACATCTCGGGTGTCATTCCGGGCCTGAACATCTCGTCGAACGCGCGAATCGGCATGCCCCTGGTGCTGGCGGTCGTCGCCTACATCACCTTCAACTACGTGGGCATCAAGAAGTACGGCTTCCTGAAATACATGCGCTCGTCCATCGTGGTGCCGAATGTGCCGCCCGCGCTGCACGTGCTGCTGATCCCGATCGAGTTCATCTCGACCTTCGTGCTGCGCCCGTTCACGCTGACAGTCCGTCTCATGGCGAACATGCTGGCAGGCCACATCATGTTGGTGCTGTTCTTCAGTGCCACCCAGTTCTTCCTGTTCGATGCCGTCTCCTGGATGAAGGTGTTCTCGCCGTTCTCGCTGCTCGCGGGCCTCGGCTTCACCCTCTTCGAGCTGCTGGTGGTTTTCCTGCAGGCGTACGTGTTCGCGCTGCTGACCGCTGTCTACATCGGTCTGGCGCAGCACGCCGACTCTCACTGACCGACCGCACCAACATCACAAACCTGCCTTCCACGCCGCCCGGCGGGTGGGCGACAGAAAGGGAATGAAACACACATGAGCACCCTCTCGTACCTGGCTGCTGAAGTTGCCGAGTCCAAGTCCAAGGGCTTCGGCGCCATCGGTTACGGCCTCGCTGCGATCGGCCCCGGCATCGGTGTTGGCATCGTCGTCGGTAAGGCCATCGAGGGCATCGCCCGCCAGCCCGAGCTGCAGGGCACCATCCGGACCAACATGTTCCTGGGTATCGCGTTCACCGAGGCCCTGGCGCTGATCGGTCTCGTCGCCGGCTTCATTTTCTGATTCCGGCAAAAGACTAGGAATCAACGATGAACAGCATTTACTTGCTCGCGGCCGAGGAGGACATCAACCCCCTCGTCCCGAAGACCTATGACATTGTCTGGTCTGCGATCGTCTTCATCGTTATCGCCTTTGTCTTCGCCAAGTACGTCGTCCCGCGCCTGACCAAGGTGCTCGACGAGCGTTCCGAGAAGATCGAGGGCGGTATCGCCAAGGCCGAGGCCGTGCAGGCCGAGGCGCAGGCCACCCTGCAGCAGTACCAGGAGCAGCTGGCCGAGGCTCGCCTCGAGGCTGCCCGTATCCGTGAGGAAGCCCGCACCCAGGGTGCGGCCATCCTGTCGCAGATGCGTACCGATGCGCAGGCCGAGGCCGACCGCATCGTGGCCGCCGGTCACTCGCAGCTGGAGGCACAGCGCCAGCAGATCGTGACCGAGCTGCGGTCCGAGCTGGGCCGTACCGCGGTCGACCTGGCCGAGAAGATCATCGGTCAGTCGGTGGCCGACGAGGCCAAGCAGGCGGCGTCGATCGACCGGTTCCTGGCGGAACTGGACGCGAACGCCGGCATCGGGGTCGGAAGGTAACGACGCGAAAGTGGGAAGCATGTACGCAGCGAGCCGCGAGGCGAGTTCCCGTGCGCGGGAAGCTCTTCGGGCCGCTCTGACCGGTAGCGACACCGTCGCGGCTACTACGGGGTCGGAACTGTTCGCCGTTGTCGCCGTCCTCGACGACCAGCGTTCGCTGCGTGTGGCGCTCGCGGATAAGTCGGTGTCGAGTTCGGCGCGCGCCGAGCTGGCCGAACGCGTCTTCGGCGGCAAGATCAGCGGCACCACCCTGGCCGTGCTGACCACGGCGGTGGCCCAGGACTGGTCACGGGCCCGCGATCTGGTCGACACGCTGGTCCTGCTCGGCCGCGAAGCGCTGCTGCGCGCCGCGGACGAGCGTGGCCGCCTGGACGCCGTCGAGGACGAGCTGTTCCGGCTGGCCCGGATCATCGACGACAACCCGGACCTGGAGCAGGCGCTGCAGGACCACGGCAAGCCGGCGGAAGCCAAGCTCGCCCTGGTGCAGCGTCTGCTCGCGGGCAAGGTCGAGGACATCACCCTGCAGCTGGCCGAGCAGGCCGTGCTGCGTCACACGGGCGATGCCGGCGCGGCCATCGACGAGCTGTCCAACCTGGCGGCTTCGCTCCGGGAGCAGATCGTGGCGCATGTCCGTGCCGCGGTGGCCCTGACGCCGCAGCAGCGCGAGCACCTGGCGGCTTCGCTGCAGCGCATCTACGACAAGCCCGTCACGGTGCACGTGCAGGAGGACCCGAGCCTGCTGGCCGGCGTCGTCGTGCGCGTCGGCGACGACCTGATCGACGGCAGCGCCGTCGGCCGCCTCCAGCGCTTGCGTCAGTCTCTCGCTTAGAGACGAACGCCCAACGGCGCAGTTTTGCCGGCTCGCCGGCGAGGCACTTACACACCGACATTCGAGACCACAGCGAGAGCAGGAAGAACATGGCGGAGCTGACGATCTCCCCCGATGAGATCCGTAGCGCGATCGAGAGCTACACCCAGACCTACACCCCCGAGACCTCCATCGAAGAGGTCGGTGTCGTCACCGACACCGGCGACGGTATCGCCCACATCAGCGGCCTGCCGTCCGCGATGGCCAACGAGCTGCTGGAGTTCCCGGGCGGCGTCCTCGGCGTGGCGCTGAACCTGGAGGATACCGAGATCGGTGCCGTCATCCTGGGTGAGTTCGACACCATCGAAGAGGGCCAGCAGGTCCGCCGCACCGGCGACGTGCTCTCGGTTCCCGTGGGCGACAAGTTCCTCGGCCGCGTCATCGACCCGCTGGGCGCGCCGATCGACGGCCTGGGCGAGATCGAGGCCGACGAGCGTCGCGTGCTCGAGCTGCAGGCCGCGACCGTGCTGGAGCGTCAGCCGGTCGGTGAGCCCATGGCCACCGGCATCACCGCCATCGACGCCCTGACCGCCATCGGCCGCGGCCAGCGTCAGCTCGTCATCGGCGACCGCAAGACCGGCAAGACCGCGGTCTGCATCGACGCCATCATCAACCAGAAGGCCAACTGGGCGACCGGCGATCCGTCGAAGCAGGTGCGCTGCATCTACGTCGCGATCGGCCAGAAGGGCTCCACCATCGCGGGTGTGAAGTCCGCGCTCGAGGCGCACGGCGCGATGGAGTACACCACCATCGTCGCGGCGCCCGCGTCGGACTCCGCCGGCTTCAAGTGGCTGGCCCCCTACACCGGTTCGGCCCTCGGCCAGCACTGGATGTACCAGGGCAAGCACGTCCTGATCGTGTTCGACGATCTGTCCAAGCAGGCCGAGGCCTACCGCGCCATCTCGCTGCTGCTGCGTCGCCCGCCGGGCCGCGAGGCGTACCCGGGTGACGTCTTCTACCTGCACTCGCGTCTGCTGGAGCGTTGCGCGAAGCTGTCCGACGAGCTGGGCGCGGGCTCGATGACCGGTCTGCCGATCATCGAGACCAAGGCCAACGACGTCTCGGCGTTCATCCCGACCAACGTCATCTCCATCACCGACGGCCAGGTGTTCCTGGAGTCGGACCTCTTCAACAAGGGTGTCCGCCCGGCCATCAACGTCGGTATCTCGGTGTCCCGAGTCGGTGGTGCCGCGCAGACCAAGGCCATGAAGAAGGTCTCCGGTTCGCTGCGTCTGGAGCTGGCCTCCTACCGTGAGCTCGAGGCGTTCTCCGCCTTCGCCTCCGACCTGGATGCCGCCTCGCTGGCCCAGCTGGAGCGTGGCGCGCGCTGGGTCGAGCTGCTCAAGCAGGACCAGTACGCCCCGGTTTCGGTCGAGGACCAGGTCGTTTCGCTGTTCCTGGTGGACGGCGGCTACTACGACTCCGTCCCGGTCGGCGACATCCGCCGCTTCAACGCCGAGCTGCTGGAGAGCCTGCACGCCACCGTGCAGTCCTCCTTCGACGCCCTGCAGGGCGGCGCCAAGGTGCTCGAGGGCGAGGCCGCCGACGCCATCAAGGCCGCGACCGACAAGTTCAAGCAGGGCTTCCTGGCGTCCGACGGCACCCGCGTCGTCGAGGCCGAGGCCGGCCAGCTGGACCACGAAGAGGTCGAGTCTCTTTCCGTCACCCGCAAGCACGTCGAGAAGTAATCGAGACGAGCACATGCGAATGACCGAATCGACGAATGAAGGGAGTGTGAACCGCTAATGCCAAGCGTGCGTGAACTTCGCTCCCGTATTCGTTCCGTGAGCTCGATCAAGAAGATCACCAAGGCGCAGGAACTGATCGCGACCTCGCGAATCAGCAAGGCGCAGGCGCGCGTTGCCGCCGCCAAGCCCTACGCGGAGGAGATCACCAAGGTGCTCGCCGAATTGGCGAGCGCCAGTGGGAATCTCAACCACCCGCTGCTCACCGAGCGTGAGAACCCGCGCCGCGCAGCGGTTCTGGTCATCACCTCCGACCGTGGTATGTGTGGTGGCTACAACTCCAACGTGCTCAAGCGCGCCGAGGAGCTCATGACCACGCTGCGCACCGAGGGCAAGGAGCCGGTGCTGTACGTGATGGGCGCGAAGGGCCTGACGTACTACACCTTCCGCCGTCGCACCGTAAACGGCTCCTGGCTGGGCTTCTCCCAGCAGCCGAACTACGTGGACGCGTCCGCCGCGTGCAACCACCTGGTCGAGGCTTTCATGGCCGGATCCGACGGTGAGGTGACGTCCCCGAACGGGGCCGGCACCATGGCCGGCGTCGACGAACTGCACATCGTCTACACGCGTTTCGTGTCGATGCTGTCGCAGCAGCCGGAGGTGCGTCGCCTGGCGCCGATCCAGGTGACGTTCGTGGACGAGAACTTCGACATGGGTCCCGACAGCTTCAGCGACTCCCCGTCGGCGGAGCCGGTCGCCCAGTACGAGTTCGAGCCGGACGCGGATCGCCTGCTGGGCGCGCTGCTGCCGAAGTACGTCAACACTCGGATCTACTCGTCGCTGCTCGAGGCGGCGGCATCGGAGTCGGCTGCGCGCCGCACCGCCATGAAGGCCGCGACGGACAACGCCACGGAACTGGTCAACTCGCTGACCCGGACCGCGAACTCGTTGCGCCAGGCACAGATTACGCAGGAAATCACGGAAATCGTCGGTGGCGCCAACGCGCTGGCGTCGAGCTCGGACCGCGACTAAGGCCCAGGAAGAGAACCAATGACCGCAGCTACTGAAACCCGGGTCGGCACAGGCCGTGTCGCCCGCGTCATCGGACCCGTCGTGGACGTCGAGTTCCCGCGCGGTTCCATTCCCGACCTGTACAACGCCCTGAACGTGGACATCGCGCTCGCGTCCGTGGCCAAGACCCTGACCCTCGAGGTCGCGCAGCACCTGGGCGACAACATCGTTCGCACCATCTCGATGCAGCCGACCGACGGTCTGATCCGTGGCGCCGAGGTGCGCGACACCGGCAAGCCGATCTCGGTGCCCGTCGGTGACGTCGTCAAGGGCCACGTGTTCAACGCGCTCGGCGACTGCCTCGACACCCCCGGCCTGGGCCGCGACGGCGAGCAGTGGGGCATCCACCGCCAGCCGCCCGCCTTCGACCAGCTCGAGGGCAAGACCGAGATCCTGGAGACGGGCATCAAGGTCATCGACCTGCTCACCCCGTACGTGAAGGGTGGCAAGATCGGTCTGTTCGGTGGTGCCGGTGTCGGCAAGACCGTTCTGATCCAGGAGATGATCACCCGTATCGCGCGTGAGTTCTCCGGCACGTCCGTGTTCGCCGGCGTCGGTGAGCGCACCCGTGAGGGCACCGACCTGCACCTGGAAATGGAAGAGATGGGCGTCCTCCAGGACACCGCCCTCGTCTTCGGCCAGATGGACGAGCCGCCGGGGACGCGTATGCGTGTCGCCCTCTCGGCCCTGACCATGGCCGAGTACTTCCGCGACGTGCAGAACCAGGACGTTCTGCTGTTCATCGACAACATCTTCCGCTTCACCCAGGCCGGTTCCGAGGTCTCGACCCTGCTGGGTCGTATGCCTTCGGCCGTCGGTTACCAGCCGACCCTGGCGGACGAGATGGGTCAGCTGCAGGAGCGCATCACCTCGACCCGTGGCCGCTCGATCACCTCGATGCAGGCGATCTACGTGCCCGCGGACGACTACACCGACCCCGCGCCGGCCACCACCTTCGCGCACCTGGACGCCACCACCGAGCTGTCGCGTCCGATTTCGCAGAAGGGCATCTACCCGGCCGTCGACCCGCTGTCGTCGACCTCGCGAATCCTCGAGGCCTCGATCGTCGGCGAGCGTCACTTCCGGGTGGCCAACGAGGTCAAGCGAATCCTGCAGAAGTACAAGGAACTCCAGGACATCATCGCGATTCTGGGTATGGACGAGCTCTCCGAAGAGGACAAGGTCCTCGTCGGTCGCGCCCGTCGCCTGGAGAAGTTCCTGGGCCAGAACTTCATCGTGGCCGAGAAGTTCACCGGCCAGGAGGGTTCCGTCGTGCCGCTGGAGCAGACCATCGACGACTTCGATCGGGTCTGCAAGGGCGAGTTCGACCACCTGCCGGAGCAGGCGTTCAACTCCTGCGGTGGCCTGGACGACGTCGAGGCTGCTGCGAAGAAGATCGCCGGGAAGTAGTCCACCATGGCGGATATGTCAGTTGATCTGGTCGCCGTCGAGCGGCTGCTGTGGTCGGGCCGGGCGAAGTTCGTCTCGGCTCAGACCACGGAGGGTGAGATCGGCATCCTGGCCGGCCACGAACCACTGCTCGGGCAGCTGGTCGAGGCCGGCACCGTGACCATCGTGTCCGACGACGACGAGCGTGTGGTCGTGGCCGTGCACGGCGGGTTCTTCTCGGTCACCGCCACTTCGGTGCGCGTGCTGGCCGAATCCGCCGATTTCGCCTTCGATATCGACGAGGCGGCCGCCAAGGCCGTTGTCGCCGACCCGGATGCGAGCCCGGCCGCGCTGGCCAAGGCACAGGGCCAGCTGCGGGCGATCGAGAAGGCGGCGGCTGCCTAGCCTTCCGGTGCTGAAACCGAGAGCGGCGGTCCCAGGGAAAACCCCTGGGGCCGCCGCTTTTTCGCGTTCACACCGGCCCGCACTCGCGCCCGGCACCAGCCGCTCGCGAGGGTGTCGTTCTCACTGGAAGGTGAGAATGGGCTTGATCGTGGCGCCGTGGTGGGCGTCCGCGACCGCGGTGTCGATATCGGTGAAGGCGTAGGTCTTGCTGATCTTCTCGATCGGGAACTTGCCTTCGGCATGCCACTGCAGCAGTTGCGGAATGAATCGCTGCGGATCGCCACTGCCCTCGATGCAGCCCCGGACGGCCTTGCCGTTGCCGGTGAGGTGGCCGATTTCGAGGTCCATGCTGGCCTCTCCCAGACCGACGAGCACGAGAGTGCCCATGGGGGCCAACGCCTCCAGGCCCTTGGCGATGACGGCATTGAGGGCGGTCGTGTCGAGCGCGAAGTTCGCGCCGCCGTTGGTCGCCGCGACGATCTGCGCCACCACGTCCTCGGCCGCGCCGTCGATGGTGACGTCCGCGCCGAGCTCCTTGGCCACGGCCAGCCGATCGGCGGAAAGGTCAATGGCGACAATGGTTCCCGCGCCGATGGCACGGGCCGCCATGAGGGCCGCCATACCCACGCCGCCGACGCCGAAGATGGCCAGCGAGTCGTTCGGCCCCGGCTTCATGACATTGGCGACCGCGCCCGCGCCGGTCTGCACACCGCACCCGAACGGGGAGGTGGCCACCAGGTCCACGTCCTTGTCGACCACCACGACACTGCGTGCCGGCACCAGTGCGTGGGTGGCGAAACTCGATTGCCCGAAGAACGCGCCCATCACGCGCTCGCCATTGCTGCTCAGCGGCGAGGTGAAATCCGCGCGTCCGCCCGAGGTGTTCAGAATGACGAAATTCTCGCAATAGGGCGGAAGCCCGTTGGTGCATCGCGAACAGGTCCCGCAACTGGCATAGGTGAGCAGAACATGGTCACCGACTTCGATTCCGGTTACCTCCGAGCCAATCTGCTCGACGATCCCGGCGCCCTCGTGTCCGAGCACGATCGGCAAATCGGCGGGAAACACGCCCTTGGTGACCAGGTCGGTGTGGCAGACCCCGGACGCGACGATGCGCACCAGCACCTCGCCCGGTCGCGGTTCCTCCAGGGTGAGGATCTCCATCGAGAACGGCACGTCCGCTCCCCGGGCCACCGCAGCGGTAATTTCCACGGAATCTCCTTCCAAGACATCCCAATTGTCCGGAGCATAAGAACGTGTTCCAGTTTACGGCCATCGCCGATCCCGCTCAGCGGGTCGCGCGTTCGGCTCTTGCCGCCAGGAGCTGGTAAGCGACCGATGTTTTCGGATACTTTGTGCCGTAATTGAGATTTTGGTTACCCAACGTGGCTAAATGCTTTCGCCGGTCCCCGGAAGTGATCTGAAGCGTTTGGCAAAGTACCGGCTATTCAGACGCTTTCGACTTTTCCGCCACGATGCACACCGGCTACGTGGTCGGCTGCCAGGTGGATATCGACGCAATGAATTGCGGCGTCAGCGGCGGGGAGGCGACCGACATGACGCAGGTGACTCAGAACGACCTGCTCGGCGCGTTGCCACAATCTGCCCGGCGACATTGCCCCGACCTCGAGGCTGCCCCGAGGGCTACAACAAGGTTCCCGGCCCGCACGCCGGCGTCAGCTGGACGGACGAGACCTTCACGGTGAACGGGTGCGGCGGTTATGCCCAGGCGCGCTCGTTCGTGGCGGTCGAGGTCGACAGCCCGACCTACATCGGCAACCCGGTGCTTTTACGGTGAGTCGTTCACCATGGGCCGATATGTCTTCCGCACCCTGCTGATCAGCGCATACGTCACATTCGGTGGATGGCCGGACTTCACCTTTCCGCGGTCGCTACTATCGACCGAAAGCGGGGCCCGGCCGTCGGCCGGTCAGTGATCGACAGCAACGCGGATGTGAAGGGACGGAGCGGCATTGCAAACCGGGATGTGGCTTCTGATCATTCTGGTGTTGCTGCTTGTCGGCCTGGCCCTGGCTTCGACGTATCGCCTGGTGATGCTGCGCCGCGGCGGAACCGCCGCCCTGCTGCGCGTGCTGCCTGCCCGCGGCCACGGCGGGGGCTGGCGGCACGGCCTGATCCGTTACGACGAGGACACGCTCCTCTTCTACAAACTCTCCAGCCTCAAGCTCGGCCCGGATTCCACCATGCGCCGGCTCGCCATCGAGGTGGGCCCGCGGCGGTCCCCGCAGGACGACGAGTACGACATCATGACCGACGAGGTCATCGTCCAGGTCTCCGACGGTGGCGGCAGCTACGAGCTGGCACTCGATCGCGGCGCCATGGCTGCCTTCCTCTCCTGGGTCGAATCCCGCCCCTCCGAGCGAATTCGCCGCCGCCGCGCCGGATAGTGTGATCCTGTGAGCGTTCACTTGACGCGGATCTACACGCGGACCGGCGACGACGGCACCACGGGGCTGAGCGATTTCTCGCGGGTGGCCAAGACCGACCCGCGGCTGATCGCCTACGCCGACTGTGACGAAACCAATGCCGCACTGGGTGTCGCCATCGCGCTCGGGCAGCCGGACGAGCGGATGCTCGGTGTGCTGCGTTCGATACAGAACGATTTGTTCGACGCCGGCGCGGACCTGTCCACGCCCGTTGTCGCGGAGCCCAAGTATCCGCCGCTGCGCATCACCCAGGTCTACATCGACCGCCTCGAGAAGTGGTGCGACGAGTTCAATGAGCCTCTGGCGCCGTTGAATTCGTTCATCCTGCCCGGCGGTACACCGCTGGCGGCACTGCTCCACACCGCCCGCACCGTGGCGCGACGCGCCGAGCGTTCGGCGTGGGCCGCGGTCGCGGCGCACCCCGACGACACGAACGCGCTGCCCGCCAAATACCTCAACCGCCTGTCCGACCTGCTGTTCATTCTCGGCCGGGTCGCCAATCCGGACGGCGACATACTTTGGCGGCCGGGCGGAGACGCCGCGAGCGCGAGAGAGGACCACTAGGCTGACCCCCGTGAGTGAACGGTTTCTGGTGACCGGGGGCAGCAGGCTCGTCGGTGAGGTCGCGGTAGGCGGCGCGAAGAACAGCGTCCTCAAACTGATGGCCGCCGCGTTGCTGGCCGAGGGGACGACCACCATCACGAACTGCCCGGACATCCTCGACGTGCCGCTCATGGCCGAGGTGCTGCGCGGTCTCGGATGTGACGTCACCGTTGACCACGAGACCGTGACCATCGCGACGCCGCCGGAACCGAAATACCACGCGGACTTCCCGGCCGTCACCCAGTTCCGTGCCTCGGTGTGTGTGCTGGGTCCGCTGATGGCGCGCTGCAAGCGGGCCGTGGTGGCGCTGCCGGGCGGTGACGCCATCGGTTCGCGCCCGTTGGATATGCATCAGGCCGGTCTGCGACTGCTGGGCGCGACCTCCGAGATCGAGCACGGCTGCCTGGTGGCGCGCGCGGAGGAGCTGCAGGGCGCCCGGATTCGCCTGGACTTCCCGTCGGTCGGCGCGACCGAGAACATCCTGATGGCCGCGGTGCTGGCCGAGGGGGAGACGGTCATCGACAATGCCGCGCGTGAACCGGAGATCGTGGATCTCTGCAACATGCTGGCGCGGATGGGCGCGAAGATCTCCGGCGCGGGTACCTCGGTGCTGACCATCGAGGGCGTGGACAAGCTCTCGCCGACCACCCACCGGGTGATCGGTGATCGCATCGTCGCCGCGACCTGGGGTATCGCCGCCGCCATGACCACCGGGGATGTGCGGGTGACCGGCATCAACCCCAAGCACCTGTCCCTGGTGCTGGACAAGCTGCGCTCCGCGGGCGCGCGAATCTCGTTCGAACCGGATGGTTTTCGCGTGGTGCAGGCGGATCGCCCTCGCGCCGTGAACTTCTCGACCCTGCCGTTCCCCGGGTTCCCCACCGATCTGCAGCCGATGGCCATCGGTCTGGCCGCGATCGCCGACGGCACCTCGATGATCACCGAGAACATTTTCGAAGCGCGGTTCCGTTTCGTCGAAGAGATGATCCGCCTGGGCGCGGATGCCCGGACCGACGGGCATCACGCTGTGGTGCGCGGGATTCCGCGACTGTCGTCGGCGCCGGTGTGGTCGTCGGACATTCGCGCCGGCGCGGGTCTGGTGCTCGCGGGTCTGGTCGCCGACGGTGTCACCGAGGTCCACGATGTCTTCCACATCGACCGTGGCTACCCGGATTTCGTGGAGAACCTGCGCTCGCTGGGAGCCCGGATCGAACGGGTCGGAACCGCGGACTGAACAGCCGGTGTCGGGACGGGTTCGCGAAAACCCGTCCTGAACAGGCGATTTGACATGCGAACAACCAACACGTAACTTATTCCAGGTCAGAGCGACACGGACACCGACTCCGGTGAGACGAGCTTCGCCTGATGATCACACTAGCTCCCAACCAACCAGCGGATTTGGTTCTGCTGCGCGGACGGGGCTAAGCTGTAAAAGTTGCCTCACGATCGAGCGGGAATAAGAGCCCGGGAGATCGTGTGTGCGTGTGTTCTTTGAGAACTCAATAGTGTGTCGATGAATGTCAGTGCCAAATTTTGAAATTTGGTTCCGATT